>CABSEG010000018.1 GCA_902476645.1 uncultured Lachnospiraceae bacterium | reverse complement strand
GGATAGCCTGCTCCACTGCCTCTGCCGCCAGACGATCCTGTTCCCGCTGTTCATCGATGGCT
Source organism: uncultured Lachnospiraceae bacterium (assembly GCA_902476645.1). Taxonomy (GTDB): domain Bacteria; phylum Bacillota; class Clostridia; order Lachnospirales; family Lachnospiraceae; genus CABSEG01. Next base: position 40,838 of record CABSEG010000018.1, on the reverse strand, counting down.
GCCAGCTCTTCACAGATGGCCTGCAAATCAGCCAGCGCCTGATCGACCTCTTCCTGTACTGCAAATCGATCCTGTGTTAAAGTCTGTGCTAAGGCAATCGCTTCTTTAAGCTGATAAAGCAATTCTTCTTCATAATCTCCCGTCAGCTTTTCTTCCGCCAGAACAATCATATCCTCCAGCGCTTCCACATGGGCCTGTTTAGTCCGGATAAATCTGGCGTCTGCCCAGTCCGCATGGTCACTGTAATCAACCTCTCCCGCATCCACATACAGGGTAATGGTTTTTGCGTCCTCCGGAATAGGAATGCACACCTCCCTCTGGGATGTATTATAGATCATCTCGCCGCTGTCGTAGGCTGGTTTATCTTGCTCTCCGTCAAAGTACACCTGGAAGCTGACTTTCGCGTCAGCTCCATCTTCGTACAGATATTTCTCATAATCGATCCCTACTCTGGAATAGAAGACGTCATAGTCTTTCCCTTCTATATTATATACAATCTTAGAAGGCGCATGGGTTCCGATTCCCTTTTCATAAGTGACCGGCTCTCCGCTTTCGTCGGCCAGGCGCAGCGGATTTCCGTCCACACTGTGATCCTTTTGTAACTGCATTCCTCCTCCGCAGGTGGCTCCATCCTCCCATTCCAGATCGGACAGCCAGGTTTCCTCTCCCTCAACGAGCCGCAGCGTCTTCTCTGCGATTACCTCGTCCTGATACAGAGCCTGCACCGTCACCTGATGGATGCCGGCTGCATTTTCTACAGTGAGAACTCCCTCCGGACTGATGGAAATCCCCTCCGCCGGACTCTTAATCTGCCAGTCAAAGGTAAGGCCCTCAATTTCCTGTCCCAGCTCTGTCTGAGCCTTGACCTTCAGGGCTGCCTTCATGGGTTCTTCATCCCTTCGAAGCAGCAGCTCCGGTCCTTCTATGGCCGCATTTTCCAAAGCCACATGCTCCGGATAGCTGACGGTAGTCAAAACGCCTGTGGCATCTCCTCCATTGCCTCCATAGGAATCCATGACAAGCTGAAGCTGCTCTCCGGCTTTTACTACCACCTGCAAGTCGATATCTACCACGTCTCCGGAATTTACCACCATCTCATTCTGCTGGCTTGGCCATATTTTTACGCCGTCCTTTTGGAGAACAAAGCTGACCTGTCCCGGCTGGTTGGCAAATTTTTCAATTTTGGCCTGGTAGCGGATGATTCCGTCCTTAGGCACCGTAAAGGTTCTCACCGCGCTCATGTCGTCCCTGGGATGCATGTACCTGGGCCCGGAATACAGCCATTCCGCTTCTGCGCTCCAGGCGTTCTCTCCCTGTACGCAGGTAAAGGTATCATTTTCCAGATTCTGAATCCTTCCATCCGATTTATTCAGCACCTGGTAGCTCCACTGGTTCGCTCCGTTTACTCCGGGCACAAAGGCCTTCACGGCATCGTAGGCTTCTTCTTTCTCTCCGGTTTTGATAAACCGGAAGGTATAGTCCTTCTTTCCCTTTCCATCCGGGGATGTGACTTCCACAACGATCGTTTGATCTTCTGTCAGCTTTGTGGTCTGCCATCTCACCAGGGATAAATCCGTCTCCAGTGCCTCTGGAGCCGTCTTTCCGTTGATGGTGACGGTTGACTCCGGATTGGCCGGAAGCACCCGCACATAAAAATCTTTCTCAAAGCCATCCAAGGCCAGTTCATACTGAGTCTTGGATGGAGAGAACGCAAAATCTTTGCCCGCGATTTCAATTCCTTTTAAATTGTAATCCGTCACGGTTTCCACGCCCTTGTCCGGATATACTTCAAATTCTATAATGGAGGCCTTGGGCTCTCTGCCCTCTCCCTCCCCCTGAGTGGATTCTACTTTTGTAAATTCTACTTTTATATAGCGCACATTCCGGGCTGTGAATACATCTTCCACATTGTTGGAATGCGCCGTTTTCGCTCCTTCCGCCTGCAAATCCCATTTTGAGCCGTCTGAGGATGTCAAAATCTGATAGGTACATCTAAGATAATCCTGCTCCACAGCCAGTCTGACGTTTCGGATATCCCTCGGGGTTCCCAAATCTAACGTCCAGGACTGGGGCGCTCCTTCCGTCACCGCTTCGCTGCTTCTCCACAGGGTGTCCATGCTCCCGTCTACGGCACCATCCGGAGAGGTTCCTTCATCGGAGCTGGAAGCGCTGGCTGATTTGCCCAAAGCCAGATTTTCCTTTAGCTCACTCTCATCCAGCGGTGTGGAACCTTCATATACATAAGGAGACAGCCAGAGCATCTTTCCCGTATTGATGCCGGACACATCCTGGGCAACCAAGGTCAGCGTCTCGCATCCCGTAACGTCAATATCAATGTCTGCCACCCCGGCGGTCACCGGCTGGCTCATATAGCATAAAGTTCCATCTGTATAGACCTTAAAGACTGCCCCGTTGGGAGACAGTGATGCATCCTCCAGAGCCGCTGTGGCTGTAAAGCGGCTGTATTTTCCGGCAAGGTCATAGTTGATATGCACCATATTCTTTACCTGGATACTATTCTCATAGGTGGTATCTCCCACGGTTACATCCCCCTTGGTGATGGCGGGCATGTCGTTTCCTTCCAGGATTTCTTCTTTCTCCGTCAAATACATGGAGCGATATTCCATGGAAGGACCCTGGGCAATTTCTTCGTATTCCACGGTCTTTTGCGTCAGGGGAACGGTCTGAATGGTAAGCTCCTGCTCCTCCAATCCCTCTGCCCGTACCTTAATCTTCACCTCTCCCGCCGTCTTGGAGGAACGAAGCATGATGCCGGTGATGCCTGCCTCTGCGTTGATGGGGTTGGAGTTTACCCGTTTATCTCCATCGCCAACAATGGCCGCTTCTCCCTCAACGGTAAAGTAGAGCCGATTATCCGCCTCCTGACATAGATTTCCATCTTCATCCAGCACATAGGCGTAGACCATCACCTGGTCGGAACCGTCCGCCACCAGATCCATGCCGCAGAAATCTGCCTCCAGCTTCAGTTTTGCAGGCTCTCCTGCCGTATGGCGCTCCTGGCTCATCAAAACCTGTCCGTCCTCGCTTAAACCTTCGGCTTTCAAATAAGACCCTTGTGTATAAGGAACTTCCTCAAAAATAAACGGCGGATGTTCCAGGTAGGAAGCCGTACCTCCTTCATAGGGATCCTGTGTGGCCGTCCACAGAGTTTCCCCGTCCTGTCCGATCACAGACAGCCGCATCCTGTCCGCATTGCTGTACACATGGATGATTCTTTCCTCATCGGTCCCGATCTGTTCCTGGGACTTATCTACCACCGGGGCTGTCTCGCTCCAGCTGCTGGCAATAAAAATGGATGCTCCGGTTTCCACTCCCTTCGCCTCCAGGTAAGCGTTCTTCTCCAAAGGTCTCTGACTCTCATAGCCATAATACATGTACTTTGGAATCCTCAAAAGATCCCATGCGCCGCAGGGAGACATGGTATTATAGCTTCCCCCGCTTCCCCTGTTATGATCAATGCTGATCCATTTTTCCACGCCGATAAAACGATGATTGCTGTCCACATAATTTTTTATGCCCTCAGAAAGAGAAATACTTCCCGTTCCCACAAAAGTGTACCCATTCCACAGGGCATTTTGGGCCTGAATCACCATGGCTCCCTCTCCGCCAGGATAAAAGCTTCCCGGACCTCTGGTCACGCGGGCCTTATCCGTAAACACGCCGGTCTGCTCATACCAGTAATCCGCGTATTCTCGAATCAGAGACATGGCCGTATCCGACCATCCTGCCACCTCAGAGGGAGTTCCGTACAGGATATCAGAATTGGCCCCATTGTGTGGATTCTCTGCAGAAGTAAAAAGATCCGGATGCTCTTCCTTTGCAATATCATTGCACTCGTTGGTAAAGTTTGCCGGCACTCCCGGACTTTCATTTAAAGAGATCTCGTAGCATAGAATGGACGGGTGGTTTCTCGTCCTTCTCACCATCTGACGGATATCATTTTTGACCCTCTGTCCAAATAGCGGGTCGCTGGACCAGTGCTGCCATCCCGGCACACATTCCATAACCAGAATGCCCAGCTCGTCACACGCCTCGATAAAATCTATAGACTGCACCGTGTGGGAAGTCCGAACGATGTTAAAACCCGCGTTTTTAAACTTGATGGCATCCCGTCTCTGCATGTTGGAGGATGCCGCATAGCCCACATAAGGGTACTCCTGATGACGGTTGACCCCTGAGAGAAAGCCTGCATGCTCCCCGTTGATCAGAAGTCCTGTATCCTTATTCATGGTGATCTTCCGGATGCCGATCTTCGTCTCTTGGCAGTCCAGCTCCCTGCCGTCCACCAGAACCGTGGAGATCAGCTTATACAGATAAGGTCTGTCCAGATTCCAGAGGTTGGGATTGGACACGATAAGCTCCTGCTGAAATGTGTTTTCCCCGTCTCCGGAAATCGTATAAACGTCGCTTTGCGTCTGTACAATGTTTCCGTCCGCGTCTGCCAGCTGGGTCTTTAAAGTCACCTCCTGTGCCTCATCGCTTTCGTTTCGTACATGGGTCTGCACGGATACGGTGGCCGACTCTTTGGATACCTGGGGATACTCCACCAGGATGCCGCCTCCCGCCACGATGTCTTCATACACCGCATCGGTGATATGTACCGGATCGGTTGCCTCCAGCCATACGTTTCGGTAAATGCCTCCAAAATACGTAAAATCCAGCTGAGACTGAGGTTTTCCCGGAGGAACCGTCTCGTTATCACTGTTGTCCGTCAGTACAGTGATCACATTGTACTCTCCGTCACAGTGTACCACATCGGTCACGTCCAGGATAAAGGGTAAATAGCCTCCGTACTGGGTGTTTTCCCCGGTCTTGGCCGCCATCTTTCCCTGCAGGTGCTCTCCGTTCACCCATACGTCGGTGACTCCCATCACCCCTTCAAACTCAATGTACAGTTTCTTTCCTTCGTACTCTTCCGAAAGGCTAAAATGCTTCCGGTACATGGCCTCTCCCTGGTAGTTGACGCCCCCGCTGTTGTTATAGGGCTCCTCCCGGACCGTGTGGGGCAGATTTACGCTCTCCCACCGCTCCAGTTCTTCCATAGGATAATCCACCTGAATAGCTTCCTGGATGTTGCCTCTTACAAACTTCCAGCCCTGGTTAAAATTCAGCTTTTCCCGGCTGTTTTCCTGAGCAAAGGCTGTTAAGGGCAAAAGTCCGGTTATCAGAACCAGAAACAACAGCCAGATTTTCAGACTTCTCTTCATAAGTATCTCCTTTCTTTTTGTTTGCAGACCTGCTTGCCTCTCTCCGGCAAAATCCATTGGGAGTTCAAGTATTCTGCAATATTTTTTGTTCGTTTTATCCATACAAATTATTATACTTAATCTTCTTTCAGAGAAATAGTCTAATTTTTAGTAAAGATACACCATTTTTTTGCACTTTTTAATTATATTGCTAAGTCAAATACCCCGATGCAAGCATGGCTGCTTGGCTCGTTGCTCGCGGAAATAAAAAGCGGCTTTGCAAAATGACATGGTTCTCTATGTCACCTTGCAAGCCGCTCCTTTCTTCCTTTCTGTCTTGTGTGGTCTCCTGATATTTTCTCGGCCAATAAGCGATTTGGATATGCCCGCCATCCGTCTGACTGTTATCATAAAGTCACAATGGACGACGGCCTTTTTGTTTTACCGTACGGTTTTCCTGCTTTTCTTCAGAAAAAGCATCTTCCGGTAAGCTTTCACCTTCTGATTTGGCACATTGATTACTGCCTTTTTGGCAATCCCCTTCAGACTGTCTTTATAGGCCTTTTTCAGTTTCACCGATTTGATTCTGATTTTTTCTAATTTCCGGTCTCCATAAAAGGCCTTTTTCCCGATTTTCCTCACGTTTTTCCCGATGGTAATCTTCCTGAGTTTCCTATTTCCCCTGAAAGCTCCATTTCCGATCTCCGTCACCTGATAGGTCCTGCCATTCTTCTTCACAGTGGCTGGAATCACAAGAGATGTGTAAGTTTTTCGAACCGGTTTTGCCACGGCCACATGCTTCTTTGAAAGAACCCGATAGTACAGCTTTCCTGCCCTAAACAGGCTGCCCTTCTTCCATTCTGTCTTCTGCTGACTGGTCTGTGCCTGTGGCGTTGTCTGGGCAGGCTGTCTGGCATCGTTTTCCGGTTTTTAGGAGGTGTCTCCCTCCGGGGTATCGGCAGGCTCCTGATTCTGCTCCTGCTCCTTTTGCCCATCCAGCTCCTGCAGCTTTTTATACGCTTCCTGAAGCTTCTCTAAAAGCGCATCTGCCTCATCCTGTGTAAGAAGAGGGTCGCTGCAATCTTGGCGTGCCTCCTCCAAAAGGGCCTGTATACTCTGGGTAATATCCTGGCTGTAACCTTGCTCAAGCTTCTCTTGCACCATTTGAATCATCTCTTCCAGAGCTTGCAGGCTTCCTTCCTCCAAGGGCAGGTCTCTTACCAGAATCGTGAATTCTTTTGCGACATCCGGATCTGCCCCATTGCTGGCTTTTACCGTAAACGTATAGCTTCCTGCTTTTACCGGAATTCCGGTAATGACGTTATCCTCCAAAGATAAGCCTTCCGGGAGCGTCCCTTCGATGTTCCACGAAACAGGATTTGCCCCGGAGCCCTGCAAGACCGCTCTATATGGCTTATTTACGGTTCCCTCCGGCAGCTTCTCCGTCACAATGTCCATGGCTCTGTGTACGATAAAAGCGTCAATATCCACCTGCTTTTGTACTCCATCCGTTTCTTTTGCGATCACTTCAATCGTATGTTCCCCCCTCGGCAAACCGTCCGCTTCGAATGCCTGAAACTGGAATCCTCCCTGGCCGCCAAAAGAATCTCTGTTTAAATATAAGTTTTCCGCAACCGTCTGACCATCTATCTTAATGTCTACCGTTCCGGTATGCCCCCCTGCAGTGGTAATAAACTCAACTCCCGTGCCATTGAAGGTAAAGGACGCAAAAGAACCGGTAGTTGTTGTGTATGTAACGGTTCCGTTTCGGTGGGCGGGCTGTCCGTCGTAGGTCACCCAGGTTCCTTCATAGATAATCCCTTCATCCCGGTCATCGTATTCCTCAGTTGGCAATTCAATGGTCAACTCCATGCTTCCGGTGGAGCAGGATCCGTCCTTTAGCATGGCTCTGGCTATGACGGTTCCGGATCTGCGGGCTGTGACCACGCCTTCCTGGTCAATGGTGGCCGCCTCGGTTTCTGAACCATCCGCATCTGTGATAGTCCAGTAAAATTCAGGATCTTCTTCATCGCAGGCAGCGCTCAGCTGCACCTTCTCACCCTCCTGCGTTAACACGGACTGATCTGCCGTTACCCGCACCTCTATGCCATCAGGCACAAGAGCAAGCAGGGCATCTGAAATCTGATCATAGTTCTCCGTTTCCAGTCTCTCCTGCAAAGTCTGTCTGGACGCTTCTGTATAATAAGTCTGCCCCAGCTTTTCTTTTGCTTCCCGGACTAACTCCTCCAGAGAAACTTTGGCCCGGTTTACCACAAAACGCTCATCCGTTGCCAGACAAATTCCTTTTCCCTGATAACGAACCAAAGGGGTTTCTCCGGTTGGGGAATCGATCACACATTTTACAAGGCTTCCATCCTTCCACTCTATACTCAGCTGATATCCTCCTCTGGCGCAAATTCCTGAAATTTTTCCGCTTTTCCATTCCTCCGGAAGATTATCCAAAATATCCAGCACGCCGTTTCGGCTATCCAGCAAGGCTTCCCCGATGGCTGCCCCAATTGGAGCGGAGGCAATATTTCCCCACTCTCCGCCCATCTGGCTTTCATCGGTCTCCGTTCCGATCAGACCGCGGGTAAATTTTGTCATACCTGTGGAGGGCATGCCGGCCGCCACAAACATCATTGCCGGATCGGGATGCATTCCGCCCCCATCCTGCGTCAGCCTCTGCAATTCCTTTTTCTCTGCTTCAAAGATCTCGGGAGTCGTCACTTCTGAAATGCCTGTATAACCCAGGATCAGCCCTAACAGGTGGCTGGCATGGCGATGCCACGTTTCTCCGGTTTCGTATTCATTGTACCATTCCTTCATCCGCCCATTCTCATCCAGAAACATCTCCAACGGCATCATCTGCTCTTTTCTGGTCTTGACCTTCTCCAGCAATTCCTGATCCGTCAAACTGCCAAGGCCCGCGTCCTCAAGCTCCTTCGCTGCCAGCTCCATGATATGAAAAAGGTTCAGGTAAAGTTGCGTATCACATGCTGTGGCGATATCCACGCCGCTGATCTTAGCCCCATTTGTCTTATACCAGTGTTCCGGTGACTGGGCAGGCGCAACGACCCAGTAATCTTTAAGCTCTCCCTGTGTGCCGTCCACCTGAATCATATTCTCCAATGCAAAGCGGGCGGCCCCTTCCAAAACCGGATAATAGGTTTCCAGGAAAGAAAGATCCTGGGTAAAATCGTAGGCTGTATAAAGGTCGTTCATTAACCAGATACCGCCTCCATTCCAGTTTCCCCAGTCCGTATTTTCTCCATATAAATCCGTTTTGCACCACACGTCTGCGCTGTGCCCAACGCACCAAGCATTTTCGACTCCGAAGCTCTCCTTAGCCGTCTTTCCACCGGTTTTTGGATTGGCCAGATAGCCCATCCACTCATAATAGGGACTTGCCGTATCTGTCAGATTGCCAGGCCCCACAATGTTGTGAAACTTCTGTACGCTCTCATTTAGAAAATAGGCATTTTCATTTGGCGGGTTCCAGGATGGATTCCAGATTCCTCTCAGGCCATGGGGAATGTTCCCGGTACCCTCACGCTCTGAGCAGATCATAATATAACGGCTATACTGGTAATGTCTGGCATATTCCCATGGCGTGGCATCCCCCCTGTTTGTTAAGATCTCCTCCCCGTCCATATCAATCCACAGTCTCCTAAAAAGAGAACGGTAATCTTCCTGATGGGTTGTCAGCAATTCTTCGTAGGTTTGTTTGGCCGCGCGGTCAATAGCTTCCCTGACGCACTTCGTTACGTCAATCCCGCTTTCTTCCGGATCGGTTATCGGATCCTTATATGTGGTTTCACAGCTGAAAATCAGAAAAATTTCTTTTGCGCCGCAAACCTTAAGCTTGCCGTTCTCTTCTTTTATATCCGCGCCGTCCGCGACTACCTTAGCCCTTGCTTCAAAGGTAACTCCCCGGTCCTCATACCACTGATCTGCAACGCTTTTAAATTTCTCAACAGGCGCCCGCCCGGTCATCACCACCTCGTTTTTCTCAAGATCAATCCAGCTCTGATTCCGTTCGGACTTTCCTTTCATTTCTGAGGGCAGTTCCATAAAAGCGCTGATATTCATCTCCTTGTCCTGATCATTCCACAGCCGGATCACCATGACATTGTCCGGATAACTGGTAAACGCCTGACGGTAATAGGTGACTCCGTCCTGTTCAAAGGCGACATTTGACGTAGCTCCGTCTATGTCCAGCATGCGTTCGTAGTTTTGAATCTGATCCTCATGCAGATCCGGAAAATCAATCAGCAGGTTTCCCATGGGCAAATAGGTGGCCTGGTACTTGGCACCCCACATCTCTTTCGTCGCTTCTTCCACCTCATACATCTTGGAAAGCCGTTCCTCCTGCGTAAGGCCTTCCGAATAAGCTTCCTTTAAAAGTTTTTGTGTTTGATGAAATCCTTCCAGGCGCTCAGAAGGAGTGGAGGCATGTCCCGCCTCATCCTCTTCTTTCCCGCTGCTTAAATCTTCAATCAACTTCGGATCCCCGGACCAGAAGCCCTTGTGATTTAACTGAAATACTTCCTGTTCCACCAAACCATCCTGTTTGACTCCAAATCTTCCATTCCCCATAGGCGTCCCGTCGTTGCTCCCTTTTTGCGCCGCGCCCGTGGGAAAAACAATCTTAAGCTTTTCCCATTCCTCCTGGTCCGGGGCTGACTGAAGAGAAAACTCCCTGTCAGCCTCCACAGGCAAGGTCTGCGCAAAATTTGTGGCGGGCACAGCCGAAACTCCCATCAAGACGGCCAGAACTGCGGCAAGTATGCGTTTCCTTCTCATCCTACCTTCTCCTCTCTACCTTTCTTTTCCTAAAAAAATTCTTTTCGGGGCACTGTATTTTCCATAAACCAGCTTCCCCGCCGAATCCTTCGCAAAAGCCCGAACCCTTACATAATAGGCAGTGTTTTTCTTTCTGTTTTTCAGTACCTTTCTGGCGGCGCGGACTCTGTAGATCTTTAATCCTTTTTTCATCTTTGCGTTTCTGGCAACGCGAATCTCGTATCCCGCTGCCTTTGGAACTTTCCCAATAGTGACCTTCAGAGCCTTTTTGCCACTCTTTTTCAGAGAGACCTTCGGCTTTCTTAGTTTAATCTTTGACCATTTTGCATACAGGGTTACGTCTTTCCCTTTTACTGCGCTGGCTTTTGTCTTGCAGCGCTTATCCAAATACCACCCGGCAAAAACGTAATTTCTGCGGGAGGGATTCCAAAGCGCCAGCGTGCCTTTGTAGGATGCGGAATTCTTTGGATGGTTTTTCCCGCCGTTTAGCACATAGGAGACGCGATAGGTCCGCTCCTGAACCGGTGACTCTGTCTGTGACTGCTCAGAAGCCGGCGGCTGTGATTCTGTGGAGGGCTCTGTCTGCGGCTCTGTGGAAGGCTCCGTTTCCGGTTCTGCCGAAGGTTCCGTGGAGGGCTCCGTCTCCGGCTCGGTAGACGGCTCGTCTTTGGGCTCTTTTACAATGCTAAGCCAGGAGAGCAGCGGATCGCCTCCGGAAACTTTATCTACGCGAATTTCAATTAAGCTGCCCCGCTCCAGGGCAAATTCCGTTTCAAAAATCGTCTGTTTATCCTGAGCTGTGGTATTCATGGGAACCGGCTCCGTCAAGGATTGATACTCTTCGTGCCCGTTTTCATCCTTTTGAATCAGCCCCACCTTCAGTTCCGCCTGACGGTTCTCAGACCACCACTCCCGGAATCCTGCGTAGGCCTGATACGTACCCTCCGGAAGGGTAAATCGATAGACAATGGATTCCCCTTCCTTTGCCCAGTATCCGTTTCCAAAAATACCATCTCCTCCATAGGCCCCCGGATCTCCCACAAGCCCCCAGGCGCCGTCAAATTTCTGATCCGGAGAAGCATTTTTCAGCGCAATCCCTTCCTTTTCAAATCCGGCATAGTAGCCGTTTTCTGCTCCGTTGCAGTCCACAAAGTAGACCGTATCCTTCTGATACCAGCCCACCGGAAATTCCACGGTCAGCTCCTTTTCTCCCGTCACCGTTCCCTTTATGCTTCCCAGTCCCACTGCTTCGGAATCCACAGTCTTTTCCAGGCTCCAGTCTATGGTCACGGGAATTTGGCTTCCATCCCCTGCCCTCAGATAGCTTTCCACTCCCTGCAGATCATCTGTGTCAATCGCATCCCCGATCTGATACGTCAGATCCGGAATGACTTCTTCTGGAAAGGTATAGCCGGATTTTCCCTCCAGATCTTCCAGCGTCCAGTTCGACTTTGCAGAAAGGCTCATGGTAAAATCATAGCCAAACTCCACCGGAAGCCATACATATCTGGAATCTCCGATATCGTCCGGCGTCCACCGGTCTCCCATATAAATAAACTTTCCATTTTTGGCATCCACCGGGAAGATGCAGGTACTCTGAGTGCGGAAGGTGACCTCCCTTTCATTCCCGACACAAGGATTTCCCATTTCCTTCCATGGCCCCAGAGGCGTATCCGCCATATAATAGATTGCCTCATTGGGAGTCCAGCCGGTACAGCCGGAGGTCATCAGGTAGTACTTGTCCTGATACCGAAACATGGCAGGGGCTTCCCTCCAGGAGTCCGGCATGTTTCTGGTAAAATCCACCCCTTCTACGGCGCCTTCCCGCACATCCAGATCCGTATACGCTTCGTTTAGTCTGGATATGTAAAGGCTTTTGTTGTCTTCACTGGCATAAAGGATGTAGGCCGTTCCGTCCTCATCCTGAAAGACATTCATATCTCTGGCCATGCCTTTTTCTGATCCGGTAAAAGCCTCTGAGCTGTGCAGCCTGGACGCCTGCAGGAACTGAAACGGCCCCTCTGGCTTGTCCGCCACTGCCACGCCGGCCATGGCTTTCCCGTAATCTCCGGAGTCTGCATGAAACCACAGCACGTATTTTTGCGTTTTTTCATTATATAAAACCTTGGGGCGCTCCAACACGGAAGAATGGAAACTTATGTGGCGAAAGACTTCCTGCCTCTCTTCTTCCGTTAACGCTCCGTAAAGCTGATTAAAATAGGGATCCGTATCCATCTGACGGATGTCCTCCATGGTCTTTAAGACCAGCCCCTGATCCTCCCAGTTATAGAGATCTTTGGAAGTGTACAAATGTACCCCTCTGGGCTGATATCCATCCGTCTTGTCCTCTCCATACCAGTAATACGTATCGCCCCATTTGGTAATCTGCCCCCCATGAGCCTGAATCAGCTCCCCATTTGTGGCAAACATCCTGGCGCCTTCATAGCCGGTAACAGACGTTTTCTTCTCCACTGCCTCCTGAAGGGCAGCAATCACCTGGTCATAGCGCTCCTGGACAGCCAAATCATCCTCCAGCACGGCCTGACCTTCCTCCAGGTACTCTCGCAGCAGCTTTAAGTCCTCTCCCTGACTTTTCTCCACCAGGGCCTCTCCTTTTTCTACCAGCCTTTCCAGTTCTTCTTTGCTCCTGGAAAAAGAAGGATTGCAGGCCAGACGGATCTCTGCCGCAGACACATAAAGGGAAGCATCCCCTTCCTGGTTTCCCGCTGTGGCAATTCCGGTAAGCCGCACTGCCTTGACCTGATTTCTGGGATCAAAGGTAGCCGTCTTCTCATCCCTGGAATTTTCCCAGGTTCCGGCCGCCACATCCGTAAACTGTTCCCCATCGGTGCTGACGCTGATTTTATACTGCAAAATGATGCCGTTTGCGTCTTTATCCTGTCTTGGCGTGTAGCGCAGCTGATACACGCCGTCTGTCGCCTCCGGTAGGGTAAGGGTAACAGACTGGGGAAGCTCTTTTCTGTCATCCCAGGAGGTATGCCAAAAGGTACTCGCATCTCCATCAACGGCATATCCGGGCTCGTTTCCCGGCTGATACGTGTCCGCAGATGCCTGCAGCAGATCCTGGGAAATTTCCCAGGAAGATGCTTGCTCCTCATAGATAACGGTTTGCTTTTCCTCTGAAACCGGCTGGGCCGTCACGATTCCCCAATCCCCCAAACTTGCGCCAAGCACTCCCAGTCCGGTTACAAGAGCCAGCAATCTTTTTTTCATACTCTTTTCCTCGCTTTCATCTCCGCTTTTGTCAGCAGGCAAAAATACCCCCACAAGGATCCGGCGCCGTCGATAGCCCTGACCCTTGCAGGGATACTTTTTATCATGCTATTTTACATGAATTACCATTCTGACTTTCTTGTTATTGTAAGTTTTAATGGTAATCACAGCTCTTCCCTTCTTCTTTGCCGTAACTTTTCCATTTGCATTTACAGAAGCCACAGACTTTTTATTGGAAGTGTATCGGATCTTGTAACTGGCCGTATTTTTCGGAAGTTTCACCTTGATTTGGAAAGACTTTCCTTTTTTCAGTGTCTTTTTTGCGGCCTTTGCCGTAATCTTTTTCGGCGCTTTCTTTACCACCACTCTGCATATGGCAGCCTTGCCATTTTCTGTGGTAACCGTAATCTTTGCCGTTCCTGTTTTCTTTGCCGTCAGCTTTCCGTTTCCGGAAACGGCAACCACGGATTTGTTGCTGGATTTCCAGCTTACTTTTTGGGATGCGGCCTTGGGAGATACGGAAGCTTTCAGCTGTACTTTCTCCTTTACTCCCATCCGGATCTTTTTCTCGCTTAACTTCACTCCTGTTGCCGCCGGGCTTGGAATCTCCGTGTGGGAATCTCCTGGCTTTTGCACTTGTGTTTTCACAAACACCGCCGTATAGGCCGCGTCTTGCTGCACATTCACGTCTGTGCGGGCCGCCGTTGTCTTTCCATCGCTCCACTTGGAAAATTCATAACCTGCTTCGGCCACTGCCGTAACCTGCGCGGTATCGCCCCCCTTATTGACCGTCTGCACAGCCGTTCCTTCAATTCTTCCTCCTTCTCCGGCTGTATAGGTCACCGTTACCTTCTCTTCAGGCTCCGGTTTTTCCACCTTCTGGAAAATCGCCGTGTACGCCGCATCGGCCTGTACGTTCTCATCACTTCTTGTAGCCTGAGCAAATCCATCGTCCCACTTTACAAACTCATAGCCTGCTTCAGCTACTGCCGTAACCTGCGCGGTGCTCTCTCCTTTTCCTATCTCCTGAACTTCGGTCCCCTGGATTCTTCCTCCCTCTCCGGCCGTATAGGTCACCGTTACCTTCTCCTGAATGGTAAGCCTGGGGGCAAATTGATCCCCGGCCTCCCGGCTGTATATCTGAAAACGGTTCCCCGTTTCCGTCACATTCACCGCAAAGCTGATTTCGTCCTCATCTGGATGTTCCTGAACAAACTGCTGTACCAGATCGGTAACATCCAACTGTACGACTCTCTGCAAATCTGCCATGTTAAATTCCTCGGCCTGCGCTACGGTACCCTCGATGTTTTCCTGGTCATAATAAAGATCTGGCTGAGTGTTCCAGGTAACGCCTTCCGTCCAGTTGCCGTTGACGCTCTCGCGTCCGGTTCCCTCTTCCCAGTCTGCGTCCGCCAGCACGGCTTCCATCCCTGTGGTTTCCGCATCTCCGGCTGCTCTTCCTTTATAGACCAAAGACAGATATGCGCTTTTGATCTGATCCGGCTCAGAAAGATCATATTGAGAAAGATCGTATTTCAGCAGACTAATCTTATTGTCATATTCATTATAGGGCTTGGTTCCTTCCCCCAGACGTCCGTTTCCCAGGCTCTCATATTCCGGATCCTTTTGCAGCTGCAAAATTTGCTCTGCTCCGTAATTTTTCTGGGCCTCATCTCCCCAGGTCTGAATGGTGGTATCCGCCGTGGGCAGGATTCCGCTCCGAGTTTCCAGGGGATTGGGCTGGGCGTCCAATTGCTGGAGCTTATCTGAGGAAAAGGGAACTACGATAATTTTGCTTCCGTGCTGGTCATTTCCAAAATCCTCTTCTTTCTGCACATCAATTACGGCAAAGGTCATGGCCTTGATCTTTCCATCTTCCACATAAATATTGGGTCGCTCCAGCTTGGTCCAGTTGTTGATCGTTCCGTCTTCGTATCTGAGAAAGCCCGTGCCCGGTCTGTAAGCCGTGCCCGGATGGCGGGTCCAGTTGGTGATGCCGTCCTCTGAGGTCATATAGTAGGCCATGCGGGCATCCCACTTATTGGCCACGATATGATACAGTCCATCGGAATACCAGATCACCGGGTCCTCCACATTCTCCGGGGACATGTTTTCAATTTTCCACCACAGGCCGTTTTCCACTACTTCCCAGGTTCCGGCAACGGAATCTGCCAGGGCAATATCCCCATTCCGGTTGGTTGCCTGATATCTTCCATCCGGTCTGACCATGATGCTGATGTTGGACAGTCCAAATCCTTCCCCGCCCTCCGCTTTCAGCTTTCCGGAATTACCGTTTTCTATCAATTCCCATGGCCCTTCCAGGCTCTTGGAAATATGGATGGTTCCATTGGCCACATCCCCATGCATCCCCGTATCGCTGATGGAAATGGCATAGCGATATCCTTCTTTATAGAGGGGATCGCTCTCACTCAGTTCAAATGGAAAGACATTGTGTCCGGCCCCCTCGCACCAGTCCGGCCAGAGTGGACCCATATCCGTGTAGGGTCCATATAAGTTGTCACTGACTGCATAGATCGCCTGGGAGCCCTGCCATCCTGAAATCCCATCCTGCCCCCAATGTCCGCCTGCCTGATTCCAGCGGCTGGCAAACATATAATATTTCCCCGTTTCTTCATCCTTTAAAATGCCGCCGTCCCAATAGCAGTAGTTTTCCAGAGTCCTGTCTTCCAGTCCATTGTCCTGGTCTCTGGCTCCTACCTGTGCCGCTCCCCAGCAGCTATCCGATAATTCACCGATAATCGGCATGGGCTCCATACAATCCATAAACTGGGTAACCGACTCCTGTACCCCTTTCTCCACTGCCTCAGCGCTTTCCTGTGCCCTGGCTGCAAACGGCACAGCCTGTGCTGTGGATAAAACCATAGCGCCTGTTAATAAAACAGCAACTGATTTTTGAAACAAATTTTTCATACGTTCTCCTTTCTTTTCCCACAATATCACATTTCTTCCAATGCGCCCTCATTTGTTTACTAAAATTATAGCCTTTTCCTCGCCTTTTCGAAATGGAATTTTTGCCAAAAAAAGTTTAAAAATTGCCAATCTCTTTGTGAAGACCCGGCATTCTCATCTGATTGTTTTATTTCAAAAAAAAAATTATCCTTGAAAAACAATCAAATTTTTATCTATATCCTATCATTTTTATGCTTAATCGCCAATACATTCACATATAATATTTTCCCGTATTTTTTCAGAGCAAGCAAAAAGCTTCAGGTATATGAAAAATCGCACCAGGGCGGGAGCCTTATATACTCCCGCCCTGTCCTGTTACAACATTTTCAATTTACTGTAGATGCTCTGCCTTACTTCACCCGCGCCTTTTTCGCTTTGCTGTAAGCCCCGTAAACGGTTCCGCTCTCCGTCTTCTTCACGGCCCGTACTTTTACGTAATACGTTTTCTTGCTCTTTAGCTTCTTAAGCGCAAGGCTGGTCTTTTTGGCGCTTACCTTCTTGGTCACCGCATTCTTGAATTTGGCGTTTCTGGAATACACGATTTCGTATCCCGTTGCATCTGCTGCTTTCTTCCAGGTCACCTTCAGTCTGCCTCTGCTCTGACGCTTAACGGACTTTAAAGTAACTTTTCCTACTTTCTGGGCCGCGCCTTTTTCTCCATTGTCCTTATCTTCCGCACTATCCTTGGCAGCCTCCTGTCTTGCCTTTTCCAATTCCTCCTTGAGCCTGAGGGCTTCCGCCTTTGCTTCCTCGGCGGCCTTTTTCGCCTCCTCTGCTCTCATGCGCTCTTCCTGGGCGGCCTTCTTTGCTTCTTCCGCTTTCAGACGTTCCGCTTCCGCTTCCTTTTGGGCTGCCTCTGCGGCTAACCGTTCGGCTTCTGCCTCCTTCCAGGCGGCCTCTGCCTCGGCTGCCTTCAGCTCTGCCTGTTCTGCCAGCGTCTTGGCGGCTGCCAGCAGGGTTTCTGCCTCTTCTTTCGCTTTTGCCGCATCCGCTTTGGCTGCTTCGGCGGCCGTCTTTGCCGCTTCTGCGGCGGCCTGGGCATCGGCAGCCTCCTGGGCCTTCTTCACGGCCTCTTGCATAGCTTCCTGGGCCGCTGCGCTGTCCTCTCCGGCCTGGCTGATGGCTGCCTCGGCCGCTTTCTTTGCCGCTTCCGCTTCTGCTTTGGCCGTCTCGGCTGCGGTTTTCGCGGCCTCGGCCTCTGTCTGCGCCTTCTGGGCTTCCTCCATGGCTGCTTTAGCATCATCTTGGGCTTTTTGGGCAGCAGTCTGCGCTTCCTGGGCTTTCTGGATAGCCTCCTCCAAAGTCAGCCCCGAATCCGGGTTTTCTTCCAGAAGTCCGAAAATAGCTGTAAATTCTTCCTGCAAATCTTCAATCTTTTCTCTCGTATCTCTGTGATACAGCCACTGAGCAGGCGTTTCCGTTCCATACTTTCTATTCATCAGCTCATCCGCCTGGCCAATGGCTGCTTCAAGACGCTGGGATACGGCATTCCAGGATTCCTGTGTATAATCCTCCTGACTGAGCGCCTTTGCTTCTTCTGCCAGCTTCGGAAGGTTCTTCAGCTTTACAGACAGATCATATTGGGGCATCCAGGTGGAAGTGACAAAATTTCTGGCGCGGAATAAAATCTCGTCATCATAAACATAGACTTCATATCCGGTTCCGGCATCCGCAAGCCCCCGGTTGCTTCCCACAAAAGCGGGAACGTCAATCATGGTACCGTAAGGACGGTCAATAGCCTCGGTGACTCCAAATCCATTGTGAATATGACCGGAAATCACGATGGTCTGTGGATGCTTCTGCAAGACCTCCTTCACAGCCTCATCCTTCGGGCCAAATCCATTGTACCAATGGCTTCCCCAATGAGTCTCCTGTAATGCCTGATGAACTATGACGATGGCCGGTCTGGCAGGATCCTCCTGTTCGCTTAGCTTCTCATCTAACCATACGATCTGCTCGTCCGTCAGATAAGCCATGTCTTTTGCGGAATTTTCGGAATTTAATACAATCAGGTGATATCCGTCCACCCAGTAATCAAAGTAAGTCTTGCCATTTGTTTCCGGCATATACTGAGCGTTATGCTCCATATACAGTCGGTAAACGGTACTCCAGTAAGAGCCCTCCCCTTCCGGCCAGTCTTCCCAGGAGCTGGGCCCTCTCACATCATGATTTCCCAGGGCAATCAAGGTCTTTCCATTCTCCAGAGGATGGTGTTCCTTTAATACCTGATAAAAGGCCTCCACCTCGCTCTGGGTTCCATTCTGCGTATTATCTCCCACAGAAATCAGCGCAGACGCCTGGGGATTGATCTTTTTCATGTCTTCCAGGCCTGCGGCCAGGTTCCTGGCTGCGGTTCCCGCCGTATCTGTCACATGCGTGTCAGAAATCAAATGGAAGACCGTATTTGGCTCATTTCCATTCAGAAAAATTTCATAGCTTTCACGAAGCTCTTCAAGGATTGCCTCCCTCCCCTGACTGTCTGCCTGAGACAGCTGTTCTTTTGCTTCCTTTACTTTTTCTTTGATCTTTGCGATCGCTTCTTCGCTGAACCGGCATCCAGGCTCTGCCTGACCGATGATCTCCTCCATCTGAGCCACTTCCAGATCAATCCTGTCATCGGCAATCGCTCTCTGTATGAAGTTCAAAGAAACCGCATCCTTGTATACGAAAAGCTCGTCGATGTAAGCGTCCTCCACACCATGAAGTTTTTCCCCATCTGCTCCCAGCACGAAATCTGCCACATCCACCGTCTGCTCATATGCGGAAATATCTGCCGTATAGGTTTTACTTCCGTAGCTTCCAGAGCCTCCGAAAGCTGCTTTCCCGTCTATGTACAGGGCAATCTGCTTATTCGTTTCCCGGTCAACTACGGCTGCCACATGATGCCATTCTCCGTCTGTGGCTCCGGAGAAACGGTCTGTCTCGGCCCTGCCCTTTCCATCGCCTGCGGTATTGAAATTCAGATTCAAGCCCTGTTCCATGTGGCCGATATTAAATCCGGGATTGTCTCCGCTATCCCAGTTTTTATTGCTGATCACGGATCCTTCCTGGCTGTTGTTGTCCAGTCCCTCTGCCTTATACCAGAACATGAGGGTAAAGCTGCCTGTGCCAAACTGAAGATTCTCCGGCTGTCCAAAATTTACATACTGGGTAGCCGGCTCGGCGCGGTCCTCCGGATTTACCAGGTGAATAGCCTTTCCGCTGACACCCTGCACGTACTCCGGCTCTCCCACCACGGTTCCATTGGTTCCATATCCGCTCTCGTCCTTGGCATTTTCTTCATCAAAGCTTACCTGGAGCACGGGAACCCAGATACTCTCCTTCAAACTCTCGAATGCTGCTTCCAGTTCGTCCAGTATCTGCTGCTTCTGGGAAGTATCTTTTCCTTCCAGCGCTTCTTTGGCCTGGCTGATCTGACTGCGCATAGTTTCCAATGCCTCAGAATCGTACTCTCCGCTCTCCTCCATGGCTGCCAGTTGGCTCTCCATCTCTTTCATGGACAGGCTGATCCTGCCGTCGATCATGAGATCCGCAATGGTCTCTTCGTTCAGTGCGGACTTATATACCTGCAGCTCATCCACGAATGCGTCTTCCACGCCTCGCTTTTTCAATCCATCCGCGCCCAATACAAAGTTGGTCACATCCACGCTGCCCGTCCAGCCCTGGGTACTCTTGGCCGCAATTTCCTCCCCGTCAATGTACAGGCGAATCTCCTCCCCGGCCCGGTCCGCAACTCCGGTTACATGATGCCAGGTTCCGTCCGTAGCCTGAGGATACCGGCCCACCTCCACACGGCCCTTTCCTTCCGCCTTGCTCTCTACCGTATTGAAGTTCCAGTTGATTCCCTCTCTCATGTCTCCCAGATTGAAACCTGCATTGCCGCCGTCAGACCAGTCTTTGTTGCTGACGATAGCTCCCTCTTTCTGGCAGTCTGAAGAAGCTTTGTACCAGAAGGCCACAGAGAAATCACCGTCTGTAAACTGAAGATTCTCCGGCGTGCCGAAATCCACGTACTGGGTGGCGGTCTCTTCACGCTCCTCCGGATTTTGGAAGTGGATGGCCTTTCCGCTGACGCCTTCTGCGTATTCCGGACTTCCCACTACGGTACCATTAGTTCCATATCTACTTTCATCATCGGCGTTTTCCCCATCAAAGCTTACCTTTAACACTGGATCCGATAGGTCCGACTCCTCTTTCTGAATAATCAGCCTGGGGGCAAAATTTTCTCCCGACTCCTTGCTGTACATCTGAAAACGGTTTCCGGTTGCAGTCACATTGACTGCAAAGCCGATTTCGTTCTCATCCGGCTGCTCCCGGATAAATTGCTGTACCAGACCGGTAACGTCCAGCTCTACAACCTTTTCCGGCTCTGCCGTATCAAACTCCTCTGCCTGCGCCACGCTGCCCCCGGTGTTTTCTTCATCATAGAAAAACGCCGGCTGGGTATTCCAGGCGACTCCTTCCGTCCAGTTGCCGTTGACGCTCTCGCATCCGGTTCCCTCTTCCCAGTCTGTGCCTGCCAGCACAGCCTCTATTCCTGTAGTTTTTGCATCCCCATCTGCTCGCCCTTTGTACACCAGGGATAACGTTGCGCTCTCGATTTGATCTTCCCCTGACAGAGCATATTGAGACAGATCGTATTTTAACAGAGTGATTTTATTGTCATAATCGTTATAAGGCTTTTGGCCCTCTCCCAGACGTCCCATTCCTGAACTTCCGTAATCCGGGCTCTTTTGCATCTGCAAGGTTTGCTCCGCTCCGTAATTTTTCTGAGCCTCATCCTGCCAAGACTGGATGGTGGTATCCGCTGTGGGCAAAATGCCGGTCCGGTTTCCCAGATCATTGGCCTGCTCCCTGGCTTCCTCCTGGGCCCTGGCCGCCAGCGGCACGGTCTGTGCCGTAGATAAAACCATAGCGCCTGTTAATAAAACAGCAACCGATTTTTGGAACAAATTTTTCATACGTTCTCCTTTCTTTCCCACAATATTACAACCTCTTCTTCATACACTGTGTATGTTTACTAAAATCATATCTTGTTTTGTTCCTTTTAAAAATAGAATTTTCGCCACAAAAAGGTCAAAAATTAACAATTTGGTTGTGATATTTAATTATTTTTGGCATATTTTTTTATTTTAACAAAGGCCTATCCAGAAAAATAGTCTAATTTTTAGCAATTATACACTATTTTTTTAGACTTAATATCCATACGCATTTACGCTTTCCTCTTTATCCAATGGCAGAGCTTTCGATGATTGCCTATTGTACCTTCGAAAAAAACGTGCTGTAAGGGCAGGGAAATGAAGCTCCCCTGCCCTTGCCAAAATCTTTATTCCGTTTTCCACACATTAAAAAGCTGGAATTTTTTCCACCGCATACTGGAGAATCCGTACCGCGTCCTTGGTGTCTGCCACGCCGTCTCCGTTCACATCCGCTCCGTCAAGCTGTTTCGCGTCCAGATCCATCCGTTCTGCGCTGTATCGCAACAGTGCCGCTGAGTCCTTCGTATTTATGCTTCCGTCTCCGTCCACATCGCCTTTCAGACGAGCCTTTACAACCTCACCGGTCAGTTCTTCTGCCGCTGCGCTGACCTGGGCTTGGGAAGCATCCGCATTGTCGTATACTTCCTGGGCCTTGGCCAGAGCGTCTGCCAGACCGCTGATGCTGGACTCCGTATAACGGGAGGCATCACCCAGAATTTCCCGGGCCTTTTCCATCACCGCCTCCAGAGCCGCCTTGTTGCCTTTCATTACCAGTCCGCGGATGGCCTGGGACATCTGGCGGTAGGCGTCTGCAAGGTCTGCATCCTCTCTGTCTGCATCGGCTGCCACTGTCTTGGCCGCCTCAATGGCTGCCTCCAGGGCTGCCCAGCTCTCTGAGGTGTACTTGTCTGCATCCATGCCTTCCACAGCTGCGATCAAGCTCTCTAAAGATTCCAAATCTGCGGACCGGATGATCTGCGCAATGGCATCCAGCAGCTTGCCTGCCGCCCGGTTTACCGCATCCTGGGAAGCCTGCGCATCCTCCAGAAGGATCTTAGCCTGCTTAAGCGCTTCCTGCAGCACTGCCACGCTTTCTTCCTCATAATTCTGCGCTTCTTCCAAAATGGTTTTTGCCGTAACCACAGCCACCTGCAAATGCTGCTTTTGTACGCCGTACTCCAGACCGCCAAAGGCCGCGATCAGATCTGTAATGGCCGCGTCTTTCCGGGCCTGGGTGGCGTTTGCATCCGCAGCCACCTCTTTTGCTGTCTGAATGGCTGCTTCCAGAACTGCCCAGCTCTCTGCCGTATATTCCTCCCCGGATAAGCTTTCCATAAAGCGGATCCAATCATCCAGCTCATCGGGCTCTTCCTCTGAGCTTACTTCTCTGCCAAAGGGCACGTTGATCTGGTTGACGCAGAAGTTTTCAAAGAGATAGGGCTCTTCTCCATATGCCCCGTCTGCCAAGACGCCCACATAGCCGCCGTAAATGCCCGTGTTGTTCAGCGTTCCGATTTCCGTCCATTCCGTTCCGTCCACAGAATAGGATGCCGTATAGGTGTCAATGGGCTGGAGGTTTCTCGTAAGCCTCAGCCAGATCTCCTCTCCTTCCACCGGATCTGCGATCTCTTCCGTTCCGGTAATGCTGCCGTTGTCCTCGCTGATAAAGCGAATCCAATTGCTTCCGTCCCGGTACTCTCTGTTCACCCTTACGTACCGGTCATCGCTGACGTAAATCAGCAGTCCGGCAGCCTCACTTTCCGTCTGCGGCCTGCCTGTCATTTTCACGGTAATCTCATAATTACTGCTGGAGGCTCCCGAGGGTGCCGGGGTTACCACCAGGTTCTGGCTGGTCTGTGCGGAACTTCCAGCCATGGTTCCTTCCAACGCCGTGAGGGAAAGCTGATCCTTTGCGGGGTCTGGAACGGAAAATCCGCTGTCGTTTTGGCGCAGCACGCTCCAGCTGTCGCTCAGCCCGCTCTCTCTTTGCATAAAGGAGATGGTCTTATTGTCCACCCGCACGTCCTCAAAGGTAAACCAGTCGTCCGCCTCCTCTGAGCTTGAGAACACGCCGATTCTTGCGTCTTCCAGGGAAGCATTGGTCACGGTGCCAAGCTCCTCCCAGGCTCTTTCATCTTCAGAGTAATAGCAGGTATACTGATCCTGATTCTTTGTGATCTTGAAGTATACCGTCTCATTGGTATAGCCGGTTCTCTGGGTTCCCACATCGGATACGCCTCCGCCATCCCGGCTGTTCATGGCCAGCACGGGATTTCCGTTTTTATGCATTCTGGCAACCTGTACGAAATGCATGTCGTCTTTATAGAGGATCAAACCTGCCTGTTCATAGCCTGTGGTAGTTACCCCCGTCATCTTCACCGTCACGCTGTATTGATCGGGATCTTCCGCGTTTGGATTTACCACAAAGATATTGTTTCCTTTCACTTCACTGCTGTCCCAGTGAGAGCCCTGGGTCTGCTTAATCATGATGGCATCGGAACCATCTGGCGCAAACTTCCAGGCAGACGCATCCTCCCTTATGATCTCCCATGGATGGTAAGGCGTAATCTGGGGCAGCGCCACCTGGATGGGCGCCGTATAGGCAAAACTTCCGTCTGACTCCTTGGTCACCTTCAGCACTAGGGTTACCGTCTCTTCCTGCTCCCCAAAGCTTAAGGTTCCGTCCAGACTCACAAGATCTGTATTGTCAGAAGACTCGATGGAAATCGTAAATCCGTCCGGTACGGAGGGAAGCTTCAGCTTCTCATCGGAAAGAGAAGGCGCGTCAATGGAAACAATGGAATCTGCAATAGTTTTGGCGCTGGCCTCGTAAATCGTTTTGCTCTGCTTCATGGCCTCCTCTTTGTCAAAAGATGCAATCGGCGTCATATAGTAGGTGTAAGAGTAGTTCTGACCTGCCCGGATCAAATACTCCTCAATGGGCCAGGAGCCCCAGGAGTGAGCGCCTCCCACGCCGATCTGTCCCCCGTCCACTCTCAGCACAATGTTGTCTTCTTCTTCCAGCTGATAGGGATGGGCTTTCTCTGCCAGCTCGGAAGGCGTATACATCAGCGCGCTGGCCGATACTGTATCCGGGCTGCTGATCAAAAGTCCCTGCCCCTGTTCATTGGTCAGGGCCATCCAGCGCACATCGTTGTGATTTCCGGTTTCCTGGGGACGAACGTAGGGGAAGAACTGGTCTTCCACGGTACTCTCATATACGTCCACTTTGGCCGCCGTCTTTCTGTCACTGGTGGTCTCAAAGGGGCCCTTGCCATACCAGGTCACGTTCTGGAATTCCCTGGGAATCCGCAGGATATTTCCTACCACGGGAATAATGTCATTTCCAATGCCCGTGGGAGAAAGCGTATGATCCACACGGATAGTTCCGTCTCCGTAAATATAATAAGTCATGCTGAATCTGGAGGTGCCCACAGGAAGCGTTCCGGATATGGATACGGTAAGCATGGTACCTGCCTCGTTCTCTGACACATTCACGCTCTCCACCGTTCTGCCCGTTCCCGCATTCTGCCAGCGCCAGATCTGACTTGCCAGATCACCGGCGCCTCTGTCGTTATCCACCAGGGCTCTGAAGTAATTGGGTATTGGTCCCTGCTCTACCAGATTGACACCTCCGCTTACGAAGGATTTGATTTCTCCGGTGGCCTTATCGATTTCCACCTGAAAATCATTTCCCTGTACGGAAATGCCCGCTACGCTATCTTCATAGGAAACAGACTCCAGCGCATCTACATCCAGTCTCTGGGAAGCTCCGGCATCCTCGTTCAGGAGCATCTGCTCCTCAATCACGGTATGGCCCTTGTCTGCCCACAGCTCATCTTGCTTTAAGCGGAAGGAAACGTTCAGCCAGTATTCGCATCCCTCTTTCTGCTCCCAGGCGTCCCAGGGGATGGAGACCTGCTTTGTCTCAGAAGGTGCAATGGAAACGTCCAGGGTTCCGGACTGCAGTATCTGGTCATTTTCCTTCAGCTCCCAATACATCTCGTACTTGTCCAGATTTGTAAAGAGGCTCTTATTCTCCACCAGAATGGTTCCCTCTTCCTCTCCCAGACGGATTTCCCCATTCTGATATACCTTCTTTACTTCGTATAATTCTGCCTGGACGGTCTTGTCTGGCTGCAGCATTCCATTCACGCTGAAATTTGCATTATTTCCATAATCCATCCAGTCCCCGCCATAGGCAAAGTAAGTTTCTCCGGTCGTTCCGATATGCTCCCCGTTCATGTCGCACCAAACGATAGCTCCGTTTTTGTCTGCCGGCTGATCGGAGATTGCCAAACCTCTCACTGCTTTTGTGTACACATGAAGGTTGTCCAGTCTTCCATAGAAAGCATTTTCAATCGCTTGCTCATTGGAGCCCAGAACCAGGTTATAGCCGTTTTGCTCCACTGCTCCCGTACTGTTTCCGGATGCGACCTCCTGGCCGTCAAAGTACAGCCTCATCACGCCATTTTCACAGGACCCCAGAACCCGATGCCAGTTGGAGTCCTTCAGCTGATCCGTCGGAATCGTATAAGATATGGTGTTGGAATTTACCTGGAATTCCAGGCGATAGTTGGATACCAGGCGCAGCTGCGCAGAATTTCCCTTGGATAAGATCACCATGGTTCTTCCCGTGTTTACATCCGGTTTGATGTCTGCCTCAAAGGAGAATGCGTTTTCAAGAGACGTCTGCTCCGTGTTTTCCAGCACTGCATAGCCTCTCATGGCCCGATCCTTGGTTTCCTTGTCCGCGGTACGCCCCGTCATCAGCTCTCCCGTCACGATATGGGTGGCGCCATCTATTTCATTTTCCACATATTTTACCGGGGAAGGCAGTGCCTGATCCACCCAGTCCCAAATAAATCCTCCCTGTACGCTGGGATATCTGGGATCTTCGATCACATCCCAAAGTTCCCTTAAGTTGCCGACCGAATTTCCCATGGCATGGGCGTATTCCAACATCAGATAAGGTTTGCCCTGTCCCTGGAATCCCGGAAGCTCGCTGGGAAGCCGGTAACCCTGGGAAATGATATCTGAATGGATCTGATCCTGGTCATAATTCACCACCCTCTTGGAGCGATCCAGCTCCTTCAGGCGATAGTAAGCGGCTTTATTGATGTCATAGGCTCCCTGCTCATTGCCAACGGACCAAAATACCACGCAGGCATTGTTCTTATGCTGCTGGAACATGGTTTCCACACGGTCTAACACGGCATCTCCCCATCTGGGATTGCCGGATACCTGGCCCTGATTTCCGTGGGTCTCCACATTGGCCTCGCTCATCACGTAGATTCCGTACTTGTCGCACAGCTCGTACACATAAGGAGCGTTGGGGTAATGTCCCATCCGAAGGGCATTAAAATTATTCTGCTTCATCAGCTTAAATTCTTCTTCCATCTGCTCCCTGGTCACGTACCGTCCCGTCTCTTCGTTTAATTCCTGACGGTTTACGCCCTTTACAAAGATGGATTCCCCGTTTATGTACATCTGAGCCTCATTGGTTCCCTGGCCCTTGATTTCTATTTCACGGAATCCCACCTTCACCGCCGTGGTTTCCAACACCCGCTCTTCATTGGAGAGCGTCAGAACCAGATCGTACAGATAGGGATCCTCCGCTGACCACTTCCTGGGATTGGTCACATTGGTTTTGAGTTCCACTGAGGCCTTGCCATCCTCCAGCTGTCCAATCTCCTGGCCAAGCTCCGCCACCACTTGCCCCTGATCCATCAGCTTTGCGTCCAGCCTCAGATTTCCGGCATCCTCCTGGTCAAAGGCACGGATCTCTCCGTAGATCTCCAGGCTGGAATCCTGATATTCTTCATCCAGGTTTGTCACCAGCTCAAAATCCCGGATTTGTGCATCTGCATCCTTGGATACCAGATAGACGTCCCGGAAGATTCCCGCATAGTAAAGCATGTCCTGATCTTCCTGCCAGCTTCCGTCACTCCATTTATATACCTGCACAGCCACGGTGTTTTCCCCTGGGTGAAGATAGGGCGTGATGTCAAATTCCGTTTTGGAGAAGGTATCCTCCGCATAGCCCACCTGCTCTCCGTTGACCCACACATAGTAGGCTGACTCCACTCCGTCAAAATTCAAAGAAACCCTTCTGCCTTCCCACTCCTTTGGAAGTTCAAAGGTGGTTCTGTAGGAGCCCACGGGGTTTACGTAGGAGGGAGCCTCCGCGTCCCAGGCGCTGGTGTTGTCGTTTCCATTCCAGGCCCAAGCCGTGTTGGTATAGATGGGATGGTCATACTTCAAAGATCCGTCCTCATCACGCAGCATGGTCCAGCTGCAGGGAACCTGAATGTCGTCCCAATCCTCATCGTTAAAGTCCTCCCCCTGGAAATGCCTGGGTCTGCTCTCCGGATTTTCCGCCCACTTAAATTTCCAGGTGCCGTTCAAAGACTTGTAGTATGCGGACTGTCTCTCATCTCCCCCAAGGGCCTTTTCTTCGCTTTCATAGGGGAAGAAGGTGGCATGAGGATCCTCCGCATTGACCTCAAAGATCTCCGGATTTTTTGTCCACTCCGTCTCATCAAACAAGGGCTTGTCCACCACGTAAATCGTCACCTGCGCGGGAATGGAGGTGCCTGCCACGCTGCCGGTCAGGGTAAAGCTTCCCTCCTGGCTCACGTCTTCTTCCGTCACCTCACGCTCCCAGGTAACCGCCACCTGGCCCCAGGTTCCATCGGAATAAGTTGCCTTCACCATCTTCGGAAGCTCCGGAAGCACGCCGACTCCGGTCTCCACCTCCTCGTCTTCCAGGGCCGTGATCTCGGGCTGCTCCTCAGACTCATCTGCAAAGAGGTGTACCGCTTCCCCATTCACAAGGACTTCCTCAAACCCTACCCAGCTTGTGGAGTCTCTGGAAGCGCTAAACAGGCCAATGGAAAGGTCCGTTCCCATGGCATCATTGGTCATAGAGGCCACAGGGGTCCATTCGCTTCCATCCGTGGAATAATACCCCGTGTACTGATTGCCGGACCGTTGGATTTTCAGATAATAGGAGGTTTCCTCCCCCACATCCGCTTTGTCATCGGCTTCCGTAAGAGTCTGATTCGTCTCGCTGGCCATCTGAATCTTCGGATCGTTGACGTTTTCCTTTCTGGCCAGCTGCACGAAGTTGTCATCGTCCTGATACAGCATCAGACCGATCTGATGCCAGCTTCCGTTTGCGTCTTTTTCCGTGATCCCATTCACCTTCACCTGAACAGTAAAATTGGACGCATCCTCCGGAGCAATTCTTCGAAGGAAGAGATTTGCCGTATTATTCTGCGATCCCCACAGATTGCTGTCAACAGACATAATCTCAATCTGTTCGCTGCCATCCTCCGCAAATCTCCATCGGTCTGTCTGTTCGTTTCGAATCGTCCATGCATCGCTCAAAATGCCCGGCTGCATTGCTTTTGAAACGGCTTCTGTTTCAACCTGAGAATTTTCTTGTAATGGAGCAGCCATTACGTTCAAATTCCCCAGAGTCATCGACAACGCCAAAACTACTGCAACAAGCTTCTTCTTCATTGCTACCTCCTTTTCTACAATTCTTGTCTTGTGTAACTAAATTACTTTTTACCATAGTAGTGAATTTTTCTATGGTTTTTCTTTTTATCCTGTGCGAAATTACACATATATTTATATTATCACTTATCTTTTTTCAAAAATAGTATAGTTTTTAGTAAAAACAGTATAAATTTTTATACTTTTTGCCGATATTTTATAAAAGAAGCAACGTAAAAGAAGACAGCTCATCTGTCTCCCCTGCCTATTTTACGGCATTGCGGAGTGACAAGCTGCCTTCTGGTTCAATCTTCAATCTTTCTTCTGTATTGCTCAAGTTGGTGGAAAATTCCAACCACATAAACTATATAATCTTCAACTCGAAATACAATCACATACTTCATATCGGTTAGAACGGCTTCACGATAACCAAGTCGCTTGAGGTAAAGATCTCTGCTTTCTGGAAACTGATACGGATTTTCTTCTAAACGAATATAAACTTTTTCGATACCCTCGAACAGATGAGTTGCTCCTTGCGGACTTTTTAGTTGAAAAATCAAATAGTAGAATAAATCATCCAAAAGCTCTTCTGCTCTCTTTGTGATCATCAGTTTATAGGCCATAACGCTCCCTCATATTTAACAGAACTGCTTTTGCATCTTTTGTCTTGCCTTCTTCTATCTGTCTTTCTGAAATTTCAATATCCTTATACATCTTCAGTTGTTTCATAGCAGCCTCAAAGCTTTCTATGCTCATGATAACCATGTCGCCGTATCCATTTTTCGTGATATAAATCGGCTCATCGGTACGATGACACATATTAGAAATCTCAGAGGTATTTTTTAAATCTTTTATCGGAATAATCTGTGGCACGAAAGCACCTCCTTAACTTTTGGTTTTCAAGCTTTTATATGGCCTAATTATACCATGATTTTATCACTTTTTCAATCATCTATTTCCATCCTCTGTAGAAGATAGCGGTATTTTTGAATTTTGCGTTGGTGGCATACTGCAGCTCATATCCATCAGCCTGCTTCACCTTTTCCAGATAATGCGGATTTTCTTGCTCTTTGCCTTTTTCTTCGCAGACTTTATGGATGCTCTTGCTGCCTTCGTCTTCTGGCTTGCTGCTGCGCTTGCCGCCTCATCCCTGGCTTTCTCGGCATCTGCCTTCGCTGGTTCAAGCATCTGTCTGACAGAAAAAAAATCGGAGGCCCCCTTTAGGGAATGCCTCCGCTCAACAGATTTTGATATGACGTTTCTTTCTTACTTCTGCCCATCCACATCAGGCACCATTTCCGCATACCGCCGCAGCATTTCCGGGGTACTGGTATAGTAGCGCTTCTGCTTGTCCATGGCGGCAATCTGTGCCATCTCACCATCAGTGAGAGCAATATCGAACAGGTCGAAGTTGTCTTTGATATGGGCCGCATTTTTGGAACCGGGGATGACGATATTGCCGTCCTGAATGTGCCAGCGAAGAATGATCTGTGCACTTGATTTCCCGTACTTCTTACCCAATTCAGTAAACAAAGGCTCCTGAATCAGCGCCGCGTCCCCATGACCCAGCGGATACCATGCCTGGATCACCATACCTTCCTGATCCAAAAACTGCTTCAGCTCCTTCTCCTGGGAATAGGGGTGTGCCTCGTTCTGCAGCACGGCGGGCCTGACCTCACACAGGTTCAGGATTTCCTGAATTTTCTCCTGATCGAAATTGGAAAGACCGATGGCCTTTACTTTGCCTTCTTTGCAGGCTTTCTCCATCTGCCTGTACCCGGCAGCGTAGTTGCCCGCAGGCTGGTGGATCAGCAGCAAATCAATATAATCCGTGCCCAAACGCTCCAGGGTCTTGTCTACCGCGTCATCCTGTTCATAAAAGCTGGGCCACAGCTTCGTCTCCAGGAAAATCTCATCCCGGGAAATGCCGGATTTCTTCATGGCGCGGCCCACTGCTTTCTCGTTTACGTAGACATTGGCCGTATCAATCAAGCGATAGCCGCATTTCAGTGCGGAAAGAACGGAGGCCTCTGCCTCATCCGGACTAAGCAGAAAGGTTCCAATGCCTGCCATTGGCATCTTGATTCCATTGTTCAATGCTGCGTATTCCATAGTTCATGCTTCCTTTCTAAATAAAATTGATTTATGTTAAGACTCTGCAAAATCCGACTGTCTGCTTACCCGCTTTTTCCGGGTCGCCTTTTTGATTGTGGAAGTTTCCCGTACTTTCCTTCCGGTACTGGCTGGCTAATGCATCGTAGTCAGAAATTTCCAGGCTGCTTCCCTGCAGTCGCTGACCATAGAATCCGGTTCGAAAGGCTCCCGGCTCTGCCAACATTACATGGATGCCTAAATGCTTTACTTCTTTTGCCAATGCTTCGGACGCCAGTTCCAGCGCCCCCTTTGCCGCCGAATAATAGCCGTTTCCAAGAGCGCCCCGGACCGCGTCAATAGAGGACACGTTGATGATCAACCCATTTGACCTGGCCCGCATCTGCGGCAGGACCATCTTTACCAGTTCCATGGGGGGAAAAAATTAGTTTCAAAGAGTCCCCTGATCGCTTCTGGCTCACTCTCTTCAATGGCAGCCCGGTATCCATGCCCCGCATTGTTCACCAGGACGTCAATCGCTCCAAAGGTCTGTAAAGTATCCTGCACCGCCTGTTCCGGTATTCCTGTGCCATTGCCTGTAATCCTGCCAGATTCCGGGCCGTCATTGCCACATGGTCTCCACGACGCAAAACCGCTTTGGCAATCTCCATCCCCAGTCCGCTGGAATAACCGGTAATCAACCACGTTTTTGGCATTGTACCATCTCCTGTCAAAAAATTTTGTCTCCTCTGTTTCTCAACTTCTGTTTTTATTGTAAACCCGAAAACAGTCAGGCAGAAGTCTCCGTTTGTTATATGGTTGAACCCCAAAGGTTATGGCTTGCGGAATTCTAAAACTAAAAGACCGTCTCACCTAAATGGTAAAACGGCCTTGATAATCTCATAGAATCATAACAAGCTACAATCTTTTAATATTTTTTCAATGCTTTCCCATATAGAAAGCGAAGGATTTTCACGGTAATATTTAAAACCTCTATACTGTTGAAGAATACATTGCGGGTCCTCCATATTTCTTTTTGTAATCGATTTTGAACGGCTTATAGCCTGTCGTACATGATCCAATTTTAATTTATTTAAAATTTTATTAAAATTATCTTTTTGCTTATACTGAGTTAAACTCTCAAATTTCTCATTGATAGGCCTTGTTAAGCAGTGCTAAATATTGTTGCCTGTGGCTCAATGGTCCATTACAATCAGCCATATGCAGAATCATCCATAATTCAAAAGTAAAATTACTGTACCCTAAGTTATATTTTATATTTTTCCCTATTTCCTCAGCCTGCTTCATACGCTTCAATGTATTTTGAAATTGTTGCGTATGCATAGGGTCCGAACTCTCATAATCAAAAACATGCGTAATTTCAGTTTTTCCAATAATAGTAATCTTTTTTGCACGG
This sequence comes from uncultured Lachnospiraceae bacterium, assembly GCA_902476645.1. GTDB lineage: Bacteria > Bacillota > Clostridia > Lachnospirales > Lachnospiraceae > CABSEG01. The sequence goes on along the minus strand of CABSEG010000018.1, from coordinate 8,631 downwards.
GAAAGAGGATCTTTTTCAATCTCCCTATTCAATTTAACAGTATAAACAGAGGAAGATTCTGAGTTAATAGTTTTTTGAAGCCAATCTAAATACCATTTCTCTGTTTCGCCTTCAACCGAAAAATAATACATACGTTTTTCTTTACGCATATGCTACAACTCTTTTCCGGAAGCCATAAGCTCTTTGAAAATAGGTGAAAAGTCGATATCACAGATAGCACCATAGCGATTTATAAAATAATTCTTCATATAGTCTTCATTTTTACGAACACCATTCGAACCAGAAGTGCCGAAATCGGCAAGTGTATAGTGATCACTGCAATGTGTATCTTCATCACGCTCAACAAAATTAATTTCATCACGTCTATAGAGATTTGCATTCAGAAAAATCGGATTATGTGTATTAAAAACTAATTGCGCATGATTGATATTGATTTCATCATTGTGAAAAATATTTATAATATTCATAAGAGCCATTGGATGTATCGATGCATCGAATTCATCGACAATAAGGGTTCCTCCATTAAATAATGCATTCATTACGAGCGGAAACATATTTACAAAACGGATCGTACCATATGATTCAAATAGTTCTGCTGGAATGGCAATGTTATGACTATTATCTTTAAATAAAGAGCACAGTTTTGCCTCATCATTTTCGCTTTTTACAACATACCCCAATGCATTAGAATTAATTCCAAAGCATCGTGCCGCTTCATTCATTGTTTTTTCAATATAGACCGACTTTTTTTGTGGATCGCTGAATTTGCGTACAAGCAACATGGAATCGGCGCGATAGATAACTATAAATTTGTTTTCCAACCACTCACCTATTATACCAGCGATCTTTGAACTAAACATAGCCTTAAATCCATTCATTAAAAACAATTCTTCCGGGTCCATATTGCTTTTGGCGAGAGAAATAGCACTATCCGCATTCTGTGCAAATGCATTTACAACATAGTCTGAGATAACATTCAGATTACCAAACTCAATTGATTCAAAACGTCTAAAAATCAATGCTTCATTAATATATAATGACTCTGCAACGATCCTCCTGTGATGATCAACGTCAAGGAACTTTCCTAAATCAGCAGAAAAAGAATACTCGATTAAAATATCATCGGTAATAAATTTAATAGAAAAAGATACGGGTTCTGCCGAAGAAAGCGTGTTATTTGGTATCAGCTCCAATGAACTTGCCGCAGCATTCGGCGTATTTTTTTCGCCGCTGTTGCGAATATTACCTCTAAGCACAATGGATTTAAATGTATCCATCGCGCCAATGATGTTCGTCTTGCCAGAAGCATTTGGTCCATAAATCACAGCAGCACTTAAGCTCTTATATAGCTTCTTTCCAATTTTAGTTTGGAACACACTGTAGTCCAATCCTTTTTGCTTTGGAGCTGGGATGAGTGAGAATTTCATTGTATTCTTAAAAGATTTATAATTTGTGACAGTAAATTCTAATAGCATAAGAAGCCTCCTATATTTTACAAAAAAGAAACAAAATCTATTTTTATTATAGCCTAATTATCTCAAATAGTCAATTTTGTCCTTTTTATTTTGCAATATTTTCACAAAATGATATCGCTTTCTCTACACCTGAGGATACACGCATTCCACCCCGGCCTCCCAGAAAATGCGAAGCATCCGTTCATCTGGCTTTTCATCCGTCACGATCTTATCCACGTCCTTAAAATCCCCGATCTTCGCAAAGGCCAGTCGCCTGAACTTGCTGGAGTCCACCGCCAGGATGCATTCCTTGCTGCATCGCAGCATAGTCTGCTTTACCTGCGCGATCTCTTCGCTGGAGTCGGAGAACCCTCTGGAAATATCAAAGGCCTTGCAGGATAAAATAGCCTTCTCCGCATGATAGGCTAAGATCCCTTCTACCGCCTTTGCCCCCACCAGGGCCAGATATCCCTCCTTCATCCTTCCCCCTGTGGAGATCACCTTCCATCCTTCCACATCCGACGCCTCCAACATTACCTCGATGGAATTGGTTACAACGGTGAGTTTCCTTTTCTTTTTCAGCGCCTTGGCGATAAAGACAGAGGTGGAGCTGGCATCCATCATCAGATGTTCTCCATCCCCGATCAGATCTGCCACCATCCGGGCGATCTTTTGCTTTCCCTCTACATTTCTCTTTTTCCGCACATTGAAGGGTACTTCGATGTTAAGGCTTTCATTGAGCACTGCGCCCCCATAGCTTTTCACTGCAAGCCCGTCCCGTTCCAGGCGCTCCAGGTCTCTTCGGATCGTCTCCTCTGAAACGCCAAACTCCTGGCTTAATTGTCCCACCACTACCTTTTTTTCTTTTTGAAGCTTTTCCAAAATCCGGTTTCTTCTCTCCGCTGCCAGCATATTCTTCTCCTTTTCTGGTCATTTGCCTAAAATGCATCATTCTTAAAAAATGTTGCTGCCAAAGTCTTGCTTTTTAAACAAATGGCCTTTCCCCCTCGTTATTATGAAAACAGTACACGTTTGCATACGTATTTTCATAGATTTTTTCATGAGCCGTAAACCTAGGATTCCCCTGATAGATCAGATCAATCAATTCTTCATTATCCATATCTTTCATCAGATAGACTACCAAGGTTTCCTCCTGTCTATTTGACATCCACTCACGGATGTTTTTCTTCTTAACAAAAGCGAACTCGCCGTATTGCAGAAGTTCTCTCCTGCTGGATGGTATTTTCCATTTTCTGTTGTAGACATACACCGCATGTTCCCCTTGATAGCGCTCTGCCTCCTCTACATAAGCATTGGTATCCTGAAAGGTATAAACGGCTCCTGTCCGTATCTGCCCGGCCACAGACAAAACCACACACAAGAGCAGCACGGATAACTCTATTTTTTTCCTGTACTCTGGCCCGAATGCAGGTCTCAGGAAACGGCAAAGGGCATAGATCAAAAGAAACAGCAACATGCCTCCCATGGGCATAATATAGCGCAGCGTCCGATAGGGCGCAATCTTGACCACCAGGAAAAAATATCCTGCGCATCCAAATGCAAGCATGGCCATCCTGCCGCGAAACGGCCATTTTTTCGGGTTTTGCTTCCAGTCCCCGGCTTTTTTCCAAAGGGCTGCGATACCAGCCAGAGCCAAAAGCGAAAGGACAACGGGCAAAAATCCTCCGAAAAGCTGTTCATTTATAATTCTGCCATATTCCTTCAGATAGGAAACATAGTTTCCCTGAGAAACCAGATTTTCAAACGCCTCTTTTCCACGGTTGCTTCCCCCGAAAATCTGACGCAGCATATCCGGAAAGATGGCGATGCAGGTGACCCCTGCCGCTCCTAAGGTTCCCAGATAGCACAGCACGTTTCTTGCGTCTTTCTTTTTCATCAAATGAATCCCGAAAAACAGACACAGAAAGAAAAGATACATCAGATAATAATACTGGGTCATGGTGCCGCCCACTGCAATAACCCAAAGCAAAACGCAGAATTTGACATCCAGGCGTTCCCTCCCATAATAGACGGCAAACAGCAAGGCCAGGGCCAGAAAAAAGATGGTCAGCATGGCATACATCCGGATAAACAAAACCATATTGATGGCAAGCAGGGAAAACCCTCCCGCAAAGGCCGTAATCAGTCCCATTCGGTTGCTCCCGGATATAGTTCTGGCCAAAAGATACAACAATAGGTCGCAGATCACCATGCATGCCAGATTCACGGATATTCCGATCCACTTGTCAAAGACCCCAGGCAAAAAGGAGCAGATGGTATGAATCAGCACATAGTAAAAGGGCGGATGCACATCCTCCCTTTGATTGTCCCAGACATTTCCGTAATCAAAGCGATGCTCCGGGGATGCCGCCAGATAATCCAGAAAAACCGGATCCCCCTGATAGGAGGCGCCATCTTGAAATTCCATGGTCTTTTCTCCATGGTGATTTGCCAGCCCAAAGGTATAATATTCATCCACATGATAATCAGACTTTTGTGTTCCGTACCAGATCATCATTACCATCTGAACCAGGATCAAAAGCGCCAGCATTACCCGGCTTTTGTCAGGTTTTCTGCTCGTTTTCTCTGTCATTTTACCTTCTCCACTCTCTGTACAGACTGGGACAGTGTCTTCTTCAGACACTGCCCCGCACTTCTTTCTCATTTCACTCGAATCTGAATTTTCGCTTTCTTTCCATTATACGTTCTCACCGTAATCACGGCGCGTCCCTTTTTCCTGGCCTTTACTTTTCCATTGGCGCTGACAGAGGCCACCGCCTTTTTGCTGGAAGTAAAGCGGAGCTTGTAGCTGGCCGCGTTCTTGGAAAGAAGGCTTGTCTTGATCTGGAAGGTTTTCCCTCTTTTTAGCGTCTTGGTTTTCACCTTTGGAATGATCTTTTTGGGCGCCTTCTTTACCGTTACCTGGCACTGCGCAGTCTTTCCATTTTCTGTGATCGCCGTGATAAGGGCCTTGCCCGCCTTCTTGGCCGTCAGCTTTCCGTTTTTGGATACGCTGACCACGGACTTTTTGCTGGACTTCCAGGTTACCTTCCGGGAAGCCCCCGCCGGGGAGACAGTTGCAGATAGCTGTACTTTCTCCCTGACTCCCATCTTCACCTTCTTCTTGCTTATCTTTACCCTGGCGGGAGCCACCGGCTGTTTTTCCTCATCGTCTGCCGGCTCCTGTACGGACTTCTTAGAAAAAAGCGCCGTATAGGTCTTATCTTCCGTCACATTCTGATCGGTTCTGGTTGCCTGAGTTTTGCCGTCATCCCATCTTAAGAACTCGTATCCTTCCTCCGGAACGGCAACCACCTGCAAAGTTGTGCCGCCTTTTGCGATAGTCTGAACCGTCATGCCTCCGATTCTTCCACCCGTACTGGCCTGATACTTCACCGTCACCGTTTCCGTAAGGGATACCGGAGTCAATGCGTCCAGGGCTTCCTGCAAAATCTGGAAAGCCTCATCCACATCTGCCTTAGCTGCATGTTCGTCCGCAAGAACACGTTCTGCCCTGGTCAGTGCCTCTTCAAAAATTTCCCAGCTCTGGGCCGTATAGTCTGCCTCTTTTCGCCCTCTCGCCTCCTGGATCAAATCAGATAACGCTTCTTTGTCCGCCTGCCCTTTCATAAGCGGAACGCGAATCACATTGACCGAGTAGCCCGGCAGTTGGTATATGAGCTGATCATCCACGATCTTCTGACTGGATTCTTTTGGCACAATGACCTCATTTCCAATGGCGTTGGCCGTGTTCAGATCTCCCGTCAGCATGGTAATCTCTGCCAAAGCGTCCTGGGCGATATCCAGGTTTTCAAACGTAAGCTGCATGTCCTTGGCATTGCTGTCCGGATTTACCAGTTTTATATATACGTAGGAGTCATCTTTGTTCACCACCTGGTAAATATCCGTCTGATACGGATTCAGGTCGCTGGAGAAGTCATAGTTTCCCGTGTCTTCAGCGTCAATGGCCTGGCTGGTGTAGCTGCCTTCCAGCTTTCCATCCACGCCGAAATTAAAGGTAATGTCCATGGGGTCCTGATTCTGAATTTTCACCAGCTGGCCCTGATTGTAGCGCTTATTTGCAAAATTATTACCAAGAACCTTTCTGGTCAGGGAGGACTCGCCCCGGTTGGGTCTTGTCACCTCCATATAGGTTCCGTTGTTTCCGTCTTTGCCCATATGATACCAGTAATACTGATTCTCATAACCGGCTCCCACGATAAATCCATTGTTTCCGGAGGTCTTTACGGCTCCCTCCACTTCAATCCTGTAGTTGCTCCACTTCTCTTCCACCGCCTGGGGCAGGTAAAGCAAATTGAAGCCGGAGGTTCCGGTAAAGTATAATTTTCCGTCTCTCACTTCAAACTGACAGCCTGCCGAAGAATCCAGTCCCGTCTGGAAGCGCTCCCAGCCGCCGGATAGATTGTTAAAGTCATCCTCCAGAAGAATTTCTCCGTCTTCACCGTAAATGGTCACCTTGTCAATGTAGCCTTCACTAGCGCTGGTTCCGATGATGGGGCTTCCGTAGTTGGAGTAATCCTTGCCCGCTGCCTTCAGCTCCGTTCCAATCAGCTGGGTTCCATAGTTCTGCCCAAACATCTGCTGTACATAGTAGTTGGTAGATTTTGCCGTATCAAACTCATCAAAATAGATTAAGTCATGAGCCCAGCACTGATTTCCCACCTTGTACAAAAGCGGTGCGTAGGAGATGTGCTTTACCACGTCCGCATTTCGCTCCAGTCCGGTAATGTAGGCTGCCTCAGCCAGCGCCGTATTATATTTGTTGTCATTTTTCACGGCATACTCCCCTACAAACACATCGGAACCGCCCTGATCCGTGCGCTGGTAATAGTCATACCGGTCAGACTGATTGTACATAAAGGATTCCGACTGGTAGTAGTGCTCATCCACCAGCGTCTCTCCCGGCATGGTCTGGGCCAGTCTGTCATAGGCATACTCTAAATCCGCTCCATCTGAGGTGGGACCGGCGCTGGAGATGATGTTTAACTCTCTGTCCGGATAATGCTCTGCGGCATAGTCTTCCACCGCTTCCTTGATCACATCCAGATTGTCAAAATATTTTGCCTGGAAATTCTCATTTCCAATACCCAGGTATTTCAGGTCAAAGGGCTCCGGATGGCCGTTTTCAGCCCGCTTCTTCGCCCACTCATTGGCATCGGCATCGCCCCAGCAGTAGTCCAGAAGGTCCGTGGCCATGTCGATAAACTCCTGCAGCTCTTCCCCTGTCTTGGCATCTACGTTTTTGGTCTCGTACTGGCACAGCAGACCCGCATTCAGGATGGGGAATGCTTCCATGTCATAGTCCTCGCAGAGGGTGAGCATCTCATGGTATCCAAATCCATAAGACTGCATGTAGCCCCAGCTATGATCGCCTGGGCCCCAGTTCTCCCAGCGGTTTGTGTTGGCCTTTCTCTCCTCCAACGGCCCTATAGAATCTCTCCAGTCATAATAGCCCTCCCAGTTAAAGCCTTCCACAATGCAGCCGCCGGGGAAGCGCATAAACTTCGGATTTAAATCCATCATCAGATCCAGCAGATCCTTGCGGATGCCCACGCCGTAAGCGTAATTCTGATCTCCATAGCCGTAGGAGTCATGGGGAACCACGGACACCATATCCAGGCAGAGGGCATCCTTTGCCTCCGCTCCTTCAATAGTCAATACCAGCTTGCCCTTTGTGTTCTGACTCACCGTGGAAGTCAGCTCGGCAGATACCTTTTTCCAGGTCCCGTCTGCGTCCAGGGAAATGGTCTGTTCGTCTGTAATGGCATGCCCCTGGGCGTCTGTCAGCTTTACCCGCAGATTTCCCGGATAACCGCTGTCAGCCTTCGCATATACCGAAAAAGTATAGGTTCCGGTCTGTTCTTCCTGATTCATCGGCTTTACTGCCATGGCGGCCCCGTTGGGGTCTGACATGGGAGCAAAACCGCCGTTTGTCATGGTGGCGTTTCCGCTGATTCTTGCATAGTGCGTATTGTTCTCATTTAAGCTGCCCTGGGAACGCACCGTAAAGCTTGCAGACGGGGTTACTTCCCAGTGCAGATCGTAATCTGCCACGGTTCGATATCCGTTTTCCTTAAAATAGCTGCTTGAGGTATCCCCCGCTTCCACATGGGCATTCTCAAAAGAGTAGTTCTTTACCATCTCCGGGTAGAGGCCACCGTCTGCAGCGCTGTTGATGTCTTCATAAAAAAGGCCGTACAGATTTTCACTGAGCTGCTTCGTCACATGATTTCCGTCAATGTGTATAGAATAGGGGACACTTCCAATAGGCCATACCTGAATTTGAAAGGTACGGGTTTGGGTCACCCCTTCATAGGACAGAGTAGCCGTCAGCTCTATGGTCTGCTCCTTTTTAATATTCTGTATCTTACCGGCGTTGTCCATAACGGATTCATCAGAGGAAGCCCAGCTTACGTCAACCCGGTCGAAAAAGGTCTTGGAAGGCAGGGTCAGATGGCTGCTGGTCGCGCCGTTTTCCAGCCCCGGAATCGTCAGATCCTGGACCGCCATCTCCAACAGCTGGGAGGGCTCCATTCCATCTAACATCACCTCTTCAATCTGATCTGCGCCAAGTACGTCCGTATAGACCCGGAAATCCCGGAAATCTCCTTCATAAATGGGATCTGACAGATAATTAGACTTTCCGATATAGGACTCCAGCCCCGTTCCAAAATCGCTGACCGTTCTGGAAAGAGAGGCCTCTCCCACCTCTTGGCCATTAATATAACAGGTCATGGATCCTGGCTGTAAAACAATGGCATAATGGGTCCAGATACCAAAGTATTTTGCCGTCTTTACGGATTTGGCCACTCCCTTTTCCGTGCTGTTGGGAGACGTCTCATGAACCGAATCGGTGAATACGGATTTTAAAGTCTCCGCATCCTTCTCGCAGGGTACAAAATAATAATAATTGGGTGGAACTTGATTCCCATTTGCCGGACTGCCAAAGAAAAAGGCTCCCAGCCAACTCTCCCTTGGGTCCAGATCCTTCAGCCACATGGAAATCGTCAGTTCGTCCTGCCTGTCAAACATCCCTGTGGGCAGGGTGATGTATGCCGTACTGTCCTTGGTTCCCCCTGGCAGAGACGCCACGCCGTCCCGCACCGTAACGCCCTCACCGATGACGGCATCGTTGTCGTTTCCAGAGGAGTCCTCC
>CABSEG010000017.1 GCA_902476645.1 uncultured Lachnospiraceae bacterium | reverse complement strand
ACATGCGCTGGAGCAGAGTTCCAGTTCAAAGGCGATCGCTTATGTGGGAATCCGGGATAAACAGGGAAGACTGTATTGGGGAGCTGGGGTGGATCAGGATATTATTCGTGCGTCCATCAATGCGCTGCTGACAGCCATCAACAATAAAGAGGCAGAAAATTAAAATAGGGACAAAAAGAAAGGGGATCTATTGCGGGTCCTCTTTTTTATGCTTAATTATATTTAGCAAAATGGTAAAATTAACAAAAATATTTCAAAAATATTAAATATATCACATTGCACAATTAATAACTGAAAAATATGTCGAAAAACAGAAAAATGCTTAAATGTCGAAAAAAGGCGCAAAAAATATGTACAATCAAAGAAAAAATTGATAGGCAAAATGCATTAAAATAGAGCATATGTTGTTTTGAAAATAGTATAGATTTTATAGTTTAAAAAAGTGGGAAAAAAGTGAAGTTGTAAATTATTACGAAAATATGAATGATATCTTGACAATTTAGAAAGCCAATCAGTATAATGCAGATACAATTAAGAAAAGCTATGGGTGCATAAATACTTTGGAAGGAATAAGGAACATCAGGATGCAATCGAGACAAGCGTTGATCGGAAAAACTTACAATTTCATAAGGTCGCTGACCAGGAGAAATTTCCGGGAATGTGCAATTCTGATGACAGGAGTATGCGTAGTTTCCGGGATTGTATTGGGGGCCGCAGGCTTTGCGGGAAATGGGAAAAATCAGGTGTACGCAGTGCAGCCTCTGGGAGAGAATCAGGAAGGGTATGGAGAAATTGGAAATGAGCTTCAAGCCGGTCTGATGGGAATTGTCAACAGTATGAATACTGTGGAAGAATACACCGTTGCGGCAAGCTCTGTGGATATTGAAAATGCAGGGGAAGATATCCTGATCGGGACCAAGCGGGTTAAGAAGAAAGAGTTGAACCGTAAGACCGTGGCCAGCGGAGTGGAAAAGGCCAGTGGTCTGGGATATTACGCTATTCAGACAGTGGAAAACAATCATATGGCTTCTGAGGACTACTATTCGCTGCTGCAGGTGGTGGAGGCAGAGGCCACCGGTGGAGATATGAAGAGTAAGATTTTGGTGGCTGACGTTGTACTTAATCGAGTGAAAGATGAGCGTTTTCCAGACAAGATTTACGATGTGATCTGGCAGCAGTCCGGAGGGGCACCTCAGTTTTCTCCAACAGCGGATGGAAGGATTCACAGCGTAACTATTACGGAGGAAACCATAGAGGCCGTGGATCGGGCCCTTGCAGGGGAAGATTATTCTCAGGGAGCGCTGTTTTTTGTAGCCAGATCCAGTGCTGATCAAAATAATGTGGAATGGTTTGACGGGAATTTAAAGCCCTTATTTTCTTATGGGGGACATGAATATTTTACGTTTGATGAGTAGAGGAAAAGCAGATGGTTTGCAGGTGCGGCCGTCTGCTTTCTATTTTGCTTGTGGACTCACAAAAGGTATGTTATAATCTTATACCAAGGGTAAAAGCCACTTTAAGATAACGACAATAGAAAAGGATGAAGAAAATGGATCTGTTATACAAAAGTACGAGAAACAGCGATGTAAAAGTCAGAGCTTCCCAGGCTATTTTAAAAGGACTTGCCGATGATGGCGGACTTTTTGTGCCAGAGAGTATTCCAAAGCTGGACATGGATATGGAAACACTATCTAAACTGTCTTATCAGGAGACGGCCTATGCGGTGATGAAACAATTTTTAACAGACTTTACGGAAGAAGAGCTAAAGCAGTGTATTGCCAGAGCCTATGATGAGAAGTTTGATACAAAAGAAATTGTCCCTATAAAAAAAGTGAAAGATACTTATTATTTGGAGTTGTTTCACGGAGCAACCATTGCATTTAAGGACATGGCCCTTTCTATTTTGCCGCATCTGTTGACCACATCGGCAAAGAAAAACCATGTAAAAAATGAGATCGTCATTTTGACGGCTACCTCCGGTGACACCGGTAAGGCGGCACTGGCCGGATTCGCAGATGTACCGGGTACCAGGATCATTGTATTTTATCCGAAAAACGGAGTCAGCCCCATTCAGGAGAAACAGATGGTGACTCAAAAAGGTGCCAATACCTTTGTGGTGGGAATCAAAGGAAATTTTGATGATGCTCAGACCGGAGTAAAACAAATGTTTGGGGACAAAGATCTGGAAACACAGATGCATCAGGCCGGTTTCCAATTCTCTTCTGCCAACTCTATCAATATTGGCCGTCTGGTACCCCAGATTGTCTATTATGTATATGCCTATGCCAAGCTGTTAAAGGGCGGTGAGATTCAAAATGGGGAGCAGATAAACGTGGTGGTTCCCACAGGAAATTTCGGAAATATCCTGGCTGCTTACTATGCCAAAAACATGGGAGTTCCTATCCGCAAGCTGATATGTGCATCTAATGAAAACAAAGTTTTATATGACTTCTTTACAACTGGAACTTATGACAAAAACCGGGATTTCATACTTACATCTTCTCCTTCCATGGATATTTTAATTTCCAGTAATCTGGAGCGTCTTATCTATCGGATTAGCGGTGCAGATTCTGAAAAGAATGCCACCCTTATGGAGGAGTTAAGAAGCCGGGGGACGTATCAGATCACACGCGAGATGCGGGAGCAGCTTGTTGATTTCTACGGTAATTATGCCACAGAAGAGGAGACGGCAAAGGAAATCTCCGCCGTTTATAAAGAAGCCGGTTATGTGATGGATACCCATACAGCAGTGGCTTCTTGTGTTTACCATAAATATGAGAAGGAGACTGGGGATCAGACAAAGACGGTAATCGCTTCCACAGCCAGTCCCTATAAGTTTACGAGAAGTGTGATGGATGCCATTGACCGGGAGGCATACGATAAGATGTCAGATTTTGCTCTGGTAGATGAGCTTTGTAAACTTTCCGGGGTACCGGTACCGCAAGCTATTGAGGAGATCCGCAGCGCCAAAGTGCTGCATGATACTGTGGTGGAAAAAGATGGGATGGAGGCAATCGTGAAAAAAATTCTAAAAATCGACGGAGATCAGAGCTAAGGTTTTCTAAATTCAACATCATTAAACAAAGGATGGGTAAACGGCATGTTTCTTTTGATTGATATACTGATCGCAGGATATGGAGTCTATGCTCTGTATGCGTATTATCTGATGGTATCTAAAGGAGAGGTAAAGGAAAATATCTTATTATCAAAGACAGTAAGCTTTCGCAAGTGCAAGGATCAGGAAGGGTACAAAAGATATATGGCTCCAAAGCTCTTGATCTTTGGCGTTTGTACCTTTCTGTGTGGGGCGCTGGGATTTGCAAACGATTACGCAGGAGTATTAGGCAATCTGTATCTGGTGATTATGCTCTTATTCTGTGTGATACTGGGGTGGTTTGTAGTTGTTACCAAAAAGGCGGTAAAGCGATTCTGGTAAAAGGCAAAACCGCCTTTCCATGTTTTGGAATTTGGACTGTATGGAATTATATATTGAAAATATGGAGAGACTAGAGTATAATAAATAAAAGAAAATCCTGGGATGTGCGACAATCCTATTATTTTGAACCTACATTTACGTTTATGGGATTCTTATATCGCTGTTCTGGATGTCAGGCCGCCTGAGTCAGCGGAAGGCAGAAGGGATGGCTGCGGTTACCCACCTAGCTTTGCTAGGCGTCAAAATATAGGAAACGGCATTTTGGGATTTTATTTTTATGCCAAAAACTTAAAACTCTCCAAAGAAAGATACAAGATTGAAAAAAAATTTGACATGTTGTATAATGAGAAAAACGCTATGAGAGAAGGAGAGAAAAACATGGGCATGAAGACAAGCGCTTACGGAAAGACGGCGGACGGAAAACAAGTGACAATCGTAACGGTTGTGAATGATAAAGGCATGGGAATGGAAGTGATGGACTATGGCGCGACCCTGGTCTCTGTGACTGTGCCTGGCAAAGATGGAAAACTGAGAGATGTGGTTTTGGGTTACGATGATGTGGCAGATTATATGAGACACGGCGGATATCTTGGAGCCACAATTGGAAGGAACGGAAACAGAATTGGCAAATCTGTAGTGACCATTGGGGGAAAAGAATACCAGATGGATAAAAACGAAGGAGAAAATGACCTTCACAGCGGTTTTCATGGTTTTGATAAAAGAATATGGGAGATGGAGTTCAATGAGGACAAGCTTTCTGTAACCTTTAAGCTCCACAGTCCGGATGGAGATCAAGGGCTTCCCGGTAATGTGGATGTGAAGGTGACCTATACACTGACCGAAGAAAACGCTATTCAGATTCATTATGAAGGAAGGCCGGACGCAGACACAATCCTGAATATGACCAATCACAGTTATTTCAATCTGGATGGACATGACAGCGGGGATGTGCTAAAGCAAAAACTGTGGCTGGATGCAGATGCCTATACGGTAGTAGACGCAGAGTCCATTCCGACTGGTGAAAACGCATCGGTAGAGGGAACACCAATGGATTTCCGGATAGAAAAGACTATTGGAAGGGATATCGAAGACGACTTTGAACAGTTAAAGCTGACAGATGGCTATGACCATAACTTTGTCTTAAACCATCAGGGTGAAGGAATTCGGAGAGTAGCCAAGGGAACGGGAGCCCAAAGCGGAATTGTGATGGAAGTGTATACAGATCTTCCGGGAGTACAATTTTACACCGCTAATTTTGTAACGCCGGAGCAGATTGGAAAAGGCGGCTGTGCTTATGATAAAAGGACGGCGTTTTGCCTGGAGACTCAGGTATATCCGGATGCCAACCACCATGAAAACTTCCCCACATCTATTGTAAAAGCGGGAGAGAAGTATGAAACCACAACCATTTATCGGTTCTCCCTTGAACATTAATTGATAAAAACATTGCTACAGGCCGACAATTAGAAAAGTCGGCCTGTTTTTGTGCATATACTGATAAAAAGATATCGGGGAGAGGAGCGTTAACCCGAAATTAGAAAAGAGATTGGGGGAAAAGCGTGAATCATAGAATCAGACAGCAGTTGGTTTTGTTGTGCATGGGAGTGGTTTTTTTGATGCTGGTATTGAGTTTGGATCAAAAGTATATGCCCAGCAAGAAGACTGCCAAGGGTGCAGAGGAGACAGAAACGGAGGGACAGACCAAAACAAAAGAGAATACGGCAGAGAGTCTTCCGGTTGAAAATCCGCAGATTCGCGTGCTGATTTGTGCGGACAATTATGGGGGAAACTTCCACAACCGGGTGGTGTTAAAGTGCTCTGGAGCATACCAGGTGGCTTATGGGGATGTGGTGGAAGAGCACGGTGCGGATGAGTTGGTGACCATAGAACCAGGGGATCCCTGGCTGGCGGCAGGGGCAGTTACCTTGACACCTCTGGATGCTACAGCAACCTTTACGATGCCAGAGCTGAAACGCTCCTATGAGGCTCCGGTATACTCTGGTACCTTTCAGGTGGAGCAGAGAGAAGAGGGACTTCTCGTGGTAAACGAACTGCCCCTGGAGACCTATTTGTGTTCTGTGGTACCCAGCGAGATGCCTTCCAATTATCCCATGGAAGCATTAAAAGCCCAGGCGGTCTGTGCCAGAACGTACGCCAGAAAGCAAATAAGCTCAGGACGTGGTGATGAACTGGGGGTGGATGTGGATGACAGTGTGTCTTATCAGGTCTATAATAATATTCCAGGGGATGAGAGGACAACTCAAGCGGTGCAGGAGACGGCAGGAAAAGTCATAGCAAGTAAGGATGGTTCTCTGATTGATGCCTGGTACTATTCCACCTCCTGTGGATTAGACCTGTCCCAGGACTTTTCCCAGGAAGCGGTTTTTTGCGCGTCCATGGCTTCCGGGAACAGTCAGGCTTATGAGAAGGATGAGCCATGGTATCGGTGGAGCGCCTCCTACACGCTGGAAGAACTCACCAGACTGGTCAGTTTACAAAAGCCGGACTTTGGAATTGTGACAGGAATGTATGTCAAAGACAGGGAGAAAAATGGAGCCATTCATACTCTGGTTCTCCAAAGCGCTCAGGGGGAATATGAAGTAGAAGGAGAGTATGCGGTGCGAAAACTGTTGCAGACGGATTATGCCGGTGTGACACTCCAGGATGGTTCCCAAGCGCCCAATCTGGGCATGCTGCCCAGTGCGTTTTTTTATTTGACACCTATAAACGAAGGAGAGACTTTGACCGGATACCAACTGACCGGAGGTGGCTATGGCCATGGGAACGGGATGAGCCAGAATGGGGCAAAACATATGGCCGAGGCAGGAAAGAATTACCAAGAAATTCTGAAATACTATTATGGAGACGTGTCTGTCCGCTAGGAATGGGGGGAACCGGCCTTGCGGGAAACGGAAAAACATGCTATGATAGCACAAAACGGAAAAAGTGATTGGGAGTGTTATGAAATATTTGAAACATATGTTCCAGACAGTACTTCTGTTTATGAGGAAATTAAAGAGAGACCGGATTGACGCTTACTCTGCCCAGTCTGCATTCTACGTTCTGATGGGATTTATTCCGTTTGCCATGTTGCTTTTGAATCTTTTGCAGTACACACCTCTAAAGCAAAACGATATGATGAGTCTTTTGCTCAGCATTTTGCCGGAAACCTTTATGGATTTGGTTAATGATGTGGTAAATTCTCTGTATATCAAATCCTCCAGTCTGATCTCCGGAAGTGCGGTGGCAGCCATCTGGGCTTGTGGAAAGAGTGTGTTGGCAATTACCAACGGTTTGAATTCTGTACACGGGTTGCTGGAGACGAGAAATTATATTTTTATGCGTCTTCGTTCTGCTATTTATATCTTAGCTTTGATGATTTCTATCATTCTGTCCATGGGACTTCTTGTATTTGGCAATCAGCTGCATGACTTTTTGCTGGCCCATATACCGTTTTTGGAGCGTATTTCCGGGATGCTGATCAGTTTGAGAACAGTCTCCACAATTCTGATTTTGACAATGATATTTACAGCCATGTACATTGTACTACCTAATGAAAAGCGGCGATTTTTTGCACAGATCCCGGGGGCTGTGTTTGCGGCATTGGCGTGGTGTGTATTTTCCTACGGTTTTTCTATTTATATTAAACATGTTCCCAATATGGCCTCAATCTACGGTGGTTTGACTACATTGGTGATGTTGATGCTGTGGCTGTATTTTTGCATGTGGCTTTTGTTTTTGGGAGCTGAGATCAACTGTTATCTGGAGGAGCCGGAAAGATTCCAGTGAATTTTCGCTTGACAGATCATTGGATTGTGATAGAATAAAGAAGAAAAATGACAAAAAGCAAGGAAGGCGTTAGTAGAAGCTTGTTTTCTTACAGAGAGAGGGTGTCGTCGGCTGAGAGCCCCTTAAGTTCAGATAAGCTTTGAAGTTCCCGCCGGAGCTGCATTCCTGAAGTCTGTGGATGGTAGGGAGTGCCGGGTTATGCGCGTTAAGCATACCAAGTGCCTGTATTTACGCAGGAATTAGGGTGGTACCACGGATTTTAGCTTCGTCCCTTTAGGGATGGAGCTTTTTCTTTTACAAGGTAATGAATTTTATGATTTAAAGGAGAACGAAGATGAAAGAAAAATTGCAGGCAATTCGCGAAGAGGCCGTCAGGCAGCTCCAGAGTGCAGAATCTCTGGATCAGCTAAATGAGGTTCGCGTGGCCTTTCTGGGAAAGAAAGGTCAGTTGACAGCCGTTTTAAAAGGCATGAAAGAGGTTGCTCCAGAGGAGCGTCCCGCTGTGGGAGCCATGGTAAACGATACCAGGACTGCCATTGAACAGGTGCTGGAGGAAACTAAGCGCAGCCTGGAAGAGAAGGGGCTGGAGGAACAGCTTGCCAAAGAAGTGATTGATGTGACACTTCCGGCTAAGAAAAACCGGATGGGACACCGCCATCCTAATACCATTGCGCTGGAAGAAGTGGAGAGAATTTTTATCGGTATGGGTTATGAGGTGGTAGAAGGTCCGGAGGTAGAGTATGATCTCTATAACTTTGAAAAGCTGAATATTCCCGAAGGCCATCCGGCAAAGGACGAGCAGGATACCTTTTATATCAATAAGGAAATTGTCCTTCGTACTCAGACTTCTCCGGTTCAGGCCAGGGTGATGGAGCAGGGGAAATTGCCCATTCGGATGATTGCGCCCGGAAGAGTATTTCGCTCTGACGAAGTGGATGCTACTCACTCTCCTTCCTTCCACCAGATTGAAGGCTTGGTAGTGGATAAAAACATTACTTTTGCAGACCTGAAAGGAACCCTGGAGGAATTTGCCAGAGAACTGTTTGGGCCGGAGACAAAGACCAAGTTCCGCCCCCATCACTTTCCATTTACAGAGCCCAGCGCAGAGGTGGATGTATCCTGCTTTAAGTGCGGAGGAAAAGGATGCCGTTTCTGCAAAGGATCCGGTTGGATTGAGATTTTAGGTTGTGGTATGGTACACCCCCACGTATTGGAGATGTGCGGCATAGATCCGGAAGAGTACTCTGGATTCGCATTTGGGGTAGGGCTTGAGAGAATTGCCTTACTGAAATATGAAATCGACGATATGCGTCTTCTGTACGAAAATGATATCAGATTCTTAAAACAATTCTAAGGAGAGAAGAGCAATGAATACATCATTATCATGGATTAAGGCATATGTTCCCGATTTGGACGTGTCTGCTCAGGAGTATACAGACGCAATGACTCTGTCTGGAACAAAAGTAGAGGGATATGAAAAACTGGATGCAGATCTGGATCAGATTGTTATCGGCCAGATTCTGTCTGTGACAAAGCATCCGGATGCGGATAAGCTGGTTATCTGCCAGGTAAATATAGGGACAAAAACGGTTCAGATTGTAACCGGAGCGCCCAATGTAAAAGAGGGAGACAAGGTTCCCGTGGTTCTGGACGGAGGCAGAGTTGCCGGTGGTCATGACGGAAAAAAGACACCCGGAGGAATTCGAATTAAGAAAGGAAAACTGAGGGGAGTAGAGTCAGATGGAATGCTTTGTTCCATAGAAGAGCTTGGCTCCACGCGGGAAATGTATCCGGAGTCCCCGGAATACGGCATCTATATTTTCCAGGAAGATGCCCCTGTAGGAGAAAGCGCTATTCATGAGCTTGGTTTGGATGATGTGATTTTTGAATATGAGATTACTTCAAACAGGGTAGATTGTTTCAGCGTAATCGGAATTGCCAGGGAAGCGGCAGCCACCTTTGGAAAGAAGTTTATACCTCCTGTGGTGCCCCCTACCGGAAACCAGGAGGATGCCCATGACTATGTGAAAGTGACGATTCAGGATCCGGATTTATGTCCCCGCTATTGCGCCAGAGTGGTAAAAAATGTTAAAATCGGCCCTTCTCCCAAATGGATGCAGAGGAGATTGGCATCCAATGGAATCCGTCCCATCAATAATATCGTAGATATTACCAACTATGTAATGGAAGAGTACGGACAGCCCATGCATGCCTATGACTATGACACACTTGTGAGCAGAGCCGGAAAAGGCGAAAAATTTGTGACTTTAGATGGACAAGAACGAATCATGGATGATTCCGTACTGATGATCTGCGATGGGGAGAAGGCAGTGGGTATTGCCGGTATTATGGGAGGAGAAAATTCCATGATTACCGATGAGGTTCAGACTATGATGTTTGAGGCTGCCTGCTTTGACGGTACCAATATTCGGCTTTCCAGTAAGAAAGTCGGTCTTCGTACAGACGCATCCGGAAAGTTTGAGAAAGGTTTGGATCCGAACAATGCCAAAGCTGCTATTGACCGGGCTTGTCAGCTGATTGAAGAGCTGGGGGCCGGAGAGGTGGTAGGAGGCACCGTAGATGTGTACAGCAAAAAGAAAGAGCCTGTGACGATTCCCTTTGAACCGGAGAAAATCAACGCCCTTTTGGGAACCAATCTGCCTAAAGAGCAGATGATCGCATATCTGGAGCGGATCGATTTGGAATATGACCGGGAAACAGAGACCGTGACTGCGCCCACCTTTCGCCATGACCTTTTCCGCACGGCGGATCTGGCAGAGGAAGTGGCCCGTTTCTATGGGTATGACAATATTCCCACCACGTTGCCAAGAGGAGAGGCAACTACCGGCAAGCTTCCTTTCCATCTTCGAATTGAGAAAGTGGCCAGAGAAGTGGCAGAGTTTTGCGGATTTTCACAGGGAATGTCGTATTCCTTTGAGAGCCCAAAGGTGTTTGATAAGCTGATGCTGCCGGAAGATTCGCCGCTTCGCAGGACTGTGCAAATACAGAATCCCCTGGGAGAAGATTTCAGCATTATGCGTACGATTTCTCTAAATGGGATGCTGACCTCCCTGGCATTCAACTACAATCACAGAAATAAAAATGTGCGTTTATACGAGCTTGGAAATATCTACTTACCGAAACAGCTGCCGCTAACCGAGCTTCCGGAGGAGCGAATGCAATTTACCCTGGGAATGTACGGGGAAGGTGATTTCTTTGTGATGAAAGGTGTGGCAGAAGAGTTCTTTGAGCGGGCAGGACTGCGTGGAAAAACTACTTATGATCCCAAAGCGGGCAAACCTTTCCTTCACCCGGGCCGTCAGGCGGACATCTACTATGAGGGAGAGCTGGTGGGCTACTTGGGTGAAGTGCATCCAAAGGTAGCAGGACGATATGGAATCGGTGAGAAGACTTATGTGGCTGTGCTGGATATGGCCAGCATTGTTCCCCATGCAACCTTTGATCGAAAATATGAAGGAATAGCCAGATTTCCGGCAGTGACCAGAGATCTCAGTATGGTGGTTCCGAAACAGATTCTTGCAGGGGAAATTGAGGCTATGATTGCCCAGAGAGGTGGAAAGCACCTGGAGAGTTATCATCTTTTTGATATTTATGAAGGGGCTCAGATTCAGGAGGGGTATAAATCTATGGCTTATTCCGTAACCTTCCGGGCAAAGGACAAGACTATGGAAGAGGCAGAAATTACCTCCTGTATGAAGAAGATTCTAAATGGCCTGGAGTCTATGGGAATTGAACTTCGACAGTAGGAAACAGAGATACCGGAAAAGTTACAGGGGAAACTCCTAGAGAGGTTCCCCTGTTTATGCGGAGGAAGTATATGAGAATCTATCTAGTACGTCATGGGGAGACAGATTGGAATATTGTAAGAAAACTTCAGGGAAGAACGGATATCCCATTGAATGAGAAAGGAATTAAGGCGGCTCAAAAAACAGGAGAAGCGTTACGGAATGTGCTTTTCACCAGAGCTTTTTCCAGCCCTCTGAAGCGGGCCATGGATACTGCCAAGCTGATTCTGGGAGACAGGCAGATTCCCATCATCCCTGATGAGAGGATTATTGAAATCTCCTTTGGAGAGTTTGAAGGGCTTTGCAGTAAAAGAGGAAATTATGAGATACCCGATCCGGATTTCCAAAATTTTTTCCTGAGGCCAGAGGCCTACAAGCCGCCCAAGGGAGGAGAAAGCCTGGAAAGTCTGACGGAGCGAACCAGACAGTTTATTCAGAATTTGGCATCCGAAAAGGAGTGGGAGAAAGAAACTATTTTGGTCGCCACCCATGGAGCGGCGGTGCGGGGATTGTTAAACGCTGTGACAAAAAACCCCATATCAAACTTCTGGCATGGAGGCGTCCCGAAAAATTGCAGCGTATCCATTGTGGAGTGCCACGAGGGACATATGAACCTGGTACAGGAAGATAAAGTGTATTATGAATAAAGGAGAGTCAGACCATGAAAACCAGTGATTTTTACTATGATCTGCCAAAGGAATTGATTGCCCAGGACCCGCTAAAGGATCGTTCTTCCTCACGGCTGATGGTGTTAAAGAGAGAGACAGGGGAGATTACCCATCGGATTTTTAGGGATATTATCTCTTATCTTCATCCCGGTGACTGTATGGTGATTAACGACACGAAAGTGATTCCGGCCAGGTTGCTTGGAAGCAAAGTTGGCACAGACGCTAAAATCGAAGTACTTCTTTTAAAGCGCAAAGAACAGGATGTCTGGGAGACTTTGGTAAAGCCCGGGAAAAAGGCCAGGCCCGGGACGAAAATTTCATTTGGAGATGGAGTACTGACCGGGGAAGTGTTGGAGGTAGTGGACGAGGGAAATCGCTTAATCCGGTTTACCTACGAAGGAATTTTTGAAGAGATTTTGGACCAACTCGGACAGATGCCCCTGCCTCCCTATATTACCCATCAGTTAGAGGATAAAAACCGCTATCAGACGGTGTATGCGAAACATGACGGCTCGGCTGCCGCTCCAACAGCGGGACTTCACTTTACTCCAGAGCTTTTGGAGGAGATTGAAAGAAAGGGAGTATCCATTGCCCATGTGACGCTCCACGTTGGGCTTGGCACTTTCCGACCGGTGAAGGTGGAGGATGTGACCGAGCATCATATGCATTCAGAGTTTTACCAGGTGGAGGAAAGCCAAGCGCGGCTGATCCATGAGACTAAGAAAAAGGGTGGGAGAATCGTGGCGGTAGGAACCACCAGCTGCAGAACCTTGGAGGCAGCCACAGGAGAAGATGGGGTGCTAAAAGCGGGAAGTGGATGGACAGATATTTTTATCTATCCTGGATACAGGTTCCGCATGGTTGACTGTCTGATTACCAACTTCCATCTCCCGGAGTCCACGCTAATGATGCTGGTATCCGCGTTAGCCGGAAAGGACTTGATCTTTCGGGCATATAAAGAGGCGGTAAAGGAACGATATCGGTTTTTCTCTTTTGGGGATGCGATGTTCATTGAGTGAGTATAAAGAGTCGCAGGCTGTTATTGCAATGTTCTGTGTTCTGCTGATCTTTGCGCCAAATTCTTTAAAATAAGATTATAGATTATAATGTTTTGTGAGTTTGCTCTACCGAAAAGGAGTCAGATTTCATAAAAATATAGGATTTTTCAGGGGATTTGCTTTTGAGCAGTCCCCTGAAATGTTACTATTCACGAATTTTTTTTCTCTATTCACGCCTGTTTTTGGCTATATACGACATGACTGTTGAGAATCATTTTACGAACATGTTACAGTGGGAAAGTAAACAGTCATAGTATTTTACAGATACGAGAAGGAGGATCGGTATGAGTAAAAAAACTACAAGACGGATGACCGCCATGGCTATGTCTATTATCATGGCATCAGTAGCCTTTCAGTCATCTCCTGTTAGTCTGAGTGTCTATGCGGCACAAAAGGACAATGGCAGCATCAAATTCCCAGACACGTACACGCAGGATCTGGTACAGCCTGAGGAGGATGAAGTTCTCATCAATTCAAAAGTGGAAGCTCTGATTAAGAGTATGACCACGGAAGAAAAGTATACTTTCCTGGGAGGAAGCGGAACCGGAAGCGAAGGAAATGCGGGAGATTTGCCGGGTGTTCCAAGGCTGGGCGTCCCCAGAATTAAGATGTATGATGGGCCTGCCGGACTGCTCTTTATGGAGGAAACTACAAACGTGCCTCAGGAAGAAATGCTGGCAGCTACCTGGGATGAAGAGATGGCGAATCTTTACGGCGAGATATACAGCAGTGAAAGTAAAGCTATGGGCGGTACTTTCATGCTGAGTGCAGAGTTAGACATTCAGAGACATCCCTTCTGGAATCGTACTAAGGATCAAATGGGAGAAGATTCTTATCTGCTCAGTAGCTTAGCAGATGATATGGTGCAAGGGATGCAGTCAGAAGGAGGAGTTGCTGTTTTAAAGCATTTTGCCGTAGCTTCAGATGAAGGAGCGCTAATGAGCGACATAAACCAGACAGTAGATGAGCAGACGTTACATGAATTGTATCTCCCTGGATTTGAAAGCGCTATTCAGGAAGGCGGCGCTTTAGGAGTTATGTCAGGTTATAATAAAACCAACGGTGAATATTCCTCTGAAAATCACTATCTGCTGCAGGATGTACTGCGGGGTATGTGGAACTATAATTATTTTACGGTAACGGACTGGGGGGGAAATCATTCCTTTACCATTGACGATGGTACAGATATTGAGATGCCCAGTATGCGGAGTAACAGCCAGGAGAATGCACAGCAATTGGTGGAAGATGGCACTTATACGCAGGAAGAAATGGACGAAATGATTGATCAGTCTGTGCGCCGCATTCTGAAGGCTTACGGAAAAGCCGGTTATCTGACCCTTGTGGAAGTTGATGAGGATGGGTATGCGAAGGAAGAAGAAGGCAGAACGGAGATCATCGATTTAGTAGCAGACAAAGATGCCTTGAAAGAGTTGTCTGAGGAGAACAATGAAAAGGCGCAGACGGTAGCGGAAGAAGGAGGCGTACTGCTGAAAAACGAGGACAATACGTTGCCTCTGAACACAGATGGTGATAATACAGTGGCAGTGATCGGTCTAAACGGTATGAGCTTGATCTCAGGTGTCGGTGGAGAGCGTTCTTATGGTTCCATTGGCGCTATGACCAGTCCTTACGAGGCTATTTGCGATCTTTTGGGAGAAGATAAGGTAGAGGGTGAGGCCTATGAGGACAAGATTGGAACGATTATTCCAGGTGAATATCTGTATACAACAGTAGATGGTGAGGAACATGGTGCCATCAGAACCTACGGAACCGGGCAGAGTGAAGACTCCGGAGAGATCTTCCAGGGGCAGTTTGTAAGCAACAGTGTGCCAGAGCAGCAGATGGGGGATCATAAAATTGGTGAAATTTATGGCACAGATGAAACGATAGATTTTAACACAGGTACGATAAATGGAGAACCCAACAAAACATATGTGAATGCGGAGGATGGCAATGCATTTTCGTATGGGGAAAGACCGGCTTACTCCTGGACGACCTATGTGGAAGCTCCTGAAGATGGGGAATACACGATTATTTTCCAAAGCATTGGAGCTCAGTCAGCTATGGGGATGTTCTCCATTGGAGAAGATGGAGAGGAGACTCAGATCGGGTCTGCATCAGGAGCATCTGTAAATCAGGGAACACAGTGGTATGGAAGTATTATTCCAAGTGAGACTGGAGAGAATCTCTCTTCTATTACAGTGAATTTAGAGAAGGGAAAGCGTTACAAAATCGGAATTGCTTCTGCGAATACTCTGGATGGAAAGGATATGCAGGTGGGACTTGCATGGGTGACTCCGAGCCAGAAGCAGCAGAATATTGAAAATGCATTGCAGGCAGCTGAGCAGAATGACACGGTTGTGGTTTTCGCTTATTCACAGGCAAATAATGTTGGCTCAACTCTGGAATCTACTACGTTAAAGCTCAGTGACGATCAGCAGAATATGATTTTGGATGTGGCAGAAGCAGCCCACAATAATGGAAATAAGGTTGTTGTTGTATTGAACAATTCAGCGGCAGTTGTAATGGAAGACTGGATTGATGAAGCAGATGCTATTCTGGAAATGTATTATCCGGGACAAAGAGGAGGCGCGGCCACGGCAAATCTGCTGACAGGTGAAGTAAATCCCAGCGGAAAACTGGCGTTTACCATTCCAAAGAAAGACAGCGACACATTTATTACCTGTTCTCAGGAAGCATTTGATAATTTTAAGGTCAAGGTTGAGGATACGGAGACCAATAATGTGCTGGCAACGAACAGCGATGAGGGAGAGAACAATGAAGAAGAGGGCGACTTCCCAGGAGGAGGCGACTTCCCAGGAGGAGGCGACTTCCCAGGAGGAGGCGACTTCCCGGGAGGAGGCGGTTTCCCAGGTTTTGGCGGCGGCAGCTATGAGATGACTTATAGTGAGGGAATCTATACCGGATATCGTTGGTATGATAAGATGGATGTAGAGCCTCAGTATGATTTCGGATATGGACTTTCCTATACTACATTCGCTTACAGCAACATGACGGTAACAGAGAGCAAAGAAGAAGGAGAAAGCGCAGGTTATGACGTGAGCTTTACTGTCACCAACACTGGTGATGTGGCTGGAAGTGAGGTTGCTCAGGTTTACCTTGGAGAGGCCCAGGTGCCGGATGGCATTCAGATGGCGGAATACCAGTTAGCTGGTTACGAGAAGGTAAAGGATCTTGAACCGGGTGAATCCAGAAATGTGACAATTCATGTTACGGAAAGAGCACTGTCATACTGGAACTCCAATCAGGAAGAATTAAATGTTAATAACGACGGTACAAAAGATAAATGGACTGTGGCAGAGGGGGCCAGAACGATCTATGTGGGTTCCTCTTCCGACCAGTTGTTGATGCAGGAAGAAGTAAATGTAACGGCCGGCGATACAGAAACTGGAGATCGTGAGACAGTAAGCGCAGGCCTGGATCGTATGATTTCTATGGTGGAAGGCCTGGAGGCTTCGGACTATACATCAGATAGCTGGTCCACTTTGGAAGAGGCGTTGAAAAAAGCGAAGGAAGTAAGAGCAAACGAAAACGCCACTTCGGAAGAGTTAGACGAGGCCATGAGCAATCTGATCAAGGCATTTGGCAGTCTGGAGTATGGCGTTCAGAAACTTCATCTGGAGACAGCGATAAAAGCAGCGGAAGCCATTCTTTCTTCAGCAGCAGACTACGAGGATGAGTGCGAGGCATTAAAGAAAGCCGTAGAGGAGGCAAATGAGGTACTTGCCAATGGAAATGCCACTCAGGAAAAGGTAAATGATGCTGCGTATGCAGTACTAGATGAGTTGGCTCGTCTGGCCAAGCGGGCAGATCTGACCTCACTGGAGAGCTTAGTCAGCGCATCGGAGACATTGCTTAATGGAAAATATACAGAAAGCAGTCTGAAAAATTTGCAATCAGCCATCGAAAATGCCAAGAAGGTAATAGAGGATGAGAACCGTGGAGAGGGAGCGATCAGCGAGGCCTATACGGAATTGGTCAATGCGATTATGCAGTTACAGATGAAGGGAAATAAGGCAGCATTGGAAGCTATGATTGCAAAGGCAGAAGAAATTCTGGAGTCTGAGAGCGCATATGTAAGCTCAACCCTTGAAGGACTGAATGAGGCCCTTATTGCCGCAAACGAAGTGAACAGCAATGATGATGCGTTGCAGGCCGATATTGACAAGGCAGTAGAAACCTTGACTCAGGAGGTTGCTGGCGTAAGGCTGAAAGGTGACGTAGATGAAGATGGATCTGTAACCACCAGTGACAGTACTATTCTTTTACAGTATGCTTCAGAGCTAAACGAGTTGAATGCAGGCGCTAAGGCAAGCGCAGATGTAAATGAAGATGGTGTTGCGGATACCAGCGATGCGGTTCTGATTTTGCAGTATGCAGCAGAAAAGATCAGCAGTTTTTAAGGCAATGAAAAATAAAAAGGAGGGCCCGCCTCTGGCAGACCCTCCTTTTTACTGTGCATCTTTTGACGTGGTACCTCTGTACGGCATCTCTTGGGGAATGGTGTGGGTAGCTTGATCTGATTTCGGAAGATCAATCTCAGGAATGTTTCCGTCATCATAGGCATCTGAAAGAGATTGCTGTTTTTTGTCTTTATCCATTTAAAATTCCTCCTGTTTTTGTTATGGTGTCCGTTTGCTTCTTGAAATATGTGAAAAAGTTTTGAGAAGGAAAGAGAAAAATTACATTGACAGATTCTAATGGAAGGATACAATAGTAGTATAATATACAAACACAGTAGTGAAATCTGTTTGCGATGTTGGAGGAAGACAGTATGGGGTACATTTCAGTAAGTGAAGCGTCAAGACGATGGGATATGTCAGAGCGGAGTATTCAAGGATACTGCAAAAGCGGAAGAATTGAAGGGGCGAAAAAAGCGAAAGATGGATGGCTAATCCCCTCAGATGCCGAGAAACCTCAGGATGGCAGAATTATTTCCGGTAAATATGTTGGGTGGAGAAAGAAATATCCGAAATAAAAGGTAAAAATGTGCGCCCAATAGGGGAAAGATGATAAGAATAGAGAGCCTTTATGAGGTTTTCAGAAGATGTGAAAAATGCCGGAAATCTTTATTTTTCAGACTTCCGGCATTCTTTATCTTTTGTAAATGGAGCATACGGGACTTGAACCCGTGACCTCCACACTGCCAGTGTGGCGCGCTCCCAACTGCGCTAATGCCCCGTGCTCACTTATTATAGCATATTTTCTCGAAAATGCAAGAATAAAATAAAAAGAATATAAAAAATACAAAAAAGCGGGAATAAAAAAGAAATAGAAAGCCGCCTTTACAAAAGATTTTAAATAGTGTACAGTAACGATATAACAGATTAGTAATGGAGGTCAGTGACATGGCAGTGTTAAGTGGATTAAAGCCTGAGAGGGTGTTTTACTACTTTGAAGAGATCTGCAATATCCCCCATGGATCTTATCATACGAGGGAAATCAGCGATTATCTCGTGGAGTTTGCAAAGAAAAACAAGCTTTCTTGGAGACAGGATGCGAGTAATAATGTTATCATAAGAAAGCCAGCCTCACCCGGATATGAAAAAGCCCCAACCGTGATCTTACAAGGGCACTGCGATATGGTATGCGAAAAGATTCCCGGTTCTGATCATGATTTCGAAAAGGATGGACTTGTGCTGAAGATCGACGGAGATGATATCACTGCGGACGGAACAACGCTGGGCGGAGATGACGGTATTGCGGTGGCGTACGGGTTAGCAATTATGGAGGATCGCAGTCTGAAACATCCGCCTTTGGAACTGGTGATTACTACGGATGAAGAAGTGGGGCTTTTGGGAGCAGGAGCTTTGGACACTTCTGATTTAAAGGGGCGCTATCTCATCAATATGGATTCTGAAGAAGAGGGATATCTTTGGATCAGCTGCGCAGGGGGGCTTTCCGCTACCAGTCAGATTCCGGTACATTATGTGGAAGAAGAAGGTATCTGTTATCAAGTGAGGATTGACGGCCTGACGGGAGGGCATTCTGGGGCTGAAATTGATAAGATACGTGCAAATTCCAACAAGTTGATGGGACGTTTTCTATTTTCCCTTGATCAAAAAGCAGATTACGGACTGGCAGCGCTAAAGGGCGGTCAAAAGGATAATGCGATTCCCAGAACCACATTTGCTTCACTTATAGTAGAACCCTCTCAGGAGGAGATCCTGTTGCAAACGGCAAAGGCATTGCAGAAAGACATCAGACAGGAATACAGTGGGACAGATGACGGAATATCGATCTGTGTAGAGAGAAAAGGGGAGCGAAAGCAGAAAGTATTGGATCCTGTCAGTAAGCAGAAGCTGGTCTTCTTTCTAGTCCAGATTCCCTATGGGATACAAAAGATGAGTGGTGAGATTCCGGGCTTGGTGGAGACTTCAATTAATCCGGGAATTTTGGAGCTGGGAGAAGAAAACTGTAATGTGGTATGCAGTATTCGAAGCTCTGTCAAAAGCGCAAAAGAGGCTCTGACACAAAAGATTCAATATCTGACCGAATTTTTAGGAGGCAGCTGTGAGTTGGAGGGAGATTATCCGGCCTGGGAGTATAAAAAGGATTCCAGGCTCAGACAAATTATGGTAGCAACCTATGAGGAGCTTTTTGGAGAGAAACCGGAGGTGAAAGCCATTCACGCCGGGTTGGAATGCGGCATTTTTTATGAAAAAATACCGGGATTGGACTGTGTATCTTTTGGACCTACGATGTGGGACATTCATACAACGGAAGAACGATTGTCCATTTCCTCCACAGCCAGGATGTGGGATTATTTGTTAAAAGTACTGGAAAATATACACGAAGGATAAAGAACCGAGAGGTAAGAGATGAAATTTATGGAGGAGTTGCTGGCGCAGATTATCAGCGGAGGGATCCTTCTGTTTGAATACACTGGAGTTCTTATTATTTTAATAGCCTGTGTAAAAGGCATCTGGAACTATATTCACAGAAGTACTCAGACAAGATTGGAATTGGCAAAGGGACTGGCTACGGGATTAGAGTTTAAGATTGGCAGCGAAATCCTTCGAACAGTCATAGTCAGAGAATGGAAAGAGATTTTAATTGTTGCCAGCATTATCATTTTACGAGCATTGATTACATTCCTGATTCATTGGGAGATTAAAAACGAAGAAAAAAATAATGGCATACCGGAAAGTTAAAATTTTACTGGACAAAAAATGGAAAATTCGGTATAATAAGAATGGTTAGTTCTTACTAACCATTCTTGATACCCACGGGTTAGTTGTATCTAACAAAAGGAGGAGTCCGATGAGTATTGTCATTATAGGTGGGCATGACCGGATGGTATGTCAGTATAAAAAGATCTGTAAGAATTATCGCTGCAAGGCCAAAGTTTTTACACAAATGTCAGCCGGATTGGATAAGCAGATTGGAAGACCGGATTTGTTGGTATTATTTACAAATACGGTTTCACACAAAATGATTCGAAGAGCCTTGGACGGAGCGAGGGGGAGCAATACAGAGATTGTGCGATGCCATACAAGCAGCGGCGCGGCATTGTGTGAAATTTTGGAGAAACGATGTGCACAGGGAGCTTGATGCCCCTGTGTTTATTTATTTTTAGGAAAATTCAGTAGGATTTCATATTTATTCGAAGGAAGATGTGATATAATGAGCGGTAATAAGGAGCAAGCACCTGTATTTCAGATGAGGACGCAAGAAGGAGGACATCATGAAAGAAGCCAAAACACCGAAAAAACCGATTTTGTATTACTGTCTGATCGTCGTTACGGTCATGATGCTACTGAATATGTTTGTCTTTCCAGGACTTTTGGAAACTAAGATCCGTGAGGTAGATTACGGCACATTTTTGGATATGGTGGAACAAAAGCAGATAGGAGAGGTGGAAATCGGGGATGAAGAGATTGTATTTACCGATAAAAACGAAAAACCTGGCATCTATAAAACAGGTAGATTAGAAGACCCTGATATTGTAGAACGGCTGGACCAGTCGGGAGCAAAATTTTCGAGACATGTCACAGAACAGATGTCCCCCATTTTGTCTTTTGTGCTCTCCTGGATTCTCCCATTAGTATTGTTTTATTTTGTGGGAATGTTCCTGTATAAAAAAATGGCTCAGAAAATGGGTGGAGGTCCCAATGCGCTGACCTTTGGAAAAAGTAATGCTAAGGTGTATGTGGAATCTTCCACAGGTATCAAATTTTCCGACGTGGCCGGGGAGGATGAGGCAAAGGAGGTATTGACAGAGATTGTGGATTTCTTACACAACCCGTCCAAGTACGCTCAGATCGGAGCCAGTCTCCCCAAGGGTGCTTTACTGGTGGGGCCTCCTGGAACAGGTAAGACTTTACTTGCCAGAGCGGTTGCAGGGGAGGCGGCCGTTCCTTTCTTTTCGATTTCCGGATCAGAATTTGTAGAGATGTTTGTAGGAATGGGAGCTGTTAAGGTACGGGATCTGTTTAAGCAGGCAGTGGAGAAGGCCCCCTGTATTGTGTTCATTGATGAGATTGACACAATTGGAAAGAAACGGGATAGTGGGAGTGGCCTTGGAGGAAACGATGAGAGAGAGCAGACCCTGAATCAGCTTTTGACGGAAATGGACGGTTTTGACGGAAAGAAGGGTGTCATCATTTTGGCGGCTACCAATCGGCCGGATGTTTTGGATCCGGCGCTTTTAAGACCCGGAAGATTTGACAGGCGGGTTCCTGTAGAGCTTCCTGATCTGGCGGGAAGAGAAGCCATTCTTCGCGTACATGCTAAAAAAGTAAAGATTTCTGATGATGTGGATTTTAATGCCATTGCAAGAATGGCTTCTGGAGCTTCCGGTGCGGATCTGGCAAATATGATTAATGAGGCTGCGCTCCGGGCTGTTCGGGACGGAAGAAAATTTGTGACTCAAAGAGATGTGGAAGAGAGCGTTGAGATCGTCATAGCCGGTTATCAAAAAAAGAATAAGGTCTTATCGGATAAGGAAAAGCTGACGGTGGCCTATCACGAGGTGGGACACGCATTGGTGGCAGCACTTCAGACAGCGTCTGCGCCGGTGACAAAAATCACCATTGTGCCCAGGACTTCCGGGGCCTTGGGATATACCATGCAGGTGGATGAGGGTGAGCGAAACCTTATGTCAAAGGAGGAAATGGAAAACAAAATTGCGACACTGACCGGAGGAAGAGCTGCGGAGGAATTAGTATTTCATTCTATTACCACAGGTGCTTCTAATGACATCGAACAGGCTACCAAGCTTTCCAGAGCCATGATAACCAGGTATGGCATGACAGATGAATTTGATATGGTGGCACTGGAGACCGTATCCAATCAATATCTTGGAGGCGACACTTCTCTGATGTGTTCGGAACAGACAGCCGCAGATGTGGATAAAAAAGTAGTTGCGCTGGTAAAAAGGCAGCATGAGAAAGCCAGGAATTTGCTAAACAGCCATATGGACAAACTGCATGAGTTGGCAAAATTCCTGTATGAGAAAGAGACGATTACAGGTGAGGAATTTATGGAAATTTTAAACAGAAAGTCAGGGGAGGCATAGATAAAAAGGGAGGTTTTATAAAATATTTATTTTACAACCAGCCACCAGGGTGATATAATCTTGAACGGCATAGTCAAAAGTGGAGGTTGTTATTCACAAATGAAAATTAAGACACAGTTATTAAATAGAAGAAAAAAGCCGAAAAAAGAGTTTGTTCCCAATCCTAAATACGAAAAGATCGTTGCCATTTGCAACAGATTTGCCGTTTTACTGCATATCTTGGCGTGTCTGGGCGGATATTTTATCATTGAATGGATTTGCAGGAGATCTTTTTTGGATACCTGGAACTATTTATTCGAGCGTTCCTGGGTCTTTCTCTACAATTCCTTTTTGTTGTTTGTCACCACACTTCCTGTATTTTTGGTACGAAGGAGAACTTTTTTGCGCATCTTGATTGGGAGTGCCTGGCTTTTGCTGGGAATTGTCAATGGCGTATTGTTAACGAAGAGGGTCACTCCTTTTACAGGGTCTGATTTGAAGCTCTTTTCAGAGGGACTTGGGGTCGTATCTAAGTATTTTTCCGTTTGGCAGGAGGCACTGATTATCTTTTTTGTGGTGCTATTAATATTGGCATTGATTGCTATGTTTATCAAGGGGCCTAAATATAGGGGAAAGCTTCCTTATCTGCGAAATCTTCCCCTGGTGATTGTAACTTGTCTGCTTTTTGCGGGAGCCACAAAGATAGAGCTTCAGCAAAGATTGCTGTCTACCTATTTTGGAAATATTGCTTTCGCCTATCTG
This sequence comes from uncultured Lachnospiraceae bacterium, assembly GCA_902476645.1. GTDB lineage: Bacteria > Bacillota > Clostridia > Lachnospirales > Lachnospiraceae > CABSEG01. The sequence goes on along the minus strand of CABSEG010000017.1, from coordinate 19,052 downwards.
GACTATGGATTTCCTTACTGTCTTTCCGTGACCTTTTTTGATACCGGAGTGAGCCAGCCGACGGGATACGATGAAAATTTGATTGAGCAGATTGTGAAGTCGGAGGGAAAACCAAAGGAAAGCCAAACGGAAGATTTGCCCAATGTCATTTTTATTCAGTTAGAGACCTTTTTCGATCCCACGCAGGTACGCTTTTTAAAGTTTTCAGAAGATCCGATTCCCTATTTCCGTTCTCTGATGAAAGAATACAGTTCTGGATTTTACACGGTTCCTTCGGTGGGAGCAGGGACAGCAAATACAGAATTTGAAACACTCACAGGGATGAGTATGCGCTTTTTCGGAGCAGGTGAGTACCCCTATAAAGGGGTTTTAAAGGAAGGGCCAGCGGAAAGCGCTGCCTATATCTTTGACTCTCTTGGATATCAATCCCACGCCATACACAATAACGAGGCAAATTTTTATAGCAGAAGAACGGTATTTGGCAATATCGGCTTTGATACCTTCATTTCTGAAGAATATATGGACACCCAGGATGACATCAATTACAGTGGCTGGATGAAGGATAGAAATCTGATCAAATATATTACTCAGGCCATGGATGCTACCAAACAGCAAGATTTTGTATTTACGGTTTCCGTACAGGGCCATGGGGCATATCCTACGGAGCCGGTGTTGGAGTATCCCAAGATTAAGGTTACCGGGGCAGCGACAGATGGGGAAAATTGTGCCTGGGAATACTATGCAAATCAGCTCTATGAGATGGATCAGTTTCTAAAAGAATTAATTACCGAATTAGAAGAGCGAGGGGAGGACACCGTTCTCTTTCTGTATGGAGATCATCTTCCCACAATGGGATTGATGGAAGAGGACTTAAAGAGCGGAGATCTTTTTAAAACGAAATATGTAATGTGGGATAATATTGGGCTTAAAAGGCAGAAAAAAGATCTCTGTGCCTACCAGGCCATGGCCGAGGTTATGAATCGCATTGGCATCCATGAAGGTACGATGTTTCGCTTTCATCAGACCATGCAGGGTAGTCCCCAATATCAGATTGATATGCAGACTCTGATGTACGACATGCTTTATGGGGATCAATACGTATATGAGGGCGAGTTTCCATATGAGAAAAAGAAGCTCAAGTTAGGATTGAAACAGATTTATCTGACCAATGTCCGGCAGATGTCAGAGGAATCTTACTATATAAAGGGAGGCAATTATACGCAATCTTGTAAGGTAGAGGTGAACGGGGAGTTGGTGGAAACGACCTATTTGGATCCCAATACCTTGCTTGTACAGGGGCTCAGTCTGCAGGAAGGAGACAAGATCAACGTGGCGGTACAGAGCAACAGCTCCACAGCAAAAATTTTTACGAGAAGCAATAAAAGGATTTACCACAACAAGCGCAAAGATGGCATATAGAATCACACCATTTGAGAAAACCCTCATAAAATAAAGTAAAAGAATGATAGGGGGTTTCTATGCAACCGCTACTGGAATTGAAAAATGTATCTTATGCCTATCACAGCATGAGTGGTGAGACTTATGCTTTATCGAATATATCCTTTCAGGTAGAGAGCGGAGAGTTTATTGCCATTGTCGGACCAAGCGGGTGCGGCAAGTCTACGCTGCTTTCTATGATAAACGGACTGATGGAGCCGGAAGCCGGAACCATTTTGCTGCATGGAAAGGACATCCGAAATGCACATGCTGATATTGGTTACATGTTGCAAAAGGATCACTTGTTTGAGTGGAGAAGCGTTTACCGAAATGTGATACTGGGCCTGGAGATTCAAAATAAAATTACAAAGAGCAGTAAGAAAATGGTAGATAAAATGCTGAAAAACTATGGGCTTTCCAAATTCAAGGACGCAAAGCCCTCAGAGCTGTCCGGTGGCATGCGTCAGAGAGCGGCATTAATACGCACTCTGGCCTTGGAGCCGGACTTACTGTTATTGGATGAACCTTTTTCCGCGTTGGATTATCAGACCAGACTTTCGGTCTGCGATGATATAGCTTCTATCATCAGAAGGGAGCATAAAACAGCAATTCTTGTCACTCATGATTTGGCAGAAGCCATCAGTGTGGCAGACCGGGTCATCGTATTGACCGCCAGGCCGGCAAAGATCAAAGCCATTGTTCCCATATCCTTCTCCATACCGGATCGCACACCCATGAAATCCCGAAACGCTCCGGAGTTTAAGGATTATTTTAATCGGATATGGAAGGAGCTGAATGGTCATGCCTAATCTGTCTCAGACGCAAAACGCCTTTCTGAAAAAGATGAAGCGCCATAAACAGCTTGTAATCATGACCAGGATCTTAATTCTGGTTCTCTTTCTTTTTATCTGGGAAATGGCGGTCAGGTTGGAGTGGATTGACGGATTTATCTTTAGCAGCCCTGCCACTTTTTGGTCCATGGTCTTAGACCGAAGCATCTTTTTGCATGTGGGCATCACCCTTTCAGAAACTTTAATCAGTTTTTTGCTGGTGGTGTTTTTGGGGCTTTTTGTAGCTGTTTGCCTGTGGATGAGCACTGGAATGTCGGAAGTATTAGAGCCTTATCTGGTTGTTTTGAACAGCCTTCCCAAATCGGCTTTGGCCCCGCTGCTTATTGTATGGTTAGGAGCTAATACAAGGACCATCATCGTGGCAGGAATGTCAGTGGCCATCTTTGGAACCATTCTGAATCTGTATACAGGGTTTCAGGAAGTTGACAAGGATAAGATCAAACTGATTTATACCCTGCGGGGAACAAAAAAAGATGTGTTATTGAAAGTAATTCTTCCAGGAACCATTCCTATGACCATCAGCCTTATGAAGGTTAATATCGGGCTTTGTCTGGTGGGCGTTATCATTGGAGAATTTATTGGAGCGAAAAGCGGACTTGGATATCTGATTATATATGGTAGCCAGGTATTTAAACTGGACTGGGTGATCATGAGCATTGTCATTCTGTGTGCAATTGCCATGGGCCTGTATTCCCTGATTCATGTATTGGAAAAAACGTATCAAAAGAGAGCGTAAAGGAGAAGTTTATGAACAAGAGAAATTATCAAAAAGAACTGGATGCCGTGATTGAACGGGAGATGAGGGAGGGAAAAGTCTCCAGCCTGTTTCTTCATAGCTGCTGTGCTCCGTGCAGCAGCTATGTGCTGGAGTACTTGTCTAAGTACTTCTCTATCACGGTATTTTATTACAATCCCAACATCTATCCGGATGAGGAATACTGGAAACGGGTTGAAGAACAGCAGCGATTGATCAGGGATATGTCCTTTTGCCATCCAGTGTCCTTTCGGGCAGGCGCTTTCGAAAAGGAGCGCTTTTATACGGTTGTAAAAGGACTGGAGCAGATTCCCGAGGGAGGTGAACGCTGTGAGCAGTGCTTTCGTCTGAGACTTTCAGAGGCTGCCCGCACGGCCGGGGCAGATGGTTTTGATTATGTTACCACGACTCTTACCATCAGTCCCATGAAATCAGCTGAAAAGCTAAATGAAATCGGGGAAGAGATGGCCTCAAAATATGGGGTTACATGGCTACCGTCAGACTTTAAGAAAAGAAACGGTTATCAGCGTTCCACGGAACTTTCCAGAGAGTACGGATTATACAGGCAAAATTATTGTGGCTGTGTTTTTTCTAAACGGGAAAGGGATTGTGCAGTAAAATAAAATATGCTAAACTAAAGCGTGGCTTAAAAAGATCTGTCAGCAGGGCAGAAGATTTTGCGAGGAAGAATAACGAAAGAGAGAGGTAGCTTGGTATGGCTCAATTATGGGGAGGACGTTTCACAAAAGAAACGGATCAGTTAGTTTATAATTTCAATGCATCTATCGGATTTGATCAAAAATTTTATCGGCAGGATATTGAGGGCAGCAAGGCTCATGTGACCATGCTTGCGAAACAGGGAATTTTGTCAGAAGAAGAGAAAGATAAGATTTTACAGGGACTGGATGGGATTCTGAAAGATGTGGAAGAGGGAACACTACAGATTACAGAGGAATATGAAGATATCCACAGTTTTGTAGAAGCGAATCTGATTGATAGAATCGGAGATGCGGGTAAGAAACTGCATACCGGGCGCAGCCGTAATGATCAGGTGGCGCTGGATATGAAGCTTTATACCAGGGAAGAAATTAGACAGATGGATGCTTTGTTAAAGGAATTATTGGAAGTTCTGCTGGAGAAGATGGAAGAACATGTAGAAACGTACATGCCTGGCTTTACCCATCTGCAAAAAGCCCAGCCCATTACGCTGGCCCATCATTTCGGCGCTTATTTTGAAATGTTTAAAAGAGACAGGCAACGTATGGCCGACATTTTGAAACGAATGAATGTTTGTCCTCTGGGCTCTGGCGCTCTGGCGGGAACTACCTATCCGCTGGACCGGGATTTGACAGCCAAATTGCTTGGTTTTGACGGCCCCACCTTAAACAGTATGGATTCTGTGGCAGACCGGGATTACCTGATCGAGTTGTTGGCTGCTATGTCCACAGTTATGATGCATCTGTCCAGATTTTGTGAGGAAATCATCATTTGGAACTCCAATGAATATCGGTTTGTGGAGTTGGATGACTCCTTTAGTACAGGGAGCAGTATTATGCCCCAGAAGAAAAATCCTGACATTGCCGAGCTGATTCGGGGAAAAACGGGGCGTGTGTATGGTGCGCTTATGAGCTTATTGACTACTATGAAGGGATTGCCTCTGGCATATAATAAGGATATGCAGGAGGATAAAGAACTGACTTTTGATGCAATGGACACGGTGAAGGGATGTATTGCCCTGTTTCGCGGAATGATAAAGACCATGAAATTCCGATCACAGGTCATGGAAAACAGTGCAAAGAATGGCTTTACCAATGCCACAGACGCGGCGGATTACCTGGTCAACCACGGAGTTCCTTTCCGGGATGCTCATGGGATTGTGGGAAAATTGGTGTTACATTGCCTGGAAAAAAATATAGCGTTGGATGATTTGAGCCTGGAGGAATTTCAGGCGATCAGTCCTGTTTTTCAAGAGGACATCTATGAAGCCATCAGCCTGAAAACCTGTGTAGAAAAGCGTACAACGCTGGGAGCGCCTGGGGCGTCTGCTATGAAGAAGGTGATCGATCTGGAAAAAGCTTATTTACAGGAATCCTGAAAAAAGACTTGCATTTTTCAGAAAAATGTTATAATATTGTTTCCTGAAAGACAGATGTTCGCAGCAGAAAAACACAGAGGACAATTCAGTGGAATTGTATCTGGAAGACGAACAAAATATGAGGAGATGAAAAAATGGAACAGAAATTAAAAGTAGGTATTTTAGGCGCAACCGGAATGGTTGGACAGCGTTTTATCTCACTATTGGAAAACCATCCATGGTTTGAAGTAGTAACTGTGGCAGCCAGCCCGAGAAGTGCTGGAAAGACCTATGAGGAAGCCGTAGGAGGACGTTGGAAAATGACCACGCCCATGCCGGAGGCGGTAAAGAAGCTGGTTGTGATGAATGTCAATGAGGTGGAGAAAGTAGCCGCAAGCGTGGATTTTGTTTTCTCCGCAGTGGACATGTCTAAGGATGAGATTCGGGCCATTGAAGATGCCTACGCAAAGACGGAGACCCCCGTGGTATCCAACAACAGTGCCCATCGCTGGACACCGGATGTACCTATGGTAGTGCCAGAGATTAATCCGGAACATATGCAGGTGATTGAGTATCAGAAAAAGCGTTTGGGAACCACGAGAGGATTTGTGGCTGTGAAGCCAAACTGCTCCATTCAGTCTTACGCTCCTGTGTTGACAGCCTGGAAAGAATTTGAGCCCTATGAGGTGGTGGCCACCACGTATCAGGCGATTTCCGGAGCCGGAAAGACTTTTAAAGATTGGCCGGAAATGGTGGAAAATATTATACCATATATCGGCGGGGAAGAAGAGAAGAGCGAAAAGGAGCCTTTACGTCTCTGGGGAGAGATTAAAGACGGCGTAATTGAGCCGGCCAAGACCCCGGTGATTACTTGTCAGTGTATTCGTGTACCGGTGTTAAACGGACACACTGCAGCCGTATTTGTGAAGTTTAAGAAGAAACCAACGAAGGAACAGTTGATTGAAAAATTGAATTCCTTTCAGGGGGTTCCTCAGGAGCTGGAGCTTCCCAGCGCACCCAAGCAGTTTATCCGCTATATGCAGGAGGATGACCGTCCGCAGGTTACGTTAGACGTGGATTATGAGAACGGTATGGGAGTCAGTGTGGGACGGCTGAGAGAGGATACCGTTTATGATTTTAAGTTTGTAGGTCTTTCTCATAATACCGTTCGCGGGGCTGCAGGCGGCGCAGTGCTGTGCGCGGAGCTTTTAAAAGCGCAGGGATACATTCAGGCAAAATAGACTAATAGCTCCGGCACATGGAGGTTTGAAAGAATAAAAAACGATGGGAAAGAGGCATCCGGCAGTGAAAGAGACATTGCCAGATGCTTCTTTTCTTTCCGGAACTTCTGAAATTATTATGAAAAAATTAACTTGTGTTTTGACAAGTTGTATTTTACTATTATAGAGAAAGCGATAAGGGAATAAGATTGTGAAGGGACTTTATGATACGGATTAAAAATCTGACAAAGGATTTCGGAAAAAGAAAGGGAATTTTTGAAGTTTCCTTTGAAGTGGAAGATGGGGAAGTTTTTGGACTATTGGGGGAGAAGGGGGCCGGTAAGACCACGTTTGTCCGGCTTCTTATGGGGCTTTTTTCGCCCACAGGAGGGAAGTGCGTGATCAACGGGAGAAATTGTTTTGCCAATCCCCACAAGCTGCGCTCTTTTGTTGGTTACCTTCCGGAAAAGGCGAAGCTTCCCGGATCTATGACAGGACTCGGATTTCTTCGATTTTTAGCGGAGCTAAGAGGCAGCAGAAACCTGGAGAGGGGATTATCTGCGGCCGGAAGAATGCATCTTGATCCGGAGAAAAAGATTACTCAAATGGAGCCAGATGAGGTTCAACTGTTGCAGATTGCGGGGGTCTTGATGGGAAATTTTCAGGTGCTGATTTTAGATGAGCCCATGAGGGAGTTAAAGCCAAAGCAGGAGAATCGGGTGATGGAACTTTTACGCGAGGAAAAAGCTCATGGAAAGACCATCCTCCTTACATCAGACCGGTACGAGGTGGTGGAGCGTATTTGCGACCGTGTGGGGATGCTAAGAGACGGCCTTTTGGTAAACGTGGACGATATCGCAGGCGTGCGGGCAAAAAAGTACCAGACCTATGTGATCACCTTTGCCACAGAGCAGGACGCTTTGCGTTTTGTACAGGAAGAGTTTCAAGTGGGGAGTATCAGCGGTTCCCAGCTGAGTGTTCATTTGCAGGGTGAGATGATCCCTTTGATCCGTGCTCTCGGAAATTATCCGGTGGTGGCGATAGAGACGGTGGAGCAGGAATTGGAGGAGTTATTTGTCCAGTTTTACGGAGGTGGGAGCTATGCTTAATCTGACATTGCTTCGCAAGGATGCCAGACGCAGTTGGAGGCTCTGGTTTGTATTTACTGTTTTTATGGCGGCCTGGGAGGTTATCGTCTTGTCTTTTTACGACCCTGTTCAGGGGCTAAAAGATACCGCGTGGCTGGATTCCATGCCCGCAGGCCTGGTGGAGGCTTTTGGGATTGATCTGGCGGACGGCTCTTTGACCGGATACCTTTCCTCTTATTTGTTTGGCTTTTGGAATCTGCTGATTCCATTGGCATTTACCGTAGTTTTGGTCAACATTTTGGTCACCAACCCGATACAGAATGGAATGATGGCGTATGAATTGTCACTGCCTGAACCAAGAGGAACGGTGATTTTTAGCAAAGCTTACCTGCTTTGTGTCGGCATTTTTGTGATGTTTTTAATTGCAGGGGGGACGGGGATGATTTTCTGCACGATTGTGTACCCCGGAAAGCTGGAGATGCCCCAGTATATTTTGCTGTGGCTGGGAGCCTATCTCTTACATTTGTGTTTGGGAGGAATCGTCTTTTTAGCAGCCTGCATTTGTGAGGAACGGAAGACCTCCCTGATGATCGGCGCGGGATTGCCGATTCTGTTTTTACTAATGCATTTGTTGGGGAGAATGGGAGGCAGCCTGGAGATTTTCAGTTATATGACCCCCTTTACGTTGTTTTGTTCCAGGGAACTTTTGAATGGAGCCCCCTCGCTTTACTGGAAGCTTCCCGCTGCCGCTGTGATCGGGATTTTAGGTTTCCTTGTGGGAGGAAAAGTATTTGAGAAGAAAGACCTGCCTGTGTAAACCGGCAGGGAGGAACGGAAATTATGTCAAAATCATTATTTATAGCAGAAAAACCCAGCGTAGCTCAGGAATTCGCCAGGGCGTTAAAGGTCCGGACATCCAGAAAAGACGGATTCCTGGAAGGTGATGAGATTATCATTACCTGGTGTGTGGGGCATCTGGTCACCATGAGTTATCCGGAAGTATACGATGAGAAATTCAAAAGATGGAGTTTAGAGACGCTCCCTTTCCTGCCGGATACGTTCTTATATGAAGTGATTCCTGATGTAAAAAAACAGTTTGACATTGTGAGCAGTCTGCTCAATCGTAAGGACGTATCTACCATCTATGTCTGTACAGACTCCGGGCGGGAGGGAGAATATATTTACCGATTGGTGGAGCAGGAGGCCCATGTAAAACAAAAAAACAGAAAAAGAGTCTGGATTGATTCCCAGACGGAGGAAGAGATTCTTCGGGGGATCCGGGAGGCAAAAGATCTATCTGCTTATGACCACCTTGCTGATGCGGCTTATCTGCGGGCCAAAGAAGATTATCTGATGGGGATTAACTTTTCCAGACTGCTGACGTTAAAATACGGCAATGTGATTTCCAGTTATCTGAAAACCAGATATACGGTCGTATCCGTGGGGCGCGTGATGACCTGCGTATTGGGTATGGTGGTGCGCAGGGAAAGAGAAATCAGGCAGTTTGTTAAGATGCCCTTTTACCGGGTTATACAGACGGCAATATGGGATAACAGGGAACTGGAAGGAGAATTTCGCGGTGTGGAAGGCTCAGAATATTATCTCTCTCCCAAACTCTACAAGGAAAATGGCTTGAAGAAAGATAAAGACGCCAGGGAATTGATTGCAAAGCTCAGTAGAACGCCTCCGTTAAAGGCGGTGGTGTTATCCCTGGAGCGAAGACAGGAAAAGAAAAACCCGCCTTTGCTTTATAATCTGGCAGAATTGCAAAACGATTGTTCCAGGCGGTTTAAGATCAGTCCGGACGAAACTTTAAAAATCGTACAGGAGCTCTATGAGAAAAAACTGGTGACTTATCCCAGAACAGATGCCAGGGTACTTTCTACGGCTGCGGCAAAAGTGATCTCCAGAAATCTTCAGGGACTTAAGGTATTACCGGGGCTGGGAGAATTTGCTTCAGAGGTTTTGGAGGGGGATGCTTACAAAAAACTGACTGGAACCAGGTATGTAAACGACAAACAGATTACGGACCATTATGCCATTATTCCCACCGGACAGGGAATGGGCGCGCGAAAAAGTCTTTCTGTCCGTTCAGAGAGCGTATACCAGATGGTAGTGAGGCGTTTTCTCAGTATTTTTTACCCGCCAGCGGTCTATCAGAAAGTGAATCTGGTAACCGGAATGGAGAAAGAGAAGTTTTTTTTCAGCTACAGAGCTCTGATTTCTGAAGGATATCGAAGAGTGGCAGGAGGGCCGGAGGAGTCTAAACAGAAGACAGAAGGGGAAAACAGATGTGACGCTGCCTTTTTAGAGTCCTTAAAGAGTTTAAAAAAGGGCGATGTGCTGGAGGTAAAAAACCTATCCATCAAAGAGGGGGAGACTTCCCCACCCAAACGTTATAATTCCGGAACCATGATCCTTGCCATGGAAAACGCAGGTCAGTTGATTGAAGATGAGGAACTTCGAGCCCAGATCAAAGGAAGTGGTATCGGAACCAGTGCAACCAGAGCTGAGATTTTAAAAAAGCTGGTGGCGAACAAATACATTGCCCTGAATAAGAAAACCCAGGTTCTGACACCTACATTGCTGGGAGAAATGATCTTTGAGGTAGTGGCAGCTTCCATACGCTCCCTTTTAAATCCCGAGCTGACAGCCAGCTGGGAAAAGGGACTGACCTATGTGGCAGAGGGAAGTATTTCCTCAGAGGAATATATGGAAAAGCTAAAGCATTTTATCCGGGTTAGAACGCAAGGAGTTCTGGGACAAAATCACCAACATGCCCTGCGCAGGAATTTTGACGCAGCGGCTGTGTATTATCGGAAAGGAGCAAAGCAAAATGGAAACATGCAGAATCGAAAACCTGTTTAATTTAAAAGAAACCATTGCGGGAGAACTGTTTGAAGGGTGTGTCTATCCCTGGGAAGTGTTGCCTAAGATCGGGGCGTTTATCAAAAAGCTGGGAAGCACACTGGATCCGGAAGAATATGAGAAGAGAGGGGAGGATGTGTGGGTCGCCAAGTCGGCTTCTGTAGCCGTCACTGCCTATATTCACGGACCTGCAATTATCGGAAAAGAGGCAGAAATACGCCACTGCGCCTTTATCCGTGGCAACGCCATTGTAGGAGAAGGGGCAGTTGTGGGAAATTCCACGGAGCTAAAAAATGTGGTGCTGTTTAATAAAGTACAGGTTCCTCATTACAATTATGTGGGGGATTCTATTCTGGGATATAAAGCTCATATGGGGGCTGGATCCATTACTTCCAATGTCAAGTCTGACAAGCAGTTGGTAGTGGTAAAGGACAAAGATCAGAGAATCGAGACAGGATTAAAGAAGTTTGGGGCCATGCTGGGAGACGAAGTGGAAGTGGGCTGTGGTACCGTGTTAAATCCAGGCTCTGTGGTAGGTCCTCGTTCCAATATCTATCCTCTTTCCTCTGTGCGGGAAGTGGTGCCGGCTGACAGTATTTATAAAAAGCAGGGGGAGGTTGTTCAAAAGAAATAAGCCATGGATCAGAGAGAACAAAGGAGAAGACAGAGACGCAGGCAGAGGAGAAACAGAGCGATCATAATGACGATCTGTATGGTGGCAATTCTGGGATTGCTTTTGTATGCAGCCTGGTTTTTGCTAAAACCGTCCGGCGAGGACAAAAGAGAAGGTTCTGTGACTCATCAGACCGGAGAGGTGCAGCAGACTGAAAGGGAGACTGAAACAGAGACGGAAGCCCAGACGGAGCTTCCCGTTATGCCGGGACTGGAAGCGGCTATGAATCAGACGTACAGCGCCCACGGGGAAGTGATCCGGGTAAGCGACGGGGCAGTGATTGCCAGAAAGGCAGAGGAAGAACGTACCTATCCGGCTTCCCTGACTAAGATTATGACTGCTTATGTGGCCATTGAAAATCTGGAAGATCTTCAGGAAGAAATCACGCTTCCCGCGGAGATGTTTGAGAAACTTTGGGCAGAGGGCGCTTCCATGGCGGGTTTTGCCCCCGGAGAGACCGTGACGGCCATGGATTTGCTTTATGGGGTCATGCTCCCTTCCGGGGCAGACAGCTGTATTGCGCTGGCAGACAAAATTTCTGGCTCAGAGGAGGCATTCGTAGAACTAATGAATCAGAAGGCTCAGGAGCTGGGAATGAAGGGAACCCATTTTACCAATTCCAGCGGGCTGCACGATGAAAACCATTACACCACTGTGCATGATCTGGGGATTCTATTAATGGAAGCGTTGAAAAACGATACCTTCCGGCAGATCTTCACAGCCAGGACTTATACTACTACGCCCACTCAGGTCAATCCTTCTGGCATCACCTTTGAGGCATCTGTGTTTAAAAATATGAATACAGATCAGAGCGCCAGGGCCACAGGGGTCATACAGGGAGGAAAGACGGGTTACACCCAGGAGGCCGGGCTGTGTCTGGCCAGTATGGGGACGGTGGGAGGTGAAGAATTTTTGGTAATTACCACAGGAGCGCAGGGAAGCCATGAGACTGTGCAGTTTAATATTGAGGATGCTCTGAACTTGTATGCGGCCATCGGTCTTGTGTAAAAGAAAACGGGCCCTGTCAACTCGTTGACGAATAGAGAAAAATAAGGTAAAATAAGTCGGTAAAAGAGATCATCAGTGAATGGATATAAAGGAGAAGTCAAAATGAGTAAGAAACCTACAGTTTTAATGATTCTTGACGGATATGGACTGAATGAGAAGACAGAGGGAAATGCGGTGGCAGAGGCAAAGACCCCTGTGATGGATAAGCTGATGGCAGAGTGTCCATTTGTTAAGGGAAACGCCAGCGGTATGGCCGTGGGACTGCCTGAGGGACAGATGGGAAACTCTGAGGTCGGACATCTGAATATGGGCGCAGGGCGAATTGTGTACCAGGAATTGACCAGAATCACAAAAGAGATCCAGGATGGGGACTTTTTTAAGAATGAAGCACTGTTAAAGGCCGTAGCCAATGCAAAAGAAAAGGACAGTGCGCTTCACTTATTCGGACTTTTATCCGATGGAGGCGTGCACAGCCATAACACCCATCTCTATGGACTGCTGGAGTTGGCCAAAAGAGAAGGGCTTACAAAGGTTTACGTACATTGTTTCCTGGACGGAAGAGATACGCCGCCAACCTCCGGAAAAGGATTTGTGGAGGAACTGGAAGCAAAGATGAAAGAAATCGGCGTAGGAGAGATTGCCACGGTAATGGGACGCTACTATGCCATGGATCGAGATAATCGCTGGGATCGTGTGGAACTGGCCTACAAGGCAATGGTCAAGGGAGAAGGCGTGAAAGCCCTGGGCGGTTCTCAGGCCGTGCAGCAGTCCTATGATGCCGGCAAAAACGATGAGTTTGTCCTCCCGGCAGTAGTGGAAAAGGATGGAAAGCCAGTGGCCAGAATCCAGGATCAGGATTCCATCATTTTCTTTAACTTCCGCCCGGACCGTGCAAGAGAGATTACCAGAGCTTTCTGTGCGGATGATTTTTCCGGATTTGACCGGGGAGACAGATTGGATGTGACTTACATTTGCTTTACGGAATACGATGAGACGATTCCGAATAAGGAAGTTGCTTTTCACAAGGTATCCATCACAAATACATTTGGAGAGTTTTTGGCTGCAAACCATAAAACCCAGGCCAGAATCGCAGAGACGGAGAAGTATGCTCATGTGACCTTCTTCTTTAATGGAGGGGTGGAGGAACCCAATCCGGGCGAAGACAGGATTTTGGTGAAATCTCCTAAGGTAGCCACCTATGATCTGCAGCCTGAGATGAGCGCATATGAGGTTTGTGACAGGCTTGTGGAGGCTATTAAGTCAGATCAATACGATGTGATCATTATAAACTTCGCGAATCCGGATATGGTTGGACACACTGGAATAGAGGCAGCCGCTATCAAGGCGGTGGAGGCAGTGGATGCTTGTGTGGGAAGAGCTGTAGAAGCGATCAAAGAAGTGGACGGACAGATGTTTATCTGCGCGGATCACGGAAATGCAGAGCAGCTGGTGGACTACACCACAGGGGCACCTTTCACAGCCCACACCACCAACCCGGTGCCCTTTATCCTGGTAAACTGCGATCCCTCTTATACTTTGAGAGAGGGGGGCTGCCTGGCAGATATTGCCCCCACATTAATTGAATTGATGGGAATGAAGCAGCCGGCAGAAATGACAGGAACCTCTCTGCTGGTTCGTAAGTAGAATCAGCATTCAGTGGAAGACCTTGGAAGGGAGAAGGAAATTTTCCCTCCAGGGTCTCTTTCTCATTGGTAAAGGAGAACACACATATGATCTTAGATCTGGTAAAGCAAGCAGTTCAAATTAAAATCACCTGTAAGAATCCAAGCCCCATCATCTCCGAAGGAGAGTTTTGCTATGCCTGCGCCTATGCGCTTCGGAAGCTGGATCTTGAGAAAATGCTGGAACAGACGGTTGGCATAGAGCGGGTAGAGGAGCTTCAGGCCTGGCTGATTCCTCTCTTAGAAGAGAGAAAGCAGGTCTGCGAACAGGATCCTGCCATGGAGCGGCTGTTTCATCTTTTGACATCCAGCAGGGTGCAGGGGAAAATTACAGAAGAAATGCGGCCCCTCCTCCAGTAGAAACATTTCGCTTCCTTTTGATCTCGTCTTCATAATATCCAGGGAAATGGACACACTATCCGGGAAGGAGGTGTGTTTTTTCATGCATCGGTTTGTACCAATCATTGATGTATTCGCAAGAGAAATCCTGGATTCCCGAGGAAATCCCACGGTTGAGGTAGAAATGCTGGCGGAAGGAGGAGCGGTTGGGAGAGCCGCTGTTCCGTCGGGAGCAAGCACAGGACAGTTTGAGGCAGTGGAAATACGGGATGGGGAAGAAGACCGCTACCGGGGACTGGGTGTTACCAGGGCAGTACACTTTGTTAATACCATTCTGGCAGATACGGTGATCGGAGAAAATGTGCTGGATCAGGTACATCTGGATGAACTGTTAAGGAGGGCAGATGGAACGAAAAACAAATCCAGCCTGGGAGCCAATGCTATCCTGGGCGTGTCTATGGCCGCAGCCAATGCAGCGGCAAAGACACTGCAAATTCCTCTATATCGTTACTTGGGCGGATGCTGCGGCCATAAAATGCCGGTTCCTATGATGAACATCTTAAATGGCGGATGTCATGCAGACAATACGGTAGATCTGCAGGAGTTTATGATCATGCCCGTGGGGGCGGATGACTTTTCTGAGGGGCTTCGTATGTGCTCGGAAATCTATCACACCCTGAAGCATCTTTTGACAGAGAGAGGACTTTCCACAGGGGTGGGAGATGAAGGGGGGTTTGCTCCTAATCTGCCCAATTCCGAGGCGGTTTTGGACTTGATCGTGGAGTCTGTGGAACAGGCCGGATACGAGATGAAGGAAGATATTGTTATTGCTCTGGATGCGGCGGCCAGTGAGTTGTATGAGGAAGAGACAGGCCAGTATTACTTCCCGGGAGAAGGGATCCGACGTTCTTCCGATGAGATGGTCAGCTACTATGAGAAGCTGGTGAAACAGTATCCCATTGTATCCATTGAAGACGGGTTATTTGAGGATGACTGGGCGGGGTGGCAGAGAATGACCGATGTGCTGGGAGACCGGATTCAGCTGGTGGGAGACGACTTGTTCGTCACAAATACGGAACGGCTGAAGAAGGGGATTGAATTGAAGGCCGCCAACGCTATTTTAATTAAGGTCAATCAGATTGGAACCTTAAGTGAAGCTATGGAGGCCATCCAGATGGCAAAGGAAGCCGGCTATCGGACCATTATTTCTCATCGCTCCGGCGAGACGGAGGACACGATCATCGCGGATATCGCAGTGGCAACTGGGGCAGGGCAGATCAAGACAGGAGCTCCTTGCAGATCTGAACGAGTGGCGAAGTATAACCAATTATTGAGAATTGAGGAAGAAATCTAATTGACATTGTCCCATCCCTATGATACACTATCTTTGTTTGAAACGGAGGTGTAGAGATGGAGATCTTGAGAATTGTTCTTACCATAATCTTTATATTAGATTGTATCGCATTGACCGTCATCGTGCTGATGCAGGAAGGCAAACAGGCAGGGCTTGGTACGATCCAGGGTATCTCTGATACCTACTGGGGTAAGAATAAAGGACGTTCCATGGAAGGTGCTTTAGTAAAATCGACAAAGTTCATGGCGATTGCGTTTATTGTATTGGCGGTCGTGTTAAACTTAAATTTCTAAGGACTGGATGAAACTGGAATTTGGTACACTGAGACACTCTTGCAAGGCCTGCAAGGGTGTTTTTGTTTGAAAAAGAATCAGGCCTGAAAGAGAGAGAGATGGAAAAAGAGCTGTTAGAAAAGAGAAAAAAGGTCGTAGAAGACCTGATGCATGATAAAAAATATGTACCCATGAAGATTAAGGAACTGGCTATCCTTATGCAGGTTCCGAGAGAACGAAGGGGAGAACTGGAGGAAGTACTGGATTCCCTGTTAAGTGAGGGAAAAATTGAAGTGTCCAAGCGGGGAAAATATCAGATTGCCAAAGATACCTATCTGACGGGAACCTTTGTGGGAAATTCCAGAGGATTCGGTTTTGTGGAGGTGGAAGGCAGTGAGGAAGATATCTTTATTTCCGAATCCTCCACTATGGGTGCGCTTCACGGCGATACGGTTAAGGTGGCAATTCATCCGGAAAGAACGGGAAAGCGAAAAGAGGGAAGCGTAGTTCAGATTTTGGAACATGCGATCCAGGAATTGGTGGGTACCTACCAGCAGAGCAAAAACTTTGGGTTTGTGGTGCCGGACAATCCACGCATTACGAGAGATATTTTCATCCCGCTGGAGGCTGCCAGAGGAGCTGTGAACGGACACAAGGTTTTGGTAAAGCTTACCAGCTATGGCTCCAAGAGTAAAAGTCCGAAAGGAAAGGTGGAAGAGATTATCGGCCATGTGAATGATCCCGGAACGGATATTTTATCCATTGTTTATGCTTACGATTTGCCCGCTTCCTTTCCGGAGAAGGTGCTGAATCGGGCAGAACGGGTGAAAGATGAAGTGATTCCGGCGGATTTGGAAGGGCGGCTAGATCTAAGAGATTGGCAGATGGTGACCATTGATGGGGAAGACGCCAAGGATTTGGACGATGCGGTTTCCCTTACGGAAGAAGGGGATTTTTATCGACTTGGGGTTCATATTGCGGATGTGACGAATTATGTGCAGGAAGGAAGCGCTCTGGATCGGGAGGCACTGAAGCGGGGCACCAGCGTCTATCTGGTGGACAGGGTCATCCCTATGCTTCCTCATAGACTATCCAATGGAATTTGTTCTTTGAACCAGGGAGTCGACCGACTGGCATTAAGCTGTATCATGGACATTGATCAAAAGGGAAATGTGGTGAATCACCGGATTGCAGAGACTGTAATCCGGGTAGATCAACGCATGACCTATACCAGCGTAAAGAAAATACTGGAAAACCGGGATGCGGAAGAGATCCAAAGATACAACGGGCTGGTGCCCATGTTTCAGAGAATGGAGAAACTGTCCGGAATTTTGAGAGAGAAGAGAAGAAAGCGGGGATCTATTGACTTTGACTTTCCGGAATCCAAGATTCAGTTGGATCAGCAGGGAAGACCATTGGAGATTCGCCCTTATGACAGGAACGTGGCTACCAAGATTATCGAGGACTTTATGCTGCTGGCCAATGAGACGGTGGCACAGGACTATTATTGGCAGGGACTTCCCTTTTTGTATCGTACCCATGAGACACCGGACCCGGAAAAGATCCGACAATTGGCCATGTTTATCCATAATTTTGGATACTCCATAAAAAACGGGAGAGATGAAATTCATCCCAAAGAGCTGCAAAAGCTGCTTGCCCGGATTGAGGACCTTCCAGAGGAAGCGCTCATCAGCCGCCTGACTCTGCGCAGCATGAAGCGGGCTAAATACACGGCGGAATGCAGCGGACATTTTGGATTGGCAGCTCAGTATTACTGCCACTTTACGTCTCCAATCCGGCGCTATCCTGACTTGCAGATTCACCGAATCATCAAGGATAATCTGAGGGGAAGGATGGATGAGCAGCGGATTTTGCATTATGAAAAAATTTTGCCTGAGGTGGCGGAACAGTCCAGCAATATGGAAAGAAGAGCAGATGAGGCAGAGAGAGAAACAGAAAAAATGAAAAAGGCAGAGTATATGGAAGCTCATGTGGGTGAAGTGTTTGAAGGAGTGATCTCCAGCATCACCACCTGGGGTTTTTATGTGGAGCTGTCCAATACCGTGGAGGGAATGATCCATGTAACTCATTTGTATGACGACCGCTATTATTACCAAGAAGAGACTTATGAGATGGTGGGAGCTGATACCGGCCGCACCTTTAAGCTGGGAGAAAAAATCAAGGTTCGGGTTCTGGGAGCAGATAAGGATGCCCGCACAATTGACTTTGAGCTGGCAGAAGAAGGGGGAGAGTTGGATGAGTAAAGACAATATGAAATTGATTGCCAATAATAAGAAGGCGTATCACGATTACTTTATTGAGGATACCTGGGAAGCAGGCATCGCTTTGCACGGGACCGAGGTAAAGTCTCTGCGGATGGGAAAATGCAGTATCAAAGAGTCCTTTGTTCGAATTGAACAAGGGGAGGTATATATCTATGGAATGAATATCAGTCCCTATGAGAAGGGAAATATTTTTAATAAAGATCCGTTGCGGGTGCGTAAGCTTTTGCTGCACGCCTATGAAATCAATAAGATGACTGGAAAAATTGCGGAGAAAGGTCTGACGATCGTACCTTTGAAAGTCTATTTTAAAGGTAGTCTGGCAAAGGTGGAAATCGGTCTGGCCAGAGGAAAGAAAAACTATGATAAGAGACAGGATATTGCTAAAAAGGATATGAAACGAGAAGCCCAGAGGGAATTCAAAGTACATCTGGGGGCATAAAAATAAAAATTGGGAATTTATGCAGGTGCTTGACAAAGCGCCTGCCGTCTCTTATAATAGAGACAGTCTGCAAACCAATACGATCTCATACGGGGTAGTAAAGGTTTCGACGGGGGTTCTGAAGATGGAGAAGCTATCCGCAGGCCGATGCGTCAAATCGCAAACTTAAATATAAACGCAGACGATAATTACGCGTTAGCAGCAGCCTAATTGCTGCCGTCAGCCTTAGGGCACTCACACCTTAAGAATCTGGCGTCGATCATGTGAGAAACCTTACCGGCAAAGCTTTGAGCCGGTAGATGTATCATGAAGCTACTAAACCCATAAGAATGTCTGTTTTCGTATGGCGGAGGGAAGGAAAAAGAACAGACTATGATAGTAGAAGTACATGGGAGGGGCTTTCGGACACGAGTTCGATTCTCGTCTACTCCATAGGCGTTGCCAGACGGCGGCGTCTTTTTCTTTTCCAGAAAAAAGAAATTCTTTATTTTGATAAAATGCATTGACAAGCATGTCTTTCTATGTTATTATAAAACAGTAATAATTACTGTTATTGATAAAGGAGGAAGGATCATGGATTTAAAAGGGACGAAGACAGAAAAGAATTTAATGGAAGCATTTGCAGGGGAGAGTCAGGCCAGAAATAAATACACTTATTATGCCAGCAAAGCGAAGAAAGAAGGCTATGTACAGATCTCAAACATCTTT
>CABSEG010000016.1 GCA_902476645.1 uncultured Lachnospiraceae bacterium | reverse complement strand
AATACATTATATAGTTTTTGCTACACCCCATAAGAAGAAATACCTTCTCCAAAAAGGCAGTCGTAAAGCGACTGCCTTTTTACTTTATGCTCCATGGCAAAAGAATATTTTTCTGGTTGTGGAATATAGGGGAATGGTATAAAATGAATCTTATCAGAGTATAACTTATCATGAGGAATCACAGATAGCAGAAAGTTTGTGAGAAAATCGGTTCCGGAGGTAGGTGATACGGGGAGTAAAGGAGATAGACTATGCAGACAGAACAAATCGATCATTTCAGAAAGACGCAAAAATACGTCATGCAGATGCGCCCGGTATTGAAACCTAATGCCTTGTTCAGCGATGAGACGCAAAATTATGTGATACCCATGGAGCCGGAACCGGGAGAGACGGTAGAGATCCGGTTTCGCGCCGGGAAAAATAACATAGACTGCGTCTATCTGGTCAGCGGGTCTTTCCGCCTGCTGATGAAATATGAAAAGACAGTGGGAGAATTTGATTTCTATATGGTGGAGATCCCCCTGGGAACAGAGCCACTGCGCTATCATTTTGAAATTCATGCGGGAAAAATTCGCTGTTATTACAACAAAAGAGGGATTTCCAGAAATCTGCAGGAATACTATTCCTTTACCATCGTACCCGGTTTTCATACACCGGATTGGGCTAAGGGAGCTGTGATGTATCAGATTTTTGTGGATCGTTTTTGTAATGGAGACCCTACAAACGATGTGGTAGACCGGGAGTATTTTTACATCGGTGACGGTGTGCGGCGGGTGACAGACTGGAGCCAAAATCCCGCCTTTATGGGTGTTCGGGAGTTTTACGGAGGAGACCTGCAGGGGGTATGGGATAAATTGGATTACCTGCAGGAGCTGGGCGTGGATGTAATTTACTTTAATCCCATCTTTGTCTCACCATCCAACCACAAATATGACATCCAGGACTATGACCATGTGGACCCCCATTTTGGAAAGATTGTAAAGGATGGGGGAGAGCCTCTGGCCGAGGGGGATACGGATAATGCCCATGCTTCTAAGTATATACAGCGGGTGACAGCCCGGGAGAATCTGGATGCCAGCAATGAGTTTTTTGCAAAGCTTGTGGAGGAGATTCACCGGAGAGGTATGAAGGTGATTTTGGACGGTGTGTTTAATCACTGCGGTTCTTTTAATAAGTGGCTGGACCGGGAATGTATTTATGAGGAACAGCCAGGCTATGAGAAGGGGGCCTTTGTCAGCCAGGACAGTCCTTACCGCAGCTTTTTTAAGTTCCACAATGAGCACGATTGGCCTTACAATCAATGCTATGACGGCTGGTGGGGACATGACACATTGCCAAAACTAGCCTATGAGACGTCTCCTAAGCTTTATCAGTATATTATGGACATTGCCAGGAAATGGGTGTCCGCGCCTTATCATGTGGATGGGTGGCGGCTGGACGTGGCGGCGGATTTGGGCTTTAGCAGCGAATACAATCATAAGTTCTGGAAGGAATTTCGAAAGGTGGTAAAAGAAGCAAATCCGGACGCTCTGATTCTGGCAGAGCATTATGGGGATTCCGGAGCCTGGCTAAAAGGGGATGAGTGGGATACGGTCATGAACTACGATGCGTTTATGGAGCCGCTCACCTGGTTTTTTACGGGAATGGAAAAGCACAGCGATGAATACAGAGGAGATCTGTATGGAAATTGGGAGACTTTTATGGCTGCCATGAGCCATCATATGTGTAATTTTCTGGCTCCCTCTCTGCAGGTGTCCATGAATGAACTTTCCAATCATGACCATTCCCGGTTTTTGACCAGAACCAACCACAAGGTGGGCCGGGTGGCCCAGTTGGGGTATGAGGCTGCTTCTCAGGATGTACATCAGGCTGTGATGCGGGAAGCTGTGGTGATGCAGATGACCTGGCCGGGAGCGCCTACGATTTACTATGGGGATGAGGCAGGGGTTACGGGATTTACAGATCCGGATAACCGCCGAACGTATCCCTGGGGCAGGGAAGATCAGGAGATGATCCGTTTCCATAAAGAAATGATCCGGCTGCATAAGGACTATCCCGTGTTTACTCACGGGTCTTTGAAATTTTTGTACGGGGATTATCAGTGCCTGGCTTATGCGAGATTTTCTATAGATGAGCAGATGGTGGTAGTTTTCTATAATGGGGATGGACAGCGGGATGTGACCTTGCCCGTATGGCAGGCGGGGGCAGAAAACGGAAAGGTGATGCGGTGTCTGATGCATACGGATGCAATCGGATTTCGGACAGAGGGGGGGACTTTTGCTATCCGGGAAGGAGAAATCACCGTATCTATGACGGCCACGTCGGCTATGGTGCTGCGGTGTGAGAGAGTCTAACAGCAAAAGAAGAAGCGGTGAAAAGGGCCAAAACAGAGGAGCAAAATGCATCTCTGCTTTGGCTCTTTTGTTTGCCGTTGCTAGATAGAGAGGTTCTTTTTACAGAATACCAGACTGCCTCCGAAGAAGAACAGAAAGCCTGTAAGAAATAGCACCAAAAAGCCTAAGATAGCGTCAGTCTGACCGGAGATAATTTGTTCCGGACGAAACAGGGTGAGCGGAGTAGCAAAACGTAGTATTTCATATTTGTCTCCCACCTGCGAGACCATCTGGATCAGTAAAAAAACGATGCAGAGACCTGCTCCCACACCGGTTGCCCTGCGGCTGTCCGACCATAGGCAGGAGCAAAGAAAACAGAGACCGCCTAAAAAAATATGTAGTCCCCAAAGCCCTGTATTGACCAGGAGAAAACGCGGGATTTCCAGCTCGCCTGGGAACATAGTCTGGCTGCAGAGGATACATAGCAAAGTTACAAACAGAACCAGACACAGATCCATAGATACCAGGGTCAAAATCTGGGTTCGTATGATACGGCCTCTCTTGTTGGGTGTAGCAAGCAAAAAAACCATGGAACCACGGTCCACATAGCGGGATACCAGTCGATTGGACAGCAGAATTAAAAATACCATGGGAAATACCACCAGTAAGAACCCGTATAGATAGTTTACGAGAAATTCCAGAAGCGTGGAGCCCGGATTGGACATGCCGAAGGCAGAAAACAGCTGAGGCATGCTTTCCATCATAACCCGCAGGCTGTCACCCAGCTTGGGGTCATACATGCTGGTAATCATAGAGGCATATAGAGCGAGAACGGCCATAAAAATCAGCAGGATTTTGTAATTGGATTTCCATTCTTTTTTTAACAGAGTATGATTAATCATTGGACGCACCTCCATAAAAATGTAAAAACAGCTCTTCCAGCGTTTGAGGCCGCATTTCCATATCCAGCATAGGGTACTGGGCCAGATCCTGAATAAAGTGCTGCATACTTCCGGAAACCGGAAGCGTTACCTGGCAATCTTTTAAAACAGCTCCCTCATGGCGCTCAGAAAAGGCCATGGCCTTGGCGGCATCGGCAAACAGGATCCGGCAGATCCTTTGCCTGTTGCTTTGCATCTGTTCCATCCGAGCAACATCCACCAAATGTCCGTTTCGAATAATAGCAGTCCGGTCACAGGTTCGTTCTACCTCCTCAAAGATATGGGAAGACAGGAGAATAGTCTTATCATTTTGCTTCTCTTGTAAAATCAATTCAATAAAGCGACTTTGCATCAGCGGGTCCAGACCACTGGTGGGCTCATCCAGAATCAGAATATCCGGATCAGACATAAAAGCGCACACAATCCCCAGCTTCTGCTTCATGCCTTTTGACATCTTCCGTATTTTTCCAGAGGCATCCAATTCAAAGTACTGCATAAGATCCTGCGCTTTCGAAAGATCGGAAAGTCCTTTCATTCCGGCTAAAAAGCGCAAAAATTCCATACCGGTCATATCGTCCATAAACGCAATCTCTCCAGGCAGATATCCGAGACGCCTCTGAATGTGGGCAGCGTCACAAAAACAATCCATGCCAAGAATGGACACAGAACCTGAGTCGGGGCGGATAAATCCCATTAATTGCCGGATGGTAGTAGTTTTTCCAGCCCCGTTCGGACCGAGAAATCCAAAGACCTCTCCCTTTTCCACGCAGAAGCACAGGTCGAAGACACCTTTGCCCCTGCCATAGTCTTTTGTGATATGGCTGATTTCTATGACGCTCATAAACAAGTCCTCCTTAAAATGAGATAGGTAGCTTCAGCCGAACCATAGGGCCGGTTAGCTCCATTGTAGTCCATTTAAGTGATTTTGCAAGAACTTTCAAAAAAATTTCTCCCTGCATTCTGTGACAGAGGGAAATGGAAAAAGTGTACGTTCAGTCGCTGATAAAAAGTTGTGCCCAATAGGGGGTGCCCTGACTGCTGGTATAATAGCCAACACCGATATACTCAAAGGAAGAATTTAGAATATTGGCTCTGTGACCAGGAGAATTCATCCAGGCATTCATAACAGATTGAGCCGTGGGCTGTCCCCAGGCGATATTTTCGCCGGAGCGCCGGTAGGATATCTGTTGCTGGGTTAATACTGTCTGGAAGCCGCTGCCGTCGGGACGCGTGTGGGAAAAGGATACAGCGCTTTCCTTGGCCCGAATTTGCGCGGCCTGGGTCAGATCTTCCCGAAGGGTCAGGGGAGCAAGGCCTGCTTTGGCTCGTTCCTGGTTTACCAGATCTGCCACCTGTTTTGCCATAGAAGAAGACTGACCGGGGGCTTCTGTTTCGGGAGCTTCTGTCTCTGGAGCTTCTGTTTCCGGAGGGGTAGGGGTGTCCGGGACCTCTGTTTCTGGAATACTGGGAGCTTCTGTCTCCGGCACACTGGGAGCTTCTGTCTCGGGCATCTCTGTTTCCGGAATGCCGGGAGCTTCCGTTTCAGGGGTGTCCGGGGTATCTGTCCCAGGGACTTCTGTTTCGGGAGACTCCGTCTCCGGGGTTTCGATATCTGGAAGCTGACAACCTGGAAATTGAAATAGCGGATAATTGATAATACATTCTGGATCAATTCCCAGATCCGCCAGGATATTTTTCCAGGTTTCATCGGTGGTATCTATCTGGGTAACAATCTTATAGCCGTTGGCTTTGGCCTGCTCCATGGCTGCCTGCAGGGCAGTCGTGTTGAACTCCTTCATAGGACTTCCGGCCAATAGTGCGGTTAAAATCGTTGCGATCATAGGTTTGTACCTCGCTTTCTGAGAGTAAATTGTTACAAAAGTGTTTCAAAAAGTTACGCGTTGAATGTTAACATAAAATCTGAAAGCTGACAATGGAAGTTGTTGGCATGGTATTTACTATCTATATGGAAGAAAAAAGAGGAGTGCCCGGAGCATGCGGAATTTCGACGGCACCAGGGGGAGCGCAGGGGAAATGAATTTGTGAAAAAAACACATAGAAAAAGTGTAGAGAAAAGAAAACTATACATTTTATATAAAAAAACAAGTTTAACTATAAGGATACAAGTGTTAGTATCTAATTAACTGGAAAATATTGGAGAAATCCAGTGTAAAATGACGGCCTTTGTGGTTGTGAAAAGGAGGAATGATTCATGAAAAAAAGACTTTTGGCTCTCGTGATGAGCCTGTCCATGGTTTTTTCAGCGTTTCCCGCCTCGATGATCTACGCATCCGGGGGAACCAATGAAGAAATCGCTGCGCCGGCGGTAACGTTTGGGGTAGAAGAGCTAGGCGCCAATGTAGCGTTGGATGCTACGCCGTTTGCAGACTACACCAACACCTACACTTCTCTGGATAATCTGAATAACGGAGAGCTTGCAACAGACAGCGGTTACTCATCCTGGAATACCTGGAGTGCCGGATCCCACCAATATCCCATAAAAGTGGGCTATACCTGGGACAAAGCATACACACTCTCCGGCATGAGGGTGATGTGGTGGGCAGATAATGCTGACCTGACGGCTTCCGACAATGTGACCTTTCCAAAGAGCTGTACCGTAGAGTATCTGAACGACGAGGGTGATTGGGTACAAATCACAGGTATGGTGAACGAAGAAGCCATGGAAACAGACCAGGTAGGTATCAAGTACGATGCCAGCGATGGAAATGGTATTAATGGAAAAAATAAATACTGGAATGAGGTAACATTTCCGGAGGAGATCACGACCACCAGTCTTCGCCTGGTCGTAGATCGCAATGGTTCTGGCGTAAATGGCATCGGAATCAGCGAGTGGGAAGTATACGGCTATCGGATACCTGATCCCATCGGTACGGGGGATAATGTGGCTGCGACGGCTGTGGCAGAGGCAGCTTATACCAACGCAGAGTCGCAGATTGCCAGCATCAATGATGGAGTCCTGGCCACCAGTGACCCGGCCAGCGCATGGAATACCTGGAAGGAAGAGGGAGATCTTGCCTATCCGACACCGATCACTCTGACCTGGGAGAAGGAACAGGATATCTCCAGCATGCAGGTGATGTGGTGGGCGGACAATGAGAAGGTGAAATTTCCAGAAAGCTGCAAGGTTTCTTATTATGATGAGAAGACAAAGGATTGGGTGGAAATCACAGAGATGTTCGATGAGTCTGGAGCAGAGGTCAGCTCCCTTGGCGTATTACATGACGGGGAGAATGACGGCGCCAACGAAAATAACCGTTACTGGAATGGCGTAGCTTTTAAGGATTCCGTTCGCACTACAAAGCTTCGCCTGGAGGTAAATCGCGGCCAGAGTGAGTCCGGAGCCAGCGGCATCGGTATCGGAGAGCTGCAGGTATTTGGAAAAGAAGTGGTTCATGTCATCGGCGAGGGTGAGAACATCGCACCAGATGCCTCTTCCGTTCTTGCAGAGCACGAGAATACGCCGGCCAGCAACGTAAATGACGGGGCGCTGGCAACCAGCAATGCAGGTACCTCCTGGAATACCTGGAACAATTCCAATCCATACCCGACACCCATTACCCTGGTTTGGGATGATCCATATGAAATCTCCAGTACACAGGTAATGTGGTGGGCGGATAGGGCTATTTTAAATTATCCCGGAAATGTAACCTTCCCTAAGAGCTGTATGATAGAATATTTAACCAAAGACGGTGAATGGGTAAGGATTGATGCTATGACGAATGAGGATGGCGAAAAAGTTTCTTCTGTGGGCGTTAAGTATAATGGAAATAACGGAGGAATCAATGGCAGCAACAATTACTGGAATGGCGTCATGTTTGACGAACCGATCCGTACTACGCAGCTTCGTCTAATTATAGACCGAAATGGAACCAGTTCCAATGGAGTTGGAATCAGTGAGTGGGAAGTATTCGGCGAGCCGGTTACGGATGAACTTTTCGGAGCCAGAATTACCGGAAGTGACAGAATGGAAGTGGGCGGAAGCGCGACCTATCAGGGCGAAAGCGTTCCCAGCGCTCTTTCTGATCAGGTGACCTATGAGTGGTCCATTCCGGAGGAATACCAAGATTTCCTCCAGATAGAGGGAGATCCCACAAGCCCGTCCATCAAGATCAATGGCGTTGCCAGAGGAGAAGGTGCCATCAATCTGAAAGTAACCTACGGTGAAGACGTGAAAACGGAGTCATTTGATATCCGGGTAGAAGAGATTGAGAGCATTGACACCTATGCAACCGCAACGGCGGCAGGAAAAGCCCCGATTCTTCCCAAGACGGTGGTTGCGAACGGAATTACCTTTGACGATCCGACTCCGGATCTGTTTAGCTGGACGAAACCGGAGTTCAACTTTGCGGAAACCTTTGATTCCAAGCTGGTTCCGGTAACCTGGGAGGATGTGGATCCGTCCCTCTATGCACAAGATCAGGTGGGCAACACCTTTACCGTAAACGGAACGGTGGACTTTGGCGGAAAGCAGTATGAGGCAAAGGCAGAGATCACGGTGAAAGAGCCGGTGGTAGCGCCAGAGGCAAACAGCTCCGTAACTTTTGAAAACGTGCATCTGACGGATAACTTCTGGCAGCCCAAGCAGAAGGTGAATGCAGTAAATTCTTTGAACGCGGCTATTTATCAGATTGGTCAGGCCTCCGGAGGAGAACCGAACTTTGACAATGCAATCAAGAAGCTGAACGGTGAACCCTATGACTCCTTCCAGGGATACGTATTCCAGGATTCCGATATTTATAAGAGTATTGAGGCGATCTCCTATACGCTGTCCGTGATCCATGATGATACAGATCCGGAAATGGTGGCGCAGAGAGAAAATCTGGAAGCAACTTTGGCCAGATGGATCAGCAAGATTGAGCAGGTTCAGTATGCAGACGGCTATATTGATACTCATTTCACCCTGCGCAGCGCGGGACACAGTGGAGGAGGATCCCCGGGAACACACCGCTGGAGAGACTTCAGTAATCATGAAATGTACAATGCGGGTCATTTCTTTGAAGGCGTAGTTGCTTATACCCGTTACAGAGAAGGCATTGGCGATCCTGATTACAGCCTGTATGTGGTTGGAAAGAGATTTGCAGATGAAATTGTTTCCCTGTTTGGACCGAATGGTTCCCGGCATGAGGTTCCCGGCCATGAGGAAATTGAGCTTGCCCTTGTGAAATTTGGTAAACTGGTGGAAGAGTATGAAGGCGAAGGAACCGGACAGAAGTACTTTGACACAGCAAAACTATTAATTGACAGACGTGGAGAAGGCGCCAGCAAGAGAGAGAGCGGATACAGCGGAGGAGATTACTCTCAGGATGCAAGACCATTTGTAGAGGAAACCAATGGTGTGGGACATGCCGTGCGCGCAAACTACTTCTATGCAGGTGTAACGGATATCGCGACCATGCTGCCGGACGGTGACCCGGATAAAGAGGCGTATCTGAATACACTGGATCATATCTGGGATTCTGTGGCAAACAGAAAGACCTATATTACAGGTGGTATCGGTGTAGCCTCCCATGGAGAGGATTTTGGCGATGACTATGAGCTGCCTAACAATGGTTCTTACTGTGAGACCTGTGCGGCGATTGCATTGGCAAACTGGAACCAGAGGATGAATCTGGTGCATGAAGATGCGAAGTATGCGGATGTGGTAGAAAAGAATCTTTACAACGCCATTTTAGTTGGAACGAACCTGGAAGGAAACCTGTTCTATTACAGTACTCTTCTGGAAGTTAGCAATGGAAATCGTCGCTCTTCCTGGTTTGGATGCGCTTGTTGCCCGCCGAACCTGATGAGAACCATCGCTAAGCTGAGCGAGTACATGTATTCTGTACATGGAGATGATGTTTTTGTCAATATGTACGTAGGAAGTGACGGAACGATAAACGTACGCGGAACCAAAGTGGGTGTGAAACAGGAAACGAACTATCCGTGGGAAGGCAGTATCAAGATGACAGTCAGCCCGGAAACCCAAAAGGAATTCACCATGAAGATCCGTATTCCGGGATGGGTACAGGAACAGAAGAATAAAAATGTCACGATTACGGTGAACGGAGAAGCAGTTACATCTCCCGCAGAAAAAGGTTACGTGTCTATCACCAGAGAGTGGAGCAAGGGCGACGTGATCATGATCGACATCCCCATGGAGATCAGAAAGACAGAGGCAGATCCCAACGTAGTTACCAATACGGGCAGAATCGCTCTTCAGCGGGGCCCTGTGGTTTACTGTATGGAGAAGGCTGGAAACGCACAGCTGAACGAGAATATCAAAAACTTTAACCCGCTGAACTTTGTAATTCCAAGAGACGCTGAGTTAACGGCAACTTACAATCCGGACCTGTTAAAGGGCGTGGTAGAGATTACCGGAGAGGTAACCTATGACACCGGAAACGGCGTGGTACCGGCAAAACTACAGGCTGTACCTTACTATGCATGGAACAACCGGGGCGATGACGGCGTATACGGACAAAACAACAGTACCAAGATGCTGATCTGGACCAAAGCCAGCGGACAGACCCATGACGAGATCTATGGTCTGGAGTCTTGGATTAAATTCGTAGAAGGTTTAAATGCAGAAGAATACACCGAAGACAGCTGGGGTGTATTGCAGGAGGCGTTGGATGAAGCGAAGGCTTTGGAAGCAAGCGGTACGGCTACCCAGGCTCAGGTCGATGCAGCGATCGCGAAGCTGGTAACCGCTTTCGGAGGACTGGAGTACGGCGTACAGAAACAGCATTTGCAGGTCGCTGTGGATGCAGCCGATGCAATTTTGGCTCTGGAGGCTAACTATGACGCAAATAGTATCGCGGCTCTGAAAGCTGTAGTTCAGCAGGCAAAAGAAATTTTGTCAGACACCATGGCAACGCAGGATGCTGTGAATGAAATCACCAGTGATGTGATCGATGCCATTGTTCAGGTAACCCTGGATGAGGATGTGGTATCTCTGGAGAAGCTGATTGAGGCTATGGAAGGTCTGAATGCGGATAAGTACACCTCTGATAGCTGGGCAGCTTTGGAGGAGGCAATTGATGCAGCAAAGGCGGTTTTGAACGATCCGGATCGGGAAGAGGCTGACCTGGCAGAAGCTTACAAACAGATTTCCGGTGCGATCAGGGGTCTGGAGATGAGAGGCAACAAGGCAGCCCTGACGGCAGTGATCGAAAAGGCTGAGGAGATTATAGAAGATGCTTCCAGCTACACAGAGTCCAGTATCAGCGGTCTTGCAGATGCATTGGCAAGCGCCAAGGTTGTAAACGAGAAGGAAGATGCCACACAGGCTGAAGTAAACGATGCTGTGGAAGCGCTCACAAAAGTAGTAGTACTGGCTCGCCTTAAAGGCGATGTGAACAAGGATGGGGATGTGACCACCAAGGATTCCGCAGTTCTTCTTAGATACAATGCAGAGCTTGACAGCCTGGATGAGGAAGCTCTGGACGATGCAGACGTGAATGGAGACGGCGTTGCAGATACCAAAGATGCCGTATTGATCTTACAGTATGCGTCTGAAAAAATTTCCGAGTTCTAAAATTTTAGAAAACAACGGGGCAGCCGTACGAAGCAAATTCGTGCGGCTGCCCTTGCGTATCTTTACAAAAACAACAGCAGACTGACTGCCATCACCCCCATACCGGAGATCAACCCGTAGACGGAAAGATGGTGTTCTCCGTATTCTCGGGCAGCGGGCAGCAGTTCATCAAAGGAAATAAAAATCATAATACCTGCCACAGCCGCAAAAATGATTCCATATACCATGTCGTTCATGACCGGCATCAATAAAAGCCAGCCGATCAGGGCGCCTACCGGTTCTGCCAGCCCGGACAGGAAAGAATACCAGAAGGCTCTTTTTCTGGAACCGGTGGCCTGGTAGATGGGCACGGAGACAGCGATTCCTTCCGGAATGTTGTGGATGGCAATGGCTACCACGATGGGGATGGCGATGCCAGGTTCCTGGAGCGCAGAGACAAACGTGGCCAGGCCCTCCGGAAAATTGTGAATGGCAATGGCCAGAGCCGTGAATACCCCAAGACGCATCAGATTAGAAGGCGCACAGGGCTGGCATCCTTCCTCTTCTATTGATCTTAGCTCGTGGGGGTTTTCCTCAGAGGGAATGTATTTATCGATCAGGGCAATAAAAAGCATGCCGGAGAACATGGCAGCCACGGTGGCCCAGCTTCCCGGTATCCGACCAAGCCCCAGGATCAGGGAATCTTGCGCCTTGGGGAATATTTCAATCATGGATACATAAATCATTACCCCGGCAGAGAAGCCCAGGCTGACGGATAGGAATTTTTTGTTGGTATGTTTGGCTAAGAAGGCGATACAGCTGCCGATTCCGGTGCTGAGTCCTGCCAGCAAAGTGAGAGTAAAGGCAAAGAAAATCGGATGAGCGGCCATTTACAAGAGGGTATCCCATGAAACTTCAGATTTGTTATTATGATTATGCAGATACCCTGTCCCTTGTTACAAGAAAGGGAGAAGATGTTTTCAGAGTAAACGAAAAAACGGATTCTTTTACAAGAATCCGTTTCTAAAAAATAAGAGCGCGAGACGGGACTCGAACCCGCGGCCTCGACCTTGGCAAGGTCGCGCTCCACCAACTGAGCCACTCGCGCATGTTTTGGAATGCATTTCCTTAACGCTTCATTATCATATCAAATCGCACGGATTTTGTCAACAAAAAAAACAGAAAAAAATATAGACGAAATAATTGAACAAACAGAAGCTATTTTCAGAAAACAGGAGAGCAATGTGCATATGCCATCGACTCGGGTCTAAGAAAAAATCAGGGGAGATGTATGTACATTTTTACCCTGAATGATGTATAATAAAACTCAATGCAGGCTGCGAAAGCGGCCTGAAAGCCTGAAGGAGAGCCAGAGACTATGTTAAAGCTGATCAAGTATCTGAAGCATTACAAAAAAGAAAGTATTATAGGGCCGTTGTTCAAACTGTTGGAGGCCTGCTTTGAACTTTGCATCCCCCTGGTAGTATCCAGGATCGTGGACGTGGGGATTAAAAATCAAAATGTTCCCTATATTATGAAGATGTGCGCCATTATGGTAACCTTTGGCATACTGGGGCTGGCCTGTTCTTTAACGGCTCAATATTTTGCAGCCAAGGCGGCGGCCGGGTTCGGAGCAGAACTTAGGAGGGACTTGTTCCTTCATGTGAACAGATTGTCCTATTCCCAGTTAGACCAGGCGGGAACTGCCACCCTGGTCACCAGGATTACCAATGATGTGAACCAGGCTCAGGCGGGAGTGAATCTGGTGTTGCGTCTGTTTCTTCGTTCTCCTTTTATTGTGGTGGGGGCGGTGATCATGGCTTTTACCATTCACGTGAAACTGGCTCTGATTTTTGTGGTTTTGGTTCCCGTATTGTCTTTGGTGATTTACAGCATCATGCTGGCCTGTATTCCCCTCTATAAAAAGGTCCAGGGAAGCCTGGATCTGGTATTGCGTCTGACCAGAGAGGCTCTTTCTGGAGCAAGGGTGGTGCGGGCATTCTCCAGGCAGGAGGATGAAAAAAGGGAATTTGCCGACAAGACCCGGACGTTGATGGGGCAGCAGCTTCTGGTGGGAAGGATTTCCGCCCTATTAAATCCTGCCACTTACGTGGTTATCAACGGAGCTGTTCTTCTGGTGCTCTGGTATGGTGGAAAGACGGTATACCAGGGAGAAATCACCCAGGGAGAGGTGATTGCCCTGACCAATTATATGTCTCAGATTTTATTGGCGCTTATCGCCCTGGCCAATCTGATTGTGTCCTTTACCAAGGCCTCTGCTTCTGCCGCCCGTATTCATGAGGTTTTTGCCCGCATCCCGGATATGCGGGAGAGCGAAAAGAAACAAGAAGACGCCCAGGGGATGGAAGGTGTGGTTTTTTCCCATGTGGATTTTGCCTATAAGGGAAATAAAAACGCGCTGACGGATCTTGATTTTACGATAAAAAGGGGACAAACCTTTGGAATCATCGGCGGAACCGGTTCCGGAAAATCCACGGTGGTCAACCTGATTCC
Organism: uncultured Lachnospiraceae bacterium; assembly: GCA_902476645.1. Lineage (GTDB taxonomy): Bacteria > Bacillota > Clostridia > Lachnospirales > Lachnospiraceae > CABSEG01. The sequence continues at coordinate 29,268 of CABSEG010000016.1, read as the reverse complement.
CAGGTTTTATGATGCCACAGGCGGCACTGTCTTTGTGGATGGCAAGAATGTAAAGGAGTATTCTTTTGAACAATTAAGACACAAGGTAGGGGTGGTTCCTCAAAATGCTGTACTTTTCTCTGGCACAGTCCGGGATAACATGCGCTGGGGAAAGGCGGACGCTACGGATCAGGAGATCTACCGGGCATTGGAATTGGCCCAGGCCAGGGATTTTATTGACGCAAGGCCGGAAGGCCTGGATACGCCTATCCTGCAGGGGGGAAAGAACCTTTCCGGAGGGCAGAGACAGAGATTGACGATTGCAAGGGCACTTGTGGGAGAACCGGAAATCCTGATTTTGGATGACAGCGCCTCGGCTTTGGACTATGCCACCGATGCCAGGCTGAGACGGGCCCTCTCTGAGGGATTGAGAGGTACCACCGTGATTCTTGTTTCCCAGCGCTGTATCTCCATCAAGGATGCAGATCAAATCTTAGTGCTGGATGATGGGCGCCAGGTTGGACTTGGCACCCATGAAGAATTGAAAGAACACTGCGGGGTATACCGGGAGATTTGTATGTCCCAGCTTTCTTAGAAGGAGACCTAGGAGTATGGAAGGAAAAAATCGTGAGATTTATGTGAGAATCTGGAAGCTTTTGCGCCCCTACCGTTTGCTATTGGCACTCTCTTTGATTCTGGCCGTAATCAGTGTAATACTGACTCTGTATGCGCCGGTTTTGGTGGGCCGGGGCATTGACCTGATCCTGGGGAAAGGACTTGTGGATTTTAAGGGATTGACCCTGCTGATAGTGCGTCTGGCAGTGGTGGTGGCTTTGACAGCCCTGTCTCAGTGGATGATGAATCTTTGCAATAACAGAATTACCTACCATGTGGTTCGTGATATCAGAACCAAGGCATTTTATCATCTGGAGGAGCTTCCGCTGAAATATATTGACGGCAGACCTTATGGGCAGATTATCAGCCGCATCATAAACGATACGGACCAGTTTTCAGATGGACTGCTCTTGGGGTTTTCTCAGCTTTTTACCGGAGTTGTAACAATCATTGGCACGCTTTGCTTTATGTTGAGCATTCACGTAGGAATCAGCCTGTTTGTAGTAGTGATGACGCCCCTTTCCCTGTTTGTGGCCAGCTTCATTGCCAAACGGACCTTTTCAATGTTTAAGGCCCAGTCAGAAGCCAGAGCGGATCTTACCGGGCTGGTGGAGGAGTTGGTGGGTAATCAGAAGATCGTAAAAGCCTTTTCCTATGAAAAGGAAGCTATTCATCGGTTTGAAAAGGTAAATGAGAGGCTGCGTGTTCACGGCCTGAAGGCAACCTTTTTCTCCTCGCTGACCAACCCGTGTACCCGATTTGTGAACAACCTGGTATATGCAGGTGTGGCAGTCATCGGGGCGGTATTAGGGGTGCAGGGATTGATTTCTGTGGGACAGATTTCCTGTTTTTTAAGCTATGCTAATCAGTACACAAAACCCTTTAATGAGATTTCCGGTGTGGCTACAGAGTTTCAAAACGCTGTGGTTTGCGCGGGAAGAGTCTTTGAACTGATGGATGAGATCCCACAGGAGCCGGACCCTGCGGATGCGGTTTGCTTAAAGCCAGATCAAGTGGATGGTCGGGTGGATTTGGAGAATGTTTCCTTCTCTTATACAAAAGAGGTTCCCCTGATTACAGATCTGAATTTAAAGGTGAAGCCGGGGCAGAGAATTGCCATTGTAGGTCCCACAGGCTGCGGAAAAACCACTTTAATGAATCTTCTTATGCGGTTTTATGATGTGGATTCCGGACAGATTCGAGTCAGCGGCTATCCGGTTCAAAAACTGACCAGAGACAGCCTGAGACAAAATTTTGGCATGGTGCTTCAGGAAACGTGGTTAAAATCTGGCACCATAGCCCAGAATATTGCCTATGGCCGGCCAGAAGCCACCAGGGAGGAGATTGAGAAGGCCGCCCGGGCCGCCCACGCTCATAGCTTCATTTCCAGGATGCCTCAGGGATATGATACCCAGATCGGAGAGTCTGCAGGCAACCTCTCTCAGGGACAAAGGCAGCTGCTTTGCATTGCACGGGTTATGCTTTGTCTTCCCCCCATGCTCATGCTGGATGAAGCCACTTCTTCCATCGACACCATGACCGAAATTCGGATCCAGAAGGCCTTTGTCAAAATGATGGAGGGGAGGACCAGCTTTATTGTAGCCCATCGCCTCTCCACGATTCGGGAGGCGGACGTAATTCTGGTCATGAAAGACGGGCATATTGTGGAACAGGGAGATCATGAGACGCTGCTGAAAAAAGGGGGATTTTATGCACAGTTGTACAACAGTCAATTTGCACCCACACAGATTGAGGAACGTTTATGAAAGAGATGTTACTGACAGCTATCAACGCAAAATATATTCATACCAATCCAGCTATTTATAGCCTGAGAGCATATGCAAGAACGTATGCGGAACATATAGAACTGGCGGAATATACGATTAATCAAAGTACACAAGAAATCCTGCGGGATATTTATCAGAAGCAGCCGAAGATGGTGGCTTTTTCCTGTTATATCTGGAACATAAAGGTCGTAGAGGAATTGGTTGAAGAATTGGCCTTAGTACTTCCAGAAACAGTGATCTGGGCGGGAGGCCCGGAGGTGTCCTATGATGCCCGGACTTTTTTGGAGAAATATCCTCAGGTGACGGGAGTGATGCGAGGGGAGGGGGAGAAAACTTTTCTACAGCTGTGTGAGTACTATCTGGAGGGGAAGGAAGGCTTAGGGCAAATTCGCGGGATTACTTTTCGTACCCCTCAGGGTGAGATCCTCTCCAATGAATCTCAGTTGCCGGTTCCCATGGATGAGATTCCTTTTGCTTATGAGGAAGAACAGGATACCGCCCATAAAATAGTCTACTATGAAAGCAGCAGAGGATGCCCTTTCTCCTGCAGTTACTGCCTTTCTTCTATTGATAAGAGCGTGCGTTTTCGAAGCCTTTCGCTGGTAACCAGGGAGCTTCAGATCTTTTTGGACCGAAAGGTCCCCCAGGTAAAATTTGTGGACCGGACCTTTAATTGCAACCACGAACATGCCATGGGGGTGTGGAAGTATATTCAGGAACATGATAACGGGGTGACTAATTTCCATTTTGAGATTGGGGCAGATCTGTTTTACCCGGAAGAGATACAGCTGCTTTCCCGGCTTCGCCCCGGACTGGTGCAGCTGGAGATCGGCGTACAGTCCGTAAACCTTCGCACCATAGCGGAAATACACAGGACTATGGATCTGACCAAGCTGGCCGGATGCGTGGAGCGTATCCGGGAGGGGAAAAACATTCATCAGCACCTGGATCTGATCGCGGGGCTTCCTTATGAGGATAAGGAGAGCTTTATCCATTCCTTCAATCAGGTCTACGCTATGAAGCCTGATCAGCTTCAGCTGGGATTTTTAAAGGTACTGAAAGGCTCCGCAATGGAGGAGAAAGCTTGGGAATACGGACTAAAATACCAGCCCCGCCCGCCCTATGAGGTGCTCTCCACCAGATGGCTGTCTTACGGGGAACTTTTGGAGCTTAAAGGGGTAGAAGAGATGGTGGAGATCTACTACAACAGCCACCAGTTTTCCCGGACTATACAGGCCCTGGAATCCTGCTTTTCCTCCCCTTACGCTTTGTTTCTGGCCCTGAACCAGTACTACGAAAACCATAAACTTAAAGGACTCAGCCATTCCAGGCTTGGGAGGCTGGAAATTTTAAGGAATTTTGCTATCGAAACGGACCCCGGGAAACAAAAGTGGTATCAGGAGCATCTGCTTATGGATCTCTACCTAAGGGAAAACAGTAAGACCAGGCCAGAGTGGGCTACGGATTTATCCCCTTATAAGGAGCAGATCGCCCGCTTTTATAAGGAAGAGGCCAGTACCCACTGTCTGCTGCCCGGCTATGAGAACTGTACCTACCGGCAGCTAAGAACCATGACGCATCTGGAATTGTTTGAAAAAGCAGAAGACGGGATGGAATTGGTATTGTTTGATTATCAGCGCAGAGACCCGCTCACTTATAATGCCTGGACCTATAGGAGGAAACTATGACCAAGAGGACAAAAGAAATCTTAGCGCTCCTGGATGAGGCGTATACCAGGGAATATAAATGCTATCTGCACTACGAAACGCCCTGGCAGCTTTTGATTGCCACTATCTTAAGCGCTCAGTGTACCGACGCCAGGGTGAACCTGGTAACAAAGGACTTGTTTCAGAAGTATGACAGCCTGGAAAAGTTCGCTTATGCAGATCTTCACCAGTTGGAGGAGGATATCAAGCCCACCGGTTTTTACCGGAATAAAGCGAAAAACATCATTGCCTGTGCCAAGAAACTGGTGGAGGAATTTGGCGGCGTGGTGCCAGGCTCATTGGAGAAATTGACCTCCCTGGCCGGGGTGGGCAGAAAGACGGCCAATGTGATCCGGGGAAACATCTTTCATGAGCCCAGTGTGGTGGTTGATACCCATGTGAAACGGATTTCCAGGAGATTAGGCCTGACGAAAGAGACAGATCCGGAAAAAATCGAGTACGATCTGATGAAAAAATTGCCAAAGGACCACTGGATTCTTTACAACATCCAGATTATCACCTTTGGCAGGCAGATCTGTTTTGCCAGAAATCCAAAATGTGAAGAGTGCTTTCTAACCGGGTACTGCGTGGAGTATGGGAAGAAACAAAAGAAGGGGGGAAAAGGATAAAGCGTATGGAAAGAGAACGGTATGTGGCAGTGGATTTGGAGACCACCGGATTAAATCCCAGATCAGATCAGATTTTGGAGATTGGCGCAGTGCTGGTAGAGGAAGGACAAACAGTGGCCACCTTGTCTTCGTTTGTCCAGACGGGGATTCAGGTTCCCCCCTCCATCACGGAGCTGACCGGGATTACCCAGGAGATGGCAGAGTCCGGCAAGCCTTTGAGAGAAGCGCTGGAGGAATTTCTGGATTTTTGCGGAGATTGCGATATTCTGGGGCATAACATCGTCTTTGATTACGGGTTTTTGAAGCAAAATCTGGCGAACCTTAAGATTCCCTTCGAGAGAAGGGGCATTGACACCCTGAAGATTGCCAGAAAACATCTGGCGGCTCTTCCCAGCCGAAACCTGGAGACACTTTGCAGGTACTACGGCATTCCACAGGAAAAACAGCACAGGGCGTTTGAGGATGCCATGTCGGCCTCCAGGCTTTATCAAAAGCTGAAAGAAGCCTTTGCCTGGGAGTATCCGGAGGATTTTTGCCCAACCCCTTTGGCATATCATGTGAAAAAAGAAGGGCCTATTACAAAGTCACAAAAAGTTTACTTGCTAGATTTGGTAAAATATCATAGAATAGATCTGAACGTTTCTGTGGATGAGCTCACCAGGAGCCAGGCTTCCCGGATGATCAACCGGATTCTTTTACAGTATGGAAGAATCTTCCGGAGATGAGACCTGTGCCGTTGGAGGCGAAATTACACGAAAGGCAAAGAGTAAAGAGGTGAAAAAATGATAAACTTTCATGACAATAAGACAAAGCGCATCATTGCATCGATTATCGTACTGCTGGTTGTCATTGCGATGGTGGTACCAATGTTTTTGGAGTTTTTAGTGTAAAGAAGTGTTTTTTTTATTTTAGAATGAGGGGATTCGTATGAAGAAAAAAATGCAGGTGTTGTCAGCGTTTATGGGAGCCGTGATCCTGTCTTTAGGGGCAGGGGCGGCGGTAAAGGCAGAAGAGGCGGATACGATTCATGATGGCGTTTACATCAGCGATGTGGATGTATCCGGTATGACGGCAGAAGAGGCAAAGGCGGCGGTGGAAGAGAAGGTGCAACAGCTGGGGAGCAAGACCATCACGCTGAAGGTGGAAGATGCCTCTGTTTCAGCCACAGCCGGGGATCTGGGGCTTACCTGGGAGAATGAAGAAGTGGTGGAGGAAGCCGTAGGCCTTGGAAAGTCCGGGAATATTGTGAAACGCTATATGGATAATAAGGATCTGGAACATGAACCCAAGGTATATGACCTGAACTTTTCAGCGGATCAGGGACAGATTCAGTCTTATGTGGAAAACGAATGCGGTACCTTAAACAGAGAAGCCAAAGATGGAAGTCTGACCAGAGAGAACGGATATTTTGAGATCGTTCCGGGCGAGGTGGGGGTTACCATCAATGCGGAACAGTCCGCTAAGGCGATTCAAGACTATATGGATCAGTGGGACGGGGAAAGCGGCAGCGTAGAGTTGGTCGCAGAAACCGTTCAGCCCAGAGGAACAGAGGAAGAGCTGAATAAGGTGCAGGATGTGCTGGGGACAGCCACCACTTATTACGGTTCCACGGCAGCCAGAAATCAAAATGTGGAAGTGGGAGCACAGAAGTTAAACGGCCATGTGCTTTATCCGGGAGATTCTTTCTCCGTAACCCAGGCGGTGATTCCTTTTAATGAAGAAAACGGCTATCTGCCGGCCCCTTCTTATGAGAGCGGTAAAGTGGTGGATTCCTATGGAGGCGGTATCTGCCAGGTGTCCACAACTCTTTATAATGCCCTGCTGAAAGCAGAACTGGAGATTTTGGAGCGGCACAACCATACCATGATCGTCACCTATGTGGATCCATCTAAGGACGCGGCTATTGCGGAGGGGTTGATGGATTTGCAGTTTGCCAACAATACAGACGCACCTATCTATATAGAAGGATATGCTTATGGCGGAGAGCTGACCTTCACCATCTATGGGGAGGAGACCCGTCCTGCGGACCGGGTGGTGGAATATGTCAGTGAGACTACCAGTACCACCAACCCGGAGGGGGTACAGCTCAATGCCAGATCAGACGCCAGCGTGGGGTATCTGGCCCAGACGCAGAGCGCGCATCAGGGACTGACGGCGGTGCTCTGGAAGGTGGTTACCGAAAACGGGGAAACCACTAAGACTCAGGTAAATTCCAGCTCTTATCAGGCATCTCCGCCTTCCTATGATGTGGGTATCCAGTCTTCGGACCCCAATGTGGTGGCGGCAATCCAGAATGCCATTGCGGCAAACGATTTGAATGCGGTTCAATCCATCATTGCGGGAGGCGTATCCTCCCAGCCGGCCTCCGGTTCCGAGACCGGTCAGTCGGAAACCACGTCCTCAGAGACCACCCAGAGTGAGTCGACTCAGACAGAAAGCGAAAGCCAGCAGCCAGAGACGCAGGAGAGCGAGCCACAGCAAACCGAAGCGCCCCAGACGGAGGAGCAGAAAGAGGAAAAGAAGGAAGAATCTAAAAAAGAGGAGGAAAAGGCGGACAAGTCAGAGGGAGAGATTGAAGCTCCCACACAGGATGTCCAGGAGATTCAATAAAGATAGCGAAACGGCGGATGTGCCACCTTGGCGGGCATACCCGCCGTCTTTTGCGGAGAGCGTTCTTATGGCTTGTACATTCATCCAGAGACTAGTATAATGAGGAATATCGGACATTCGAGAGAGAGGAGAGGCAGGGAATGGATCTGATTGTGACAAGATGGATAGCCATAGAGGGGGCGGCAATTCTGGAGCGGGATTATCGGGAAAAACTGTGTGGTCATTTTCCCAAAGCCCTGGTGGACACCGTGGAGGCGTTTTCTCACCTGGTGCATGAATGTGAGAAGGATCGGGAGGTTTGCAGGAGGGCAGGCGCCGATATGATATGGCCACTGGCCGAAGGAGGGATTTTCACTGCTCTCTGGCGGATGGCAGAAGAGCTGGGATGTGGTTTGGAAGTGGATCTTAGAAAGATACCCGTCCGGCAGGAAATTATAGAGATCTGTGAGTTGTTGGATCTGAATCCTTACAACATGCTTTCCGGCGGAAGCCTGCTTTTGGCTGCCCGGGATGGGCTGGCCCTGACAGACAGACTGGAAAGGGCAAAGGTGCCTGCTGCCTGGATTGGTCGAACCACAGACGGAAACGACAGGCTGCTCCATAACCAAGAGCATGTCCGTTACCTGGACAGGCCCCAGAGAGAGGAGTTATATCGAGTATATCAGGAAGGATGGAGGCCATTATGAGAGAGCAGATATTAACATTTTTAGAAAAAAACAGCCGTATTGATTTAAAGGAACTGGCAATTTTGCTGGGCTCCGATGAGGCAACCATAGCGAATGAGGTCGCCAGTATGGAAGAGGAGAAAATCATTTGCGGGTATCACACATTGATTGACTGGGATAAAACCTCCCGTGAGAAGGTGACGGCTTTAATCGAGGTTCGGGTGACGCCCCAGAGAGGGCAGGGCTTTGACTCGATTGCAGAGCGTATCTATAATTATCCTGAGGTTCGGTCCGTATATTTGATTTCCGGAGCCTATGATCTGATGGTGATCCTGGAGGGAAAGACCTTGAAGGAAGTCTCCGGTTTTGTGTCGGATAAGCTTTCCACTCTGGATACGGTGCTAAGTACGGCCACTCATTTTATTCTGAAGAAGTATAAGGATCATGGAACCATATTTGCGCGCAAAAACAAAGATGAAAGGATGCTGGTGACGCCTTGAAAAAGATCATATCCGAGAAGGTGGCGCAGATTGAGCCATCGGGAATTCGAAAGTTTTTTGACATTGTAAGCGAAATGGATGATGTGATATCTCTGGGCGTGGGAGAGCCGGACTTTGACACACCCTGGCATATCCGGGATGAGGGAATCTACAGCCTGGAAAAGGGGAGAACCTTCTACACGTCCAACTCCGGACTGAAAGAATTGAGAGAAGAGGTTTGCCGTTATCTGCACAGAAAGTGCGGATTGAATTACGATCCCGTCCGGGAGACGCTGATCACGGTAGGAGGCAGCGAGGCCATTGACTTGGCCATGAGGGTGATGCTGGACCCGGGGGATGAAGTGCTGATTCCCCAGCCCAGTTTCGTCTCCTATCTGCCCTGCTGCGTGCTGGCGGACGGAGTGCCAAAGATCATCGGACTGAAGGAGGAAAATCAGTTTCGTCTCACCAGGCAGGAGCTTAAGGAGGCCGTTACGGATAAGACAAAGCTGCTCGTGCTCCCCTTCCCCAACAACCCAACAGGGGCGGTGATGGGAAAGGAAGATCTGGAAGCCATCGCGGAAGTGATTATCGAGAGGGATCTGTATGTGCTTTCTGACGAGATTTACTCGGAACTGACTTATGGAGATTCCAGACATGTGTCCATTGCAAGTATTCCGGGCATGAAGGAGCGCACCATCACCATGAACGGCTTTTCCAAATCCTTTGCTATGACGGGATGGAGACTGGGCTATGCCTGCGGACCGGAGGAAGTCATCGCTCAGATGACAAAGGTACACCAGTTTGCCATCATGTGTGCGCCCACCACCAGTCAGTATGCGGCTGTGGAGGCTTTAAAGAACGGGGATCAGGATATTGAAGAGATGCGTCAGGCATACGATGGGCGAAGAAGGTATCTGATGCACGCTTTTCGCGAGATGGGGCTGCCCTGTTTTGAGCCCCGCGGAGCTTTTTACGTGTTTCCCTGCATCAAAGAGTTTGGCATGACCTCCGAGGAGTTTGCCACCAGACTTTTAGAGGAAGAGAGAGTGGCTGTGGTGCCGGGGTCGGCTTTTGGAAATTGCGGGGAGGGGTATCTGCGAATTTCCTATGCCTATTCCCTGGAAGATCTCAAGGTGGCTCTCGGCAGACTGGGGAATTTCGTAAAACGACAGAAAGGGGAGAAAAAGTAATGGCAAAGCTTAATATCGTACTGCTGGAACCGGAGATACCGTCCAATACGGGAAACATCGGGAGAACCTGCGTAGCCACGGGAACCAGGCTGCATCTGATCGAGCCTCTGGGATTTCGGCTGAATGAAAAGGCCATCAAACGGGCGGGAATGGATTACTGGAAGGATCTGGACGTGACCACGTACATAAACTATGAAGACTTTCTGGAAAAAAATCCAAATGCCAAGATCTATATGGCCACCACAAAAGGAAAAAAGATTTACACGGAAGTATCCTACGAACCAGATTGTTACCTGATGTTTGGAAAGGAAAGCGCGGGGATTCCGGAGGAAATCCTGGTAAAAAACCAGGAGCGGGCCGTGCGGATTCCCATGATCGGAGACATCCGGTCCCTGAATCTGAGCAACTCCGTGGCCATCGTGCTATATGAGGCGCTCAGACAGAATCAGTTTGACCATATGCAGTTGGAGGGACATCTTACCAAGTATGAGTGGAAATAAAAAACTGCCAGGAACCGGGCACATGTAAAGGTGCCTTTTCCTGGCTGTTTTTACAAGAATGGAGGACTCAATCCTCTGTGATCTCACCGGAATATTTGGATTTTTGCAGAGAAAAGGTAAACTCCGTGCCCACGCCTTCGGTGCTGACCACATTGATATTTTCGTTATGAGCCTGAATAATTTCCTTGACGATGGCCAGTCCCAGACCGGTGCCCTTTTTATCCTTGCCCCTGGAGGGGTCTGTCTTGTAGAAGCGTTCCCAGATTTTCTGAATGCTTTCCTTTGGAATCCCCTCGCCGGTATCCTTCACGGACACAAAAACCTTGCCATGCTTTTCCGTCGTATCAATGTAGATATAGGAGGAGGGATTGCTGAACTTGATGGCATTGTCTATCAGGTTATACAGAACTTGCTGAATCTTTCCCATATCTGCTTTAACATACAGGGAGGGCCCCTCCAGGGTAAGCTGGATCGAAATCTCCTTTGTTTGGCAGATCCCCTCAAAGGTGGCGGAGGTATCCCGGATCACCTTGTTAATATCAAAATCTGTGATTTCCAGATACATGCCTTTATCGTCAAAGGTATTTAAAGTTAAAAGTCCTCTGGTGAGCTTATTTAGCCGCTCTGTCTCTGAGAGCACAATGTTCAGGTATCTCTCTTGCATTTCCGGAGGAATGGTTCCATCCAGCATGGCCTCCACATATCCCTTGATGGAAGTGAGAGGAGAACGAAAATCATGGGAGATATTGGAGACAAATTTCCTCTGGTATTCCCCCGCCTTATTAATCTCCCCGGCCATATAGTTCATGGAAGCAGCCAGATAGCCCATCTCATCATTATTTTCCACAGGCAGTTTATAATTTAGATTACCTGCCGCATACTCGTTAGCTGCATAGATGATCTTTTTTAATGGAAGATACACCATGCAGGTAAAGGCGAAAAGCAGCAATAAGGAAAGCAGAAACAGAATAATCAGCGAAAGGTAAGAAATATTTAGCAGGGAATTTGCCTCTGCTTTCAGGTTCGCAATCTCATGGTGAATGGCTATATATCCTTGGGTATCATAGTTGGAAGTGATGGGCGCTACCACGCTTAGTACTTCTGTGGAAAAATGTCCAAAGAAATTTCCACGCTGATAATAAGTCCCTGTCAGTTCCGTCAGATCAAAGTTCTCAATTGTCCCCAGGTCTCTGGATGAGAAGTCTTCGCTGGTATTTACTAAGATTTTGCCCATAGGATCCATCAGCCAGATTTCCATGGAATGGTAGGAACTCAAGGCGGAAAGGTAAGCGTACACTTCATATAGAGACTCTGTCTGTTCATAGGACTGCACAAGTCTTCCCGCAGCGATGGAGTTGGCCTCCCGGTACATGGATTCAGTCTCAGACTTGATCAGGTGATTTTCGATCAGTCCGGAGGTGACCACGGAGACAGCAGTAAAGCTCAAGATGCCGAAACAGAGATAGACGATCACGAACTTTAAATACAAGGTCTTTCTCATTGATTCTTCACCTCAAATTTATAACCAATGCCCCAGACTGTTGAGAGGCTCCAGCTTTCGTGATCTTTGATTTTTTCTCTCAGACGCTTGATATGTACATCCACCGTACGGGTATCCCCGATGTACTCATATCCCCAGATGTGATCTAACAGCTGCTCTCTGGTAAAAACCTGGTTAGGTGAGGAGGCAAGGAAATATAACAGCTCCAGCTCCTTAGGAGGCATATCCACCGTTTCTCCCCGGTAAACCACAGAATAATTCGTCTGATTTACGATCAGATCTGGGTATTCTACCACCTTACTGTCCGTCTTGGGACTGGCTGTCTTATCCGGCTGGAAACGGCGCAGCACGGCCTTTACCCTGGCCACCAGTTCCTTGGAATCAAAAGGTTTAATCATGTAGTCGTCGGCACCAAGCTCCAGCCCCAGTACCTTATCAAAAATTTCTCCCTTGGCAGAGAGCATGATGATGGGCACCGAGGAGCGCTGCCGAATCTCCCGGCATACCTGGTATCCGTCCATACCAGGCAGCATCAGATCCAGCAGGATCAGGTTGGGCGAGAAGGTTTCAAATACCCGAAGGGCTTCCTCCCCATCATTTACAATACGGGTATCAAAGCACTCCTTTGTCAGGTACAGGGATATCAGCTCTGCTATATTATTGTCGTCATCCACGATCATAATTTTTTGTCTTGTAACCATACGTCTGTCTCCTTATTTTTTAAACTCTACAATGGTAACGCCCGCATCGCCTTCCCCGAATTCCCCCAGCCGGTAGTTGGCCACATATTTATGACGGCGAAGATAATTGTGAACGCCTTTTCTGAGTGCTCCGGTTCCCTTGCCGTGAACAATGCGCACAGAAGGTACATGGGCCAGGTAAGCGTCATCCAGATACTTATCCAGCTCTGCGATGGCCTCATCTACGGTTTTGCCAAGCAGATTGATTTCCGTGCCCACAGTTGCCGACTTGGACATTTTGATCTTTCCACCGCCAGTCTTTTGAAAGCCCGGGGCTGTAATGGAAGGCTCATCCAAAAGCTCCAGATCCTTGACATTTACCTGGGAACGAAGAATCCCCATCTGTACAAATAAGTCTCCCCTGGCATTTGGCAAGGTGCTGACGGTTCCCTTCAGATTCAGACTTAATACCTTGACGCTGTCTCCGATCTTCAACTGTTTGGGTTTGACTTCCTTTGCCGGCTTTTTGGCACCTTTCAGTGCGAGATTCTTCTCCACGCCGGACATCTTTTCCCGCAGCTTATTGCGCTCCCTCTCCAGATCGCTGGCAGATACGCTGGTCTTTCCATACCTATGGAAATTTTTAATGGCGGTATCGGCATATGCTTTAGCCTCCTCCAGAATCTTAAGGGCATCCTCATTGGCCTTGCGCAGGATAGACTCCCGGTTGGAATCCAATTTTTCCTGCTTTTGCTCCAGCCGCTCTTTCAAAGACTGGATTTCTTGCTTGTATTCCTGAATTTTGGCCTGCTCTTGTTCGATGGTTTTGCGGCTGTGTTGAAGATCGCTGATGAGATCCTCAAAGTGCTCATCCTGTTCGCTTAGATGTGTCTTGGCCTCCTCGATAATATCAGAGGGCAGTCCCAGCTTCGAGGAAATGGCAAAAGCGTTACTCTTTCCCGGAATACCGATCAGCAGACGATAGGTAGGGCGCAAGGTCTCCACATCAAACTCGCAAGAGCCATTTTCCACTCCCGGTGTGGAAAGGGCGTAGACCTTTAGCTCGCTGTAGTGGGTGGTAGCGATGGTGCGCACGCCCCTTCGGTGCAAATTTGAGAGAATGGAAATGGCCAGAGCCGCGCCTTCAGTGGGATCTGTACCCGCCCCCAGCTCATCAAAGAGAACCAGAGAGCGGGCGTCTGCCTGCTTTAAAATCGATACGATATTGGTCATATGGGAGGAAAAGGTACTGAGGCTTTGCTCAATACTCTGTTCATCCCCGATATCCGCAAACACCTGGTCAAATACGGAAAGTTGAGAGCCGTCGAAAGCCGGAATATGAAGCCCCGCTTGCCCCATGAGGGTAAACAGGCCTACTGTTTTCAGCGACACCGTCTTACCTCCCGTATTGGGCCCTGTGATCACCAACAGATCAAAGTCTTTTCCAAGCTGAATATCAATAGGAACGACCGTTTTCTTATCCAGCAGGGGATGGCGTCCTTTCTTGATCTGAATGCGTCCCTCCTCGTTAAACTCCGGTTCGCTGCCATTGTAAGATTTGGAGAGCTGGGCCCTGGCAAAGATTACATCCAGCTTTGTCAAAAGCGTCAGATCTTCCAGGATAACCTCCCGGTATTCGCCGGCTTTGGCGCTTAAGTCTGACAGGATGACTTCAATTTCCCGCTCTTCTTTTAATTCCAGTTCCCGCAGATCATTGTTCAGCTTTACCACGGCCATAGGCTCCACAAACAGGGTGGAACCAGTGGAAGACTGATCGTGAATCATACCCGGTACCTGACTGCGGTATTCCGCTTTAACTGGAATACAGTAGCGCCCACCGCGCATGGTAACAACGGCGTCCTGCAGGTAAGATCTTGCAGAACCGTTGACCATAGAAGCCAGTTGGCTGTGGATTTTGTCGTTGGTTTGTTTCATGGACCTTCGGATATGGCGCAGGGTAGGGCTGGCATCGTCGCTTAGCTCATCCTCAGAGAGAATGCATCTGCGAATCTCCGTGGAGAGGGGAGTCAGGGGCTGTAAAGCGTCGAACAAATCGTCCAGAGAATCCCGTTTGGATTCTTCCGTATCTCTTCTGGAAAAAGCCTTTACTCTGGCGCAGGTTTCCAGAAGCTTACAGAGATTTAAAAGTTCCTGAAGCCCCAGGATACTTCCGATTTCCAGGCGTTTCAGGGAGCCACGTACGTCGTAGGCCCCCGAGAAGGAGAGGCTCCCCTTTTGATAAATGCGAAACAGAGCGTCGCTGGTTTCCTGTTGCCAGGTTTTTATTTCATCCAGACGCACAGAAGGAAGCAAATGCTTACAGGCTTCTTTTCCCAGGGCGGACCCTGCGGCTTCTGTGAGCTGGTCAATGATCTTATAGTATTCTAATGTTTTTAACGCTTTTTGGTTCATACTATCCACCTTTCTCAATGGAGACATTATAGCATAAAAGTAGAAGGGATAGTAGAAAAAAATAGAAGGTATTCATAAATTGTTCATAAGTCTTTGATAAAATAAACAAGAATATTGGGGTTTTAAACGAAAGGAAATTACTTTTATGCCGAATGAGGAAAAAAGAAAATTTACTTTTATCAGTGAACAGATCAAAAAGAAACCATTTTACCGCAAAAAATGGTTTATCAATAGTGCGGCCGGAATTGGGCTGGCCGTGTTGTTTGGCGGTACGGCGGGAATCACATTTGCCATGGTAAAGCCCTGGGCGGAAGCCCAATTCGGGGAGCCGGGCACGCCTCAGCAGATCGTGATTGAACAGGAAGAGCCGGAAACAGAGACGGAGTCTGAACGGGGCTCCAAAAAGGAGAAGCAGACAGAACCGGAGACAGTGATAGAGGAGAAGGAGCTGGAAGTTTCAGACTATGCCAAGCTGTACCAGAAATTGTATCAGGTGGGTAATTCTGTGATGGATTCGGTGGTAACGGTTACCGGAGAGACCGACAATATGGATTGGACCACAGCGGCCATAGGCGGTCAAATACGCATGTCCGGATTGATTTTCGCGGAAAATAGGCAAAACTACTATATTCTGACCGGAACCAGTGGCCTTTCCACGTCAGGAAAGATTACGGTGGAGTTTTGTAACGGGGCCATGGCAGGAGGCAGTGTCCAGAGCCAGGATGCGGTGACAGGCTGCGCAGTGGTGACTGTGCCAGTGTCAGAGCTTACCCAAAAGACCAAGGCAGCCATCTCCACAGCCACGTTGGGATCCTCGGCAGCCGTCAATCAGGGAGCTCCGGTGATTGCCATTGGAAGCACCCAGGATAATGGTCATTCCATGAACTTTGGCATGATTTCCTCTGTGGCGAAGACGGCGGTCACAGACAGTCAGTACACGGTCATGACCACAGATATTGCGGGAAGCGGCAGCGAAAGTGGAATTCTGGCTGATTTAGAGGGAAATATCATTGGCATCATCTCACAAGGCGTCGGGGAATCCCTGTACAGCCCGACCATCACGGCTCTTGGCATATCGGATATGAAGTATATGATGGAGGCCATGTCCAATGGAGAATCCATTCCCTATTTGGGTATTACAGGGTATGAGATCAGTGATAGCGTTTCCAGACAAAACGCAGTGCCCCAGGGACTTTATATCAAAGAGGTGGCGGCAGATTCTCCTGCCATGTATGCAGGGATCCAGGTGGGAATTGATATTCTGACGGAGATTGACGGAGAACAGATCAAAACTATGCAGGACTATATCACACAACTTCGCAGCCATATCCCTGGAGAGACTTTAAGGCTGAAACTAAAGCGCCGGGGACTGGACGGGTATGTGGACCTGGAAGTAGAAGTAACATTGGAAAATAAATAGGAAGGATTAGGAAAAAGATGAAATTTATTGAGACTTTGCGCGAGGGTGAACGACTTGGAGATATTTACTTGTGCAAATTCAGGCAAGCAGCAGTGACCAAAAACGGAAAATCCTATGAAAACGTAATATTGCAGGACAAGACGGGTATTTTAGACGCCAAGATCTGGGAACCTGGTTCTCAGGGAATCGACGATTTTGCCGCGTTGGACTATGTCTATGTGGTAGGGGACGTGACCAGCTTCCAGGGTTCCTTGCAATTAAATATCAAGCGCCTGCGCAGAGCTCAGGAGGGAGAATACCATCAGGAAGATTACCTGCCAGTCAGCGACCGGAATGTGGATGAGATGTATGGGGAACTGGAAGGCTACATAGCAAAAATCCAAAATCCTTTTTTGAAGCAGCTGACAGACAGCTATTTTGTAGAAAACCAGGCTTTTATCAAAGCCTTTAAGTTCCACTCCGCAGCCAAAAGCGTACATCACGGATTCGTGGGAGGACTGCTGGAGCATACTCTTAATGTGGTGAAGCTATGTGATTTTTACGCAGATCAGTACCAAGAATTAAACAGAGACCTGCTACTGACCGCAGCCCTCTTTCACGATATCGGAAAGATGAAAGAAATCTCGGTGTTTCCGGAAAACGACTACACCGACGACGGTCAGCTTCTGGGCCACATCTATATGGGCGCGGAACTGGTGGGAGCCAGCATTCGCAGAATCCAGGGCTTTCCGAGGAAGCTGGCCAGTGAACTAAAGCACTGTATTCTGGCCCACCATGGGGAATTGGAGTACGGCTCTCCTAAAAAGCCCGCTTTGATGGAGGCCCTTGCCTTAAACTTTGCGGATAACACAGACGCAAAGCTGGAAACCTTCCGGGAACTTTTAAAAGGGACGTCAGATAACGGCGAGTGGCTGGGCTACAATCGCCTGTTTGAATCCAATGTAAGAAGGACGGGTGCCTATGAAAAAGGATGATTTACTAACCATAGAAATAGAAGATATTGGAGCAGACGGAGCCGGCATCGGAAAGATGGACGGCTTTGCTCTGTTTATAAAGGATGCTCTTCCGGGGGATCTGGTGGAGGCAAAGATCATGAAGCTGAAAAAAAATTATGGGTATGCCAGGCTGATGAACATACTTCGTCCCTCACCAGACCGGATAAAACCCAAATGCCCTGTGGCCCGAAGCTGCGGGGGTTGCCAGCTTCAGGCCATGGATTATTCAGCGCAGCTTCAGTTCAAGGAGAGAAAGATCAAAAACAACCTGCAGCGCATTGGAGGTTTTCATGAGATTCCTATGGAGCCCATTCTGGGCATGGAAACACCGTATGCCTATCGCAATAAAGCGCAGTTTCCCATAGGCAGGGGAAAAGACGGCAGAATCATTACAGGCTTTTACGCAGGGCGTACCCACAGCATCATCGAAAACAAAAAATGTCTGCTGGGCGTTCCTCAAAACGAAGAAGTCTTAGAGCGGCTGCTGTCTTATATGGAGGAAAACCAAGTCAGCGCTTACGATGAAAACACGGGAACAGGCCTGATTCGCCATGTGCTGATCCGCTATGGATTCTCCACAGGACAGCTGATGGTCTGCGTGGTCGTAAACGGAACGCAATTGCCAAAGGAAGAGCGGCTGACAGAGCGGCTGCGGGAGATTCCAGGAATGAAAAGCATCACGCTAAACGTGAATCGAGAAAAGACAAACGTGATTCTGGGCAAAGAGGTGCGGATTCTCTGGGGACAAGGGTATATTGAGGATCAAATCGGAGATATCAGTTATCGAATCTCTCCGTTGTCCTTTTATCAGGTAAACCCTGTGCAGACGAAAATACTCTATGAAAAAGCGCTGGAGTTTGCAGAGCTAAGCGGTGAGGAGACCGTGTGGGATCTATACTGCGGGATAGGAACCATCTCTTTGTTTCTGGCCCAAAAGGCAAAGCAGGTCTACGGTGTGGAGATTATCCCTGAGGCCATTGCAGACGCAAAAGAAAACGCCAGAATTAATGGAATCCGGAACGTGGAATTCTACGTGGGCCGGGCAGAGGATGTGCTGCCGCAGAAGTATGAGAAAGAAGGCGTGTACGCGGATGTAATCGTCGTGGACCCGCCCAGAAAAGGATGCGCAGAAAGCCTGTTAAAGACCATCGTGGATATGGGGCCGGAAAAAGTGGTCTATGTAAGCTGTGATAGCGCCACGCTGGCCAGAGACTTGCGGTATCTGTGCGACCGGGGATATGAGCTTGCGCGGGTGCAGGGAGTGGACCAGTTTCCGCAGACGACGCATGTGGAGACAGTTGTATTGATGTCAAAAGTCAAAGAATAAGATAGCGAAAAAGTGTAGAAAACAAGGGATTTCCGGGAGTCGGGGCTTGTCAGAGGACAGGTTCGGGTTCCCGGATTTTTTCATTTTACAGGTAAGTGGGAACTGGTCTACTGTGGAAAATGACAGAGAGTTGAGTGGATAGGATAGATATTGGGTATGTTGTGGAGACAGGATGGATAAAAGCGGTGCCGAGTTGACAGGGGTGTTAAATCAGATAAAACTTGCAATTCTTTTTATATTCGATTAATATGCGACTACCTTGAAAATGCGTATGAAAAGTGCCGTTGACTTTTCCCTTGGGGCAAAGTTTATACTGGTACTGGAAAGGAGGCCTATTATATGTTGACGATTGGAGAATTTTCGAGTATATGCCGAGTATCCACAAAAACACTTCGGTATTATGCAGAAATAGGATTGATACTTCCAGAAGAAATCAATCCAGAAAATGGGTATCGTTATTATTCTATTAATCAGTTGGAGACGATGCTGTTTATTAATCGGCTGAAAGCGTATCATTTTTCGTTGGAAGAGATTAAGGCAATTCTTGAGTCAGAGGAGGCAATGGATGACAAACTATATGCGGCTCTTAGTAAAAAGAAAAAAGAGATTTCAATGCAAATGATGATGTATAAAAATATGTTGGAGCAGATAGATGCTGATATGTCTGCCATAAGAAAGGGCAAGTCGATTATGTCATATATGGAAGATATTGGTATAGAACTGGTGGAGGTGCCCAAGATGTATCTTCTGTCCATACGAAAGATGATTCAGGAACAGGATTTTCCTGATGAGTATGGGTATTGCTTTGAAAAGCTGTTTAAGAAAATGAAGGAAAAGAACCTGACAGCATCCGCTCCACCAATGGTTTTATTCCATAGTGATGAATATAGTCCATTTGGACTGGATACAGAATTTGCTGTCCCAATCAACGAGTATGCAACGGGAACAAGGGATTTTTATCCTGGACTTTGTTTGAAAACTGTTGTGCATGGTTCCTACTCTCAGCTCTCTTCTGTTTATGCGAAGCAAATTGAATGGGCAGAAAAAGAAGGGTACGAAAATTGTAATGCACTTTATGAAGTTTATGTAACAAGTCCTTCGGAGGTTTTGCAGGAGAGCGACTTCATTACAGAGGTCTATTATCCAGTAAAAAAGATATTAAAAAAATAAAACAGAAAAAATGCGTTTACAAATAGGTTAAAGGAAGGGAGATATCATGGATCAGAAAAGAATTAGAGAACTCGAACAAAAAATCAGCACTGATTATGGGAATACCACAGGTGTGGCGGTATTAAAAGAAGGAAAATTGGTATATGAAAAATATTTCAAGGGATGTACAAGAGAAAGCCAGGTTCATGTTTATTCTGTAACAAAAAGTATTATTTCAATACTGATTGGGATTGCAGTAGATAGAGGATATATCCAAAGTGTTGATCAGAAAGTGCTGGATTTTTTCCCTGGATACATAGTAAGAAAGAGAGAAAACACCATCCAAAATATCACAGTCAAGGATATGCTGACAATGACAGCACCTTATAAGTATCGTTTTTTTGCTCCATATGTGAAATATTTTACTAGTGAGGATTGGGTGAAATTTTCTTTAGACCAGCTAGGGGGCCGGGGGAAGATCGGAACATTCCGATATGCACCTCTGATTGGTCCGGATATTTTTTCAGGAATATTAGTAAAAGCAACAGGGCAGTCGGTATTTGAGTTTGCAGATGAAAATTTATTTTCACCATTAGAAATTCATGTAGATGGAGATTTGATGTTTAAAAGCAAGGAGGAACAACTGGCATTTAATGAATCTATAGATACCAGCGGATGGGTACGGGACTCATTAGGGATTCATACAGCGGGTTGGGGACTTACACTTTCCCCTATGGATATGGCAAAAATTGGTCAGTTATATTTGAATAAAGGCATATGGAACGGAAAACGAATTGTATCAGAAAAGTGGGTGGAAGAAAGTACGAGAGAGCATAGCCGATGGAAGAAACATGATTTATCGTATGGATATTTATGGTGGGTAAATGAAGATGGTTATGCAGCGATGGGGGATGGAGGAAATATAATTTATGTGAATATAAAAGATAAAATAGTTGTGTCATCTTCTGCGCTTTTTGTGCCAAAGATAAGGGATAGGATAGACTTAATCAAAACATATATTGAACCAATATTTAGATAGACTGAGAATAAACTTGCTATTCAGGGCATTCTACGGTAAACTAAAAAACCCTACATTATAACACCAGACTTATAAAATATGACATAATGAGGGATGGAGGTGCGTTGAATGAATACATATAAGACAATAGACATAGCAAGGATAATCGGCATACATGTAAATACGGTACGTTTATATGAAAAGTGCGGTTTAATTCCAAAACCAGAGCGGTTAGAGAATGGTTACCGGGTATTTACTGATCTGCATATCGAACAATTTAAATTAGCGCGGGCGGCTCTCCAGGTGGAAGTTCTTCAAAATGGACTTCGTAAACAAGCGGTTGACATTATTAAGGTTTCTGCTTTGAGGAATTATGAGAAAGCTATGGAATTGACTAGGCGATACATTGCTCAGATAGACATCGAAAAAGCCAATGCAGAAGAAGCGATACGGATTACCCATAGTATTTTATCGGGTATGAGTGAAAGCAATGTTGGAGTGCAGAGGACATATAGAAGAAAGGAAGCAGCAGATATATTAGGGGTAACGATCGATACATTAAGAAATTGGGAGCTGAATGGTCTGTTTACCATCAAGCGAACTGAAAACAGATACCGAGTGTACACAGAAGAAGATATGCTTCGCTTGAAAATTATACGCTCTCTTCGTTGTGCAAACTATTCTCTCTCTGCTATTTTAAGAATGCTTCAGGCCTTATCGGATGATCCGCAAACTAATATCCGAATAGCTATTAATACACCAAAGGAAGATGATGATATCATAAGGGCTTGCGATAAGCTATTGACTTCATTGAATGAGGCAAAAAGCAATGCTTTTTATGTAACTTGTCAGATTGAGAAGATGAAAAAAATATCAGAATAAAAACCCTACAGTTACCCACCATAGTTGGATTGGATGCTAATCTTTATTTCAGAATTAAAATAAGGAGGCATACGAAATGGAAAAAACAATCCAAATTTCCGGGCTGAGCAAATCTTATGACGGAAAGAAAGTGATTGAGAATCTCAGCTTCTCAGTTGCTGCGGGTGAAGTGTACGGTCTGCTTGGAGCAAATGGCGTAGGCAAGAGTACTACAATAGAATGTATCCTTGGGACAAAGAAAGCGGATTCGGGAACGGTTCGCATTTTGGGGCTAGACCCGTGGACGGAGCGAAAGCAACTTTTTAAGCAGGTTGGGGTACAGTTCCAGGAAGCAAATTATCCGGATAAGATCAAGGTAAAAGAATTGTGTGAGGAAACGACCTGCCTTTATAGGTATCCACTGGCATATAAAGAGTTGCTGCACAAATTTGGTCTGGCAGATAAGGAAAACGCTTTTGTAAACGAGTTATCTGGAGGTCAGAAGCAAAGATTATTTATTGTGTTGTCTCTTATCCCTAATCCTAGGGTGGTCTTTTTGGATGAGCTTACCACAGGGCTTGATACAAAAGCGAGAAGAGGTGTTTGGAAAAGCCTGCAGGAGTTAAAGAAACATGGCCTGACAATATTTCTGTCTTCTCATTTCATGGATGAGGTGGAAATTCTCTGTGACCGGATTGGTATCCTGAAGGATGGCGGATTCGCCTTTGAAGGGACTGTGGAAGAAGCGGTGGCATTAAGTCCTTATGAGAAATTGGAAGATGCGTATTTGTGGTTTACTGGAGAGGAGGAAGAAGACAATGAATAAATTTTTTACAATGTTGAAAACAGAACTGAAGTTATCCTTCCGGGGAATGGACATGGTTATTTTTGCTCTCTGTATGCCGGTAGTGGTTGCTGTAATTTTGGGAGTCATTTATGGAGCAAAAACAGCGGCTCCCGAAGTAAAATATACCTTTTTGGAACAGTCCTTCGGGGCATTATCGACCATTGCGATTTGTGCAGGTGGTGTGATGGGGCTTCCGCTGTTGATTTCCGATTATCGTCAGAAAAAGATATTAAAAAGATATAAAGTTACGCCTACAAGTCCGGCATTTTTGCTCGCAGTGTGGGTGACGATTTATGCAATCTACTCGTTGCTGTCCTTGTGCCTTGTTTTTGGAGTTTTGTCCATATTTTTTGGATGCAGGTTCAACGGATCGATAGGAATTTTCTTGTTCATGTATCTTCTGGTGATGTTTTCGATGTTCAGCATCGGACTTATGGTAGGAGGTGTTGCGCCTGATACGAAAACAGCCAGTGTGGCTGCCAGCCTCCTGTATTTTCCGATGCTCATTTTTTCAGGGGCAACCTTACCTTATGAAGTGATGCCGTCTGCATTGCAGAAAATTGCAGATGTTTTGCCTTTGACACAGGGGATTAAGTTGTTGAAAGCAACTTCGCTGGGCCTACCGTTAGAATCAGTCTGGTTTCCAATTGCCATCATGGCGGTGGTCACAGTGGTCTGTGGAGGCATTGCCATACGTTTTTTCAAATGGGAATAGATGCGGAATTTGTGTTTAACTTTATACTGGTGATGATTTAAATTGCCACCTACCAAAGTACGAGAGTCGTTTGACTCTCGTATAATGTGAAGTTTTATAATGAAGAACAGGTGGTTTCTTTGTTAAAATAGGACAATTTTCAGTCCTGTTTCAAATCAGTATCTACATGTTGAGGTATTATGATGAAATTGGGCTGTTGATTCCGGAACAGGTAGATGAGCTTACAGGGTTACAGATATTATAGTGAAGGGCTGTCGCTAATTGCGGGGAAGATACAGGCATTGAAAAGTATGGGCCTGAGTCTGAATTTGATTAAGGAAATATAGACAAAGTATTTGGACAACAAAGGGTTAAAAATTATTTTGAACTCCAGGTTATAGAGTAAAAAGAGAAGATAAAATAGAAACTGCAAGTTTGTTCTTATGATTTTAGTGGCACAGCGAGGTGAGTATGTGGGAAAGCTGATTGTACTTTCGTTGGATGAATCAGAAAAAATTATATATGACAAAATAATGAAAATCGTAGGAGAATCAGATATTTGTGTGGATAAAACATTATTAAAAGAGCAGGAACCAATGCGAATCGGCGAATTATATATTCAGTCGGAGCAGCATAAAGTTTTGAAACGAGATCAGGAAGTGAGACTGACAAATATTGAGTTCCGAATTCTGTATGTACTGGCTCTTCATCAAGGTAGTATTCTTTCTAAAGAACAAATTTATAACTTCGTCTGGAATGGGGAGTATCTCCGGGATGACAGCAACATCACTTCCCATATCCGCCGCCTTCGAAAGAAAATTGAAGATGACCCTAGCCGGCCTGAGTATATCCAGACTGTACGAGGGGTTGGTTATCGAATGAATATGGTAAAAAAGGAATAGGCAGTGTTCTGAAGCGTAACGCTTGGAATGCTGCCTATTCCTTTTTTAGGAACGAGTAGGGTTTGGTATGGTGTAATATCTGCGGATATATTAATAATAATTAGCAGACTGGAGGAATGGAATATGCAGAACAAAGTATGGGAACAGGTTGGATGTTTTTTGAATAAGCTTCGTTGTGAAAATGTGACGAGGGACACCGCAGTTGAGGTGCCGGGATATAGAGATACACAGCAGGAATTAGAGGAGATGCGTGAAACGTGTGAGGAGATAGTTCGTAGTCTTCCTGAAGATCAGTGGCAAACGCTGTTGGAGTGGATGGCAAAGCTGGAAGATATGAATTCTATGGAGGGGCAGAAGGCATACTGCCAAGGATATGTAGACTGCATCCTTCTATTAAGTGGTCTGGGACTTTTCCGGCAGGAGATATCTCCAGAGGAATTGATTAAACAGATACAGTGACGAAAAGGCTCATTTTTGCAGGAGGATTCCGGTGCAGGGATGAGCCTTGAAAATTACAGGAAAAATGTGATGTAAACACCGCCTGAATACCGCCTTTATCTGTTACTCTGAATCTGAAGGCATTTCACTCTCGGACAGCAACGCTTCTGTGGTGGCAAGGATGACACGGAGTTGCCCTTCATCACAGCGTGTAAGTAGACGCTCAATCTGCTGATATGTAGTATTGGTCAGATTCTCGTTTGGATAGATAACAGTATCTGCTGACAGGTTGAAGTAGCGGATTACTTTTTCGAAGACATCGTAGCTCGGATTGTTCCGGAAGCGCTCCAGGTCTTTGAGATATGGTAAAGAAATATCCAGTATTTCAGCTAATTCTGCTTGTGTGAGTTTTTTATCCATTCGTGCATTTTTCAGCACGATGCCGAACTGTCTTGGATGAATAGCCATGATATCACCTCCTGTAAGTATGTTAGTGCCATACCTTTGAAAAGTAAAAATGGCGATACAAGACTTTTTGAGAATGGTACAACCATACTTGCTGGAAGAATGGAGATGTTTTTGATGGATAGAGGAGTGGCTTTACGGTTAAAAAAATTCAGGCAGTATCCGTAGAGAACTGCACCATCAATAGTATGGAAGAGCCATACTTCCACAAAATTATTATCTCACATAGGGAAAAGGCGTGAATGCAGTGGTGTCTGCAGGAACGCCTTTTCCCTATTTTGTATTTCAGGGAGTATGGGACACGGGAAAGGAGTGAGGAAGAAATGGGACCATAGAAATAATAGTCAGTTATATGAATACATGAGATAGAGTGCCATTGGAAGAGATTGGACGGTGGAAAATACAGATTGTTATGAAAGGAACATAAGAATGATAGAAACGGATTTATTTGATTTTGCTTATGTGCCGGACTGGTACAGACAATTGGATGAGTTGTCGAAACTGGCTTTGCCGGAGCCATGGCGGTTCAAGAAGCCAATTTATAAGACGAAAAATGAGGATACCCCCATACTGGAGCGGTACATACATATTGTTTTCCGAAAGCAGAGCATTGATTTTAATTCAGAAAGGGATGCCAGGAAAGCGGCAGGTTATTTTCATGTGGAAAATGAGTGTGCCTGTTTTCATACAGGATTATACACATCCCGATACAAAGGGATTTATGCCTGCTTTGATCGGAACCATAAAAAGACTTCGATGAAAGATTGGTACTTCAGGGGATTCTGCGATGAACTGTCACCGTTTCTGAAATATGTGCAGCCATTGCCGCAGATGCCCTCCTACTATATGGCGCAGAACGGCGCAGGTTTTCAACCAGACTGGCCTATCAGGGTCAACGTGGAACACATATTGGGAGACACAGAAAATCTGGAGCGTATTCCAGCGAAAATCCGTAAAGCCAGGAATCTGCCACTTTTATTTGAAACGGCAGTGGAACTTGGCAGGAGAAAGACAGTAGTTGAGCCGGGGCTTATAGTGCCGCAAGGGTATCAGGGAAAGATGCAGTATCTTCTCCCGATATATCTGACGAATGAGAAAAAGCCTGATCTTGCTCTGACACTGACAGTTATGGAAGGATACTATTTGGGTAATACATGCCTGACACTGGAAATGGCTTATTTGAATGCCAGAGTAATATCAAGGCCGATAGCTCCCTGGCTGACAGAACTTGTAAAATAAAAGGAATCAAGATGATTCATATACTCCCTACCCCTGAATGCCGGATAGCAGCCAAGAAAGGAGTGTATGTGATATGCAAAGAAAGAAGGAGGTACAGGCCAATGGACTAGAGAAGAAAAGGAGATCCATTTTATGTCCAAAATGCGGACACAGGCTATTGGATGCATCTGTAAATACAAAAGCACAGTTGGTTACCCCGACAAAGAACTGTAATCCCGATTTCGTGATAAAGTGCAGACATTGCAGTTCAGAAATCGGGGTAATTAAAACTGAATAGAGGAAATCTGATTCGCTCCAAATGTTTACGCAGGGAGCTGACCGAGGCGCTACGGTAATACGGCAAGTCTCATAAGGAATGTATATGGGATAGGGAAACGGATAGCTAAATCGGGACAAGGATCATTCGTTTGTTTGAGCATGATGCACGAGGGGGAGATTTCATTCCTTAGTTATCGGTTAAACCCTCACGATACCATCTGAAAGATGATGGAGACGACATTGAGCCTGGCAAGCGGCACTTTTGTGCTGCTTGTCAGGCTCTTTTTTTTATTTTAGCGGCTAAGGTGCCGCCTGCCGGGCTCCGAAAGGAGAACGGCAAATTGAAAATCAATTACACATTTGCAAATGGTGAGACCTCAGACGTAGAGGTCAATGAGGAAATCGGAAACTTAATCCTGGATTCCAGACGGGAGGAAAGCAATCAGGATCGGAAGGAGCGGTACCATTGCTATTCCCTGGATGCAGCAGAATATGAAGGCGAGGATTATGCGGACGGCAGTACTCCGGAGACGGAACTTTTTCTGCAGCTTGAAAACCAGCGGATCAAAGAGGCGTTCGAGCAGCTCTCAGAGGTGCAGCGGCGCAGGTTGCTGATGCTGGCCGAAGGGGTATCCCTCCGGGAGATCGCCCGCCGAGAGGGTAAAGACATCAAGTCCATCCGGGAATCCATCGAATGGGCCAGAAAAAAGTTTTTGAAATATTTCTGAGATACCCCCTCAAAACAGCCTCCAAATCTCCATATGTTGAAGGACATCCCGATACCGTCCTTCAGAAAGCAGAGGTGAAGAGATGAAACACACATTACAGATCCGTGTTTCAAAGAAGCCTGTGAACAGCGGAGCAGTCAGTTTGCGGAATGTCTCTGTGCGGGAGCGGTTCATGCGTTTCCTGCTGGGGGATAAGGTCCGGCTGACGGTCATTGTTCCGGGCAGTTCCGTGGAGGAACTCTCGATCCGGGAGGTTGCGGAAGGGGGGCTGGCGCATGAGTAAGATAAAACTTCTTTTGGAAGTGGTATCCGATCTCCGTTCCTTGGCAAACAGCCTGCAGGCGGTGGCAGACGCTGTCGCACAGGGCGGGCAGGAACAGCCGGACCAAACCACGGAGGAAAAGCCGGCTCAGAAACCGGAAAAGAAAACTGTCGCAAAGAAAGAGGAGTTGCCTACAGAGAAGGCAGGGCAGCAATCAAAATCGTTGACGCTGGAACAGGTGCGTGCGGCTCTGGCGGAGAAGTCCCGCGCCGGACACACATCGGAAGTAAAGGCGCTCCTGATCAAGCATGGTGCCGATAAGCTGTCGGACATTGACCCGGCGGAGTACCCGGCGCTCCTTGCGGAAGCGGAGGTGCTGTGATGGGAAAACACGCATTGCTTTCCGCTTCCTCCAGCCACCGGTGGCTGAACTGCCCGCCTTCCGCAAGGCTTTGCGAGAAGTATGAAGATACGGGCAGCGAATATGCCCAGGAAGGGACGGACGCCCACAGCCTGTGTGAATACAAGCTGAAACAGGCACTTGGCATGGATGCCGCAGACCCAACGGAGAACCTTTCCTTTTACAACGAGGAAATGGAGCAGTGCGCTTTGGACTATGCGGCCTATGTGCTGGAACTGGTGGAAGGCGCAAAGAAATCCTGCAAAGACCCGGTGGTGCTGATTGAGCAGCGGTTGGACTTTTCCCGTTTCGTCAAAGACGGCTTCGGAACTGGCGACTGCGTCATCATCGCAGACGGTACCCTGGATATTGTGGATTACAAGCACGGGAAAGGTGTGGAGGTATCCGCGATAGAAAATCCCCAGATGATGCTGTATGCTCTGGGCGCTCTGGAACTATTTGACGGTATCTATGATATTGATACTGTCCGCATGACCATCTTCCAGCCACGCCGGGATAACGTGAGTGTATGCATCATGGCAAAAGATGATCTTTTGCAGTGGGCCTGCAATGACTTGACTTATAAGGCGAAGCTGGCCTATGAGGGCGGCGGGGAGTTTGCCTGTGGGGATTGGTGCCGGTTCTGTAAAGCGAAGGCGGTCTGCCGGAAGAGGGCGGAGTACAACCTGGAACTGGCGAAATATGATTTTGAGATGCCAGACACACTGGAGGATGCGGAGATTGCCGCCATCCTGGACAAAGTGGATGAACTGGCCGCCTGGGCTGCGGACGTGAAGGAATACGCACTTCGGCAGGCGCTTAGCGGGACGGAGTATCCCGGATACAAGGTGGTGGAGGGGCGCTCCAACCGCCGGTATATCAGCGAGGATGCAGTGGCCGATGCTGTTTCCCAGGCAGGATACGACCCCTACGCTAAAAAGATACTTGGCCTTACGGAGATGCAGAAGCTCTTAGGCAAAAAGAAATTTGACGAGCTGCTGGGAGGACTGATTGAAAAGCCCCAGGGCAAGCCCGTCCTTGTGCCATTGTCCGATAAACGGCAGCCTATGAATACAGCACAGAATGATTTTAAAGATTGAGGAGGAAACCAGAATGTCAAATAAAGTCAAGAACCCGATGAAAGTGATTACCGGCCCCAATACCAGATGGAGCTACTGCAACGTATGGCAGCCCAAGTCTATCAACGGTGGCACTCCAAAATACAGTGTCAGCCTGATCATCCCTAAGTCGGATACAGTGACCATCAATAAGATTAAGGCAGCCATCGAAGCCGCCTACAAAGAAGGCGAGGCAAAGTTGAAGGGCAATGGCAGGAGTGTCCCGGCACTTTCCGTCCTAAAGACGCCGCTCCGTGACGGGGATGCGGAACGCCCGGACGATGAAGCCTACGCAAACGCCTATTTCGTCAATGCTAACAGCTCCACGGCGCCGGGAATCGTGGATGCGGACAGGAACCCGATCCTGGAACGTTCCGAGGTATATTCCGGG
>CABSEG010000015.1 GCA_902476645.1 uncultured Lachnospiraceae bacterium | reverse complement strand
AGGCAGTAGCCGTGACGGCAGGTGATTCAGAAGGAGCATTCTGGGGAATGGTTCAGATGAATGAGACAGGCGTGTTTATCTGGAACTGCTTGCAGGAAAATACCTCTCGGGAAGCAATTTTGGAGAAGATGCTGGAGAAGTATGACATTGATGCGCAGACTGCCCAGAGGGACCTGGATTTGGTTTTAGAACGTTTCCGAGAACACGGATTACTGATTGAGCCATGAAAGCAGGGGCAAAAAACGTAGCAGGAGGCTTAGAAAAAGCCCTGGAGCAGTGCGGTTATGCAATCTTTGTGCCAGAGGGAAACAGTATGCTTCCGTTGCTAAGACCGGACAGGGATTGCGTTGTGGTAGAAGCATGCAGAGAATATGATATTTACGATGTAGTATTATTTCGAAGAAAGAACGGACACTATATTCTCCACCGCATTGTGGGACGCGACGGGGCTGGTTATATCCTATGCGGTGATCATCAGTATACCCTGGAACATGGGATCGCTGCCAGTCAGATTCTTGGAAAGATGAGCAGGTGGGAACATGGGAAGCGTGTGCGGACGCCGGAAGATGCGGCGTATAAGATCTATATCACGGTGTGGTGCAGGACTTTTTTCTTGCGTAAGCTGGCTTTTTTTGCAGAGCGTTGCTGGAAAAAATCAAAAGGCTTTTTTGCGTATCCAAGATACGGTGTAAGTCCTAACAGAATTATGAAGGATGAGAAATGATACAATTGTATGAAAGGTATCAGAATGAGTAAATTTGAGTTTGAGATAAGAAGAATATGGAAGTTGGCAGCCCTGGTGTTTTGTGCAGCGCTGGCTGCGCTTCTGGCGTTTCTGTTCTGGCAGGAAGCGCAGGAGAAAGAGGAAAGTCGGCTTCTTTATGATCAGATGGAAGAGGCGCTTCGCCCGTTGAATGTGAAAATGTATGACTTGGAAAAAGAACTGGAATCCCTTGAAAAAGCGTATACCAACCAATATCAGGGGATGGGAAGTGTGATTTTTCTGTTTACAGATTTGGATGAAATTATTTATACGGATATTTATCCCCAAATGAAAGAGTATGGATTTACAGGGGTATTGTGTCTGTCATCGGATGATCTTCCGGGAAGGGATGGTTGCCTGAGTCAATCCCAGTTTAAGGAATTGTTGGATGCGGGATGGACCTGCTGCCTGGTCTGGCAGGAAGATATGGGCTCTGAAGAATGGCTGGCAGCCTGCCGGGAAATGGAGGAAGAAGCAGGAGTTGAACGGCCGGATACCGTATATACGGTTTCAGAGACCTACAGTGGAAGGCTGGATTCATTTTTGGAGGAACAGGGTTTTTCAGCTATAGTCCATCACGGCGAGGAAGAACTGCCTTTGATTTTATCGGATTCAGAAGAAGGAATTTGGCATCCGGGCGCCGTCGCCTGGCTTCAAGATGGAGCCAGCAGCCTGCTAGCCAGCGCCACATCCCAGGGAGGAAACCTGATATTTACCATTGGTTCAGATTCTGAAGCAGAGCAGTATGAGGAAGGACAATTTGCCTCCATGCTGGAGAAGGTAGATGGATATTGTAAAGAAGATAGCTTGTTTGTAGCAGATTTTATCCAAGCAAGAGAATATCGGAGAACAATTGAGAGCAGACAGGAAACCGTGGAAAGCGAATGGACGAGGCAAAAGACGGATCTGGAAAATCAGATTGAGAAATTGGATGAAGAAATAGATGCTGTCACCGACAACTATTTAGAAGATCGGAAGGATGAGGATTAGCCGGTATGGATGGAAAAGCAGGAGAAAGCTGTGGAAACGGATGGACATTGACAGAGGAAAGCGCGAGAACAGATGTCCAAAGAGAACAGCGGAATGCGGGCTATGGGGTAATTTATCTGGCGGCATGCGCCATTCATGGAACAGAACCGGAAAGAGGGCGGCTGCAACAGACAAATCTGAAGAGCCTGT
This sequence comes from uncultured Lachnospiraceae bacterium, assembly GCA_902476645.1. Lineage (GTDB taxonomy): Bacteria > Bacillota > Clostridia > Lachnospirales > Lachnospiraceae > CABSEG01. The sequence goes on along the minus strand of CABSEG010000015.1, from coordinate 41,976 downwards.
ATCAGATGAGCAAAAAACATGCTCTGGAAGCGATTGCCTATATGGCCATAGAATCCATTCTTGCGCAGGAGCGGGATGTTTTGTTTCCGGTGGAACGGGAAAATACCAGAGCGCTTTTGAAACGCTGGAAAAAGGACAAGGCAGAAGCCATATGCAAAAATCTGCTGTTGGATGCGGAGAGGGAGGAAATCCTTCGTTTTATGGAAAAAGAAAAGATTTGGTATCTTCCGCTGAAAGGAATTATTTTAAAAGAACTGTATCCCAAGGCCGGGATGTGCCAAATGGCGGATAATGATATTCTCTATGACACAGATGGTCAGGAGAAGTTATTTGCGTTTATGACGAGTCGGGGCTACCGGGAAGTCCAAATTAAAAAAGGTAATCATGATATCTACAAAAAGCCTCCTGTCTATAATTACGAGATGCATACCAGTCTGTACGGCCCATACAGTGCTCCGGGATGGGAAGCCTATTACGCAGATGTGAAGCAGCGTCTGATCAAAGACAGGGATAAGGAATATGGCTGGCATTTTTGTGATGAAGATTTTTATATTTATTTTGTGACACATGCCTATAAGCACTATGCCGGCGGAGGAACAGGACTCCGGTCTCTTTTAGACAGCTATGTGTATCTTAGGAAAAAGAGGGAAACCTTACATTGGATTTATATAAAAGCTGAGTTGGAGAAACTTGGCATAGCCAAGTTTGAGAAGCAGTTTCGGGAATTGGGTGAAAAAGTTTTTTCCATAGAAAAAGCGCATGAGCTGGAAGAATTTCAAGCAGAGGAAAAAGAGATGCTGGATTATATTTTGTTTTCCGGAACTTATGGGACTATGGAAAACATGGTAAAACATGAATTAGAGGAGATGAAAGCGGCATACAACATTTCGGAAAGAAGGGCAAAATTCAAATATCTGAAGAACAGAATCTTACCGGATGAACGCTATTTTAAAGTGCAATGTCCTTTTGCGTATCGCCATCTCTGGGCGAGACCGTTTGTGCTTCTATTTCGCGTCATAAGGGGAGTCGCTTGCAGGAGAGAGAAGGTGTGGAAGGAATGGAGGGTTCTGTGGAAGAGAAAACGGAAGTAAAATGCGCAGAGGATGATGCTCTTTCTTGATTTATGATGGGGATTGCCTATATAATATAAAAGAACCGGGAAGCAGATCTTTTGAGGAGATCTATATATGGGGGCGAGAGATAGAGTACAATCAGAAAAACAAAATCAAGTGAAGAAGACAACCATCCAAGAATTTATCTATCTTCTAAAATTTTGTTTCCATCCTAAAAAGACGGATGAGGCGATGGAAAAGCGATTACGCAGTCCCCAATTTGATTGGGAGCCGGTGCTGCTGCTGGCCAGATCACACAATCTGTTGGCACTTATTTTTGAACTGGCATCTGAAATTTCGGATACTTTTGTTACATCAGAAGTATATCAAAGATATGCTCCCAGTGTAATTGGCAGCATAGCAGGGCAGATGAGACGTACGGAACTGTTGTTTGACATTTACGGGAAACTTCAGGAACAAGGAGTCTTTCCTCTTATCCTTAAAGGTATTATCTGCCGCAAATTATATGGAAGGTATGCGGATTGCAGACCCTCTGCTGATGAAGATTTTCTCATTACTCCAAAGGAGTTTGAACAAACCAAGGGGATCTTGTTAGATAATTTTTATGAGATAGAGGATAAGAAAGAATGCGAGCAAATTTTGGATGAGATTCAGGAAGTTACATTTTGCCATCCTAGCGGACTTTCCATCGAACTCCATCTGAATCCCATTGGTCAGGAAAGCATGATTAAAAGAACTTTTAATGATTATTTTAAGGATGTAACGAAACATTACCTGGAATGTGATATACAGGGGCACCGAATCAGGACAATGACGTATACGGATCATTATCTTTTTCTGTTTTTTCATACCTTAAAACACTTTTGTGAAGGGGGGGTAGGAATTCGCCAGGTGTTGGATCTTTTATTGTTCAGAGAAAAATATGCTGCTGAAATGGACTGGGAGTATATTGGGAAAGCTCTTCAGGAAACCGGGGGATATCCATTTTACTGTGATTGTATGGAGATTGGAAAAAGGTATCTTGGGTTTGAAGTGCCAAACGGGAAATATTATCGTCCAAAGGAATTACTGGAGGATATTTTGTATAGCGGTGCATTCGGAAATGATACAAAAGAAAAACTGCTTGCATCCCGTATGACTTCTATGGCGGTCATAAGCGGAGCGGACAGCAGTTTGCTTCGAAGAATCATGATATTTCTTTTTCCTCCCAAAGAGAGCTTTATGATGTTTCGGCCTGAGCTGATGACAAAGCCTTATCTTTTACCGCTGGAATGGATCCGTCGATGGATTCGTTTTATAAAAAAATATCTTTTAAGAAATCCGCAAAAAGAGATGGTAATAAAATCATCTTTACATCGTGGAAAACGCCGGATACGATTACTTCAAAAATATGGTATTTTAAGATAAATCCAACCGATTCTGTTAATTCATCGAAAGATTTTACTGCGAAGTCGATCCATTTCTCTTCGAAGCTGCAAAATTTCCTGAATGCGTTCGTATTCCTCTCTTGCTTCGGGATCTGTCTGACTTTTCCTCAAGAAGTCATTGCACCACTTGGAAATGATGGACTTGGATACACCGTACTCTTCATGGATGCTTTTAATAGAACGCCCTTCTTCCTCATGAAGGCGAATGATTTTCTTTCTTAATTCAGGGGAGTAAGTTTTTGGCATAGTCAACACCTCATTTCTCTATGATATTTGATTATATCTTATGATCGATACCAGTTACAACACTTTTATGCTATTTTTTAGAATGCTTCTTCAAAAGAGGGAAGGGGATGGAAATTCACCATCTCCTACGAAATTCCCCGGGAGAAATACCTTCTACTTTTTTGAACATTCTGGAAAAATAATTGGCATCGCTCATTCCGCATTCATGTCCCACCTTTTCTATGGCAAGATCGGTAAAACGAAGAAGCTGCTTAGCGTGGGTAATACGCACCTGCAACAGGTAATGATTTACAGACATGCCAAATTGTTCCTTAAAACACCGGGTCAGATAAAATTTATTGATAAAAAAGGTGTCAGCCAGTTGCTCCAGAGTGATTTTCTGGGGATAGTTTTGGTCCAGATATTCTTTGACATTTTGCAGATTTCGTTTTCGGGAGGTACTGCGTAGATTTCTCTTTGGATTCCAGCTTTCCTCCATTAAAAGTGTTAAGAGAGAGGTAAGCTTTTCGTAGATTTTCATATCCCGTATGTAGGAGGAGGAAGAAGCAATCTCATAGATTTCTTGCAGGATACTTTCATAAGCAGAAAGATTTGCTGCGTGAAAGCAGGGATTGCCGCCTCTCTGGACATATTTTTCGTAGATTGCATGCATATTGGGGCCATAGAAATGGGCCCATTTTAAGCTCCATAAATTAGAAGAAGTACGGTGAGCATAGGGCTTTCTGCAATCAATAAAAACACAGTCTCCCTGGAAAAGAGCATGGATTTTTCCATCATACTCCAGTGTGCCCTCCCCTCTGATTACCATAAAAAACAAATAGGATAATAGGTTGGAGCGCTGGCTGGTATGAGGCTTTTGAGCATGAAGTTCCCCAATTTCCTGCAGATGGATCAAATTTGTTTTGGCAAAGTCGGATGGGGTATAGAGAATACGGTTTGAAGTTACAAGATTTCCGTGAAACAAGGAAGTATCCATGGCAAGGCTCCTCTTAATCTTTGAAAGAAATTTCTTTGTTGATGACTTAGTATAACATAAAAGTCAATATAATGCTAGTGCTTTGCAAGATATACACTTCTCAAGTGGGGAATTTCCAATTATAATGACGAACAGAATGCATGCGCATATAACTGGGAAAAAGCCACAATAATAAAGCGTGAATGAATAGGAAGATGAGGGTTAAAGATGAAAAAAGCATTGATTACAGGAATTACAGGCCAGGATGGTTCTTATCTGGCAGAGTTTTTATTGGAAAAGGGCTATGAAGTGCACGGGATTACGAGAAGGGCATCGATTTCAAATACGGCCCGGATCGATCATCTGATTGAAAAACATGCGGTGACGCTTCACGATGGAGATTTATCAGATTCTTCCTCCTTGATTCGAATTATCAATCTGGTACAGCCTGATGAAATCTATAATCTGGCGGCCCAATCACATGTGCAGGTTTCTTTTGACGTACCGGAGTACTCTGGTGATGTGGACGCGATCGGGGTTTTGAGGATCCTGGAGGCGGTACGTATTTTAGGTTTGACGAAAAAAACCAGAATCTATCAGGCATCCACATCCGAGCTATACGGAAAAGTGGAAGAGGTTCCCCAGAAGGAGACGACACCATTCCATCCCTACAGTCCCTATGCGGTAGCCAAGCAGTATGGATTCTGGATTACAAAAGAATACCGGGAAGCTTATGGGATGTTTGCAGTAAACGGAATCTTATTTAACCATGAATCCGAAAGACGCGGAGAGAATTTTGTAACGAGAAAAATCACGCTGGCCGCCGGACGGATCGCAGAAGGCCTTCAGGATCATCTGGAGCTTGGAAATATGGATTCTAAAAGAGATTGGGGCTATGCAAAGGATTATGTTGAATGTATGTGGATGATTTTACAGCACGATGTACCGGAAGATTTTGTAATTGCCACCGGAGAACAGCATACCGTGAGAGATTTTACGGAAAAAGCTTTTCGCGCCAACGGGATTGAGCTGCGCTGGGAGGGAAGCGGACTGGATGAGAAGGGGTATGATCAAAAAACCGGAAAGATGCTGGTGTGCGTAAATCCGGCCTGGTTCAGACCTACGGATGTGGACAATCTCTGGGGAGATCCTACAAAAGCCAAAACCGTTCTGGGATGGAACCCGCAAAAGACCAGTTATGAGGAGCTGGTACGCATCATGGCAGAGCATGACAGAGAACTGGCCAAGAGAGAAGCGGCTATTAAAAGAGCGTTAGAACAGGTTCAGTAAGGAGAAAGAGGGAAGAAATCATGATGGAGAAAGATGCGAAGATTTATGTGGCCGGACACCGGGGGATGGTGGGCTCCGCCATTATCCGGGCCTTGGAAAAGGAAGGCTACCATAATATTATCACCAGGACGCATAAGGAGTTAAATCTTTGCCGGCAGACGGAGGTAGAAGCGTTTTTTGCGCAGGAAAAACCGGATTATGTCTTTCTGGCAGCTGCAAAAGTAGGAGGTATTGTGGCAAACCAGAGTGCTTTGGCAGATTTTATGTATGATAACATGATTCTGGAGATGAATGTCATTCACTCTGCCTGGGAAAATCACTGTAAGAAACTTTTGTTTTTGGGATCTTCTTGTATTTATCCCAGAATGGCGCCTCAGCCCATGCCGGAGAGGTGCCTGCTTACCTCAGAGCTGGAAAAGACCAACGAAGCCTATGCGCTGGCAAAGATCTCAGGCTTAAAATACTGCGAGTTTTTGAACAGACAGTATGGTACCGATTATATTTCTGCCATGCCAACCAACCTTTACGGCCCCAATGATAATTACCATCCCACCCACAGCCATGTACTGCCTGCTTTTATCCGCAGGTTTCATGAGGCAAAGGAAGCAGGACTAAAGGAAGTTACCTGCTGGGGAACCGGGGCGCCTTTACGTGAGTTTTTATATGTGGATGATTTGGCAGACGCCTGTGTATTCCTGATGAATCATTATTCCGGAGACGAGACTGTGAATGTGGGTAGCGGAAAGGAACTTACCATTAAGGAATTGGCCGAACTGACGGCAAAAGTGATTGGATATCAGGGAGTGATCAAGTGGGATGCCTCTAAGCCGGATGGTACGCCCAGAAAGCTTTTGGATGTATCAAAGCTTCAGAAGCTGGGCTGGAGCTATCAGACGGAATTGGAAGATGGAATCCGGCTGGCTTATGAGGATTTCCTGCATAATCCGATGAGAGCAGAGCGATAAATAAAAAACAGACCGTTGTATCCCTACAGGATAGAGCGGTCTTAGTTATACAAAAGGACAAAAATGTGTGATTTGTCCGGAAAGGAAGAAAGATGAATATAGTATTACTGTCCGGGGGCTCAGGAAAACGTTTGTGGCCTCTGTCTAACGATATTCGTTCCAAGCAATTTATCAAGATTTTTAAAAAGGAGGACGGAGAGTTTGAATCCATGGTACAGCGGGTGTACCGCCAAATCCGTTCCGTGGACAAAGATGCCACAGTAACCATAGCTACTTCTAAGACGCAGGTATCCGCCATTCACAACCAGCTGGGCGAGGGCGTAGGAATCTGTGTAGAACCTTGCAGAAGAGACACCTTTCCGGCTATTGCGCTGGCCAGTGCCTATCTTCATGATGTGAAGGGGGTTTCCGGAGAGGAATCTGTGGTGGTATGTCCGGTGGATCCTTATGTGGAAGAAGATTATTTTGAAGCGATAAAAGAACTGGGCCGTCTGGCCGAGAAGGGCGACGCGAATTTGGTTCTGATGGGAATCGAGCCCACCTATCCCAGTGAAAAGTATGGATATATTATCCCGTCGGACCAGGAAAAGGTAAGTCTTGTGGATACGTTTAAAGAGAAGCCGGACGCTGAGACTGCAAAAGCATATATCCGTAAGGGCGCTTTGTGGAACGGGGGTGTGTTTGCTTATAGGCTCAACTATGTGTTAAAGAGAGCCCATGAGTTGATTGATTTTACAGATTATGAGGATCTGTTCTCCAAGTATGAAACTCTTACGAAAATCAGTTTTGACTATGCGGTGGTGGAAAAGGAAAAACAGATCCAGGTGATGCGCTTCCAGGGTCAGTGGAAAGATTTGGGGACCTGGAATACACTGACAGAGGCCATGGAAGACACCAGCGTGGGTGAAGCGATGCTGAATGAAACCTGTGAAAATGTGCATGTCATTAATGAGTTGGACGTTCCGGTACTTTGCATGGGATTGAAAGATGTGGTGGTTTCTGCCAGTCCGGAAGGAATTCTTGTCTCCGACAAAGAGCAGTCCAGCTACATTAAGCCTTATGTGGATCAGATAGATCAGCAGATCATGTTTGCGGAGAAGTCCTGGGGAAGCTTCCGGGTGTTAGACATCGAAGAGGAGAGTATGACGATTAAAGTTATATTAAATCCGGGTCATCGTATGAATTACCACAGCCATGAAAGAAGAGATGAGGTTTGGACAATTATTTCCGGAGAGGGAAGAACCATTGTGGATGGCATGGAACAGCCCGTAAAGGCCGGAGACGTGGTGACTATGCAGGCGGGATGCAGACATACCATCATCGCCGATACAGAGCTAAACGTGATTGAAGTACAGTTGGGTAAGGAGATCAGCGTGCATGACAAACAAAAGTTTGAACTGGAAGACTAAGCCATTTTTGCTAAAGCCTGCGGGGAAAGATTATCTCTGGGGAGGGAGCCGGCTAAACGACGACTTTTCCAAAGGAATCGATCTTACCCCTCTGGCGGAAACCTGGGAGTGTTCCACACATCCGGACGGTCTAAGCGAGGTGGCCAGTGGGGAGCATACAGGTAAGCCGCTCTCCCAGGTGCTGGGTGAACATCCGGAATATCTGGGAACCCATCCCAGAACGAATGGGGAGCTTCCCATTCTGATCAAACTGATTGACGCGAAAAAAGATTTATCTGTTCAAGTTCATCCAGATGATGTTTACGCCATGAAGCACGAGAATGGCTCTCTTGGAAAGACAGAGATGTGGTATGTGTTGGACGCATCCAGGGATGCAAAGCTGGTCTATGGATTTTATCACGATATGGATAAGAAAACTCTGAGACAGAGCCTGGAACGCGGTACTGTGGAAAAGTATCTGCAAAAGGTAAGGATCAAAAAAGACGATGTCTTTTATATCGAGCCGGGAATGGTACATGCCATAGGGGCAGGCACCTTAATAGCGGAGATTCAGGAGAGTTCTAACCTCACATATCGGATGTATGACTATGAACGGGTGGATAAAAATGGTCAGAAAAGACAGCTTCACATCGATAAAGCTCTGGATGTGGTAAATCTGAAGGGGAGCGCGGAGCCAAGGCAGCCTATGCGCGTGCTGAAGTATCAGCCGGGGTGTGCTCTGGAACTGCTTTGCCGGTGTAAATATTTTCAGGTAGAGCGTCAGCTGATTAATACGGAAAGATGCAGACAGATGGCAGAGTTTCAGACAGGGAGCAATTCCTTTCAGGTACTTTTGTGCACCAGAGGATGTGGAGTACTCTTTGGGGAGGAGGGAGAATTTATCAATTTCTTCAAAGGAGATTGTATTTTTATCCCGGCAAATTCGATTCCCATGAAGCTTCATGGGAAGGCTCAGCTATTAAAGGTAAGTTGTTAAGGAGATAAGAGATGGACAAGGTAAAAATGACGGAGCAATATGAGCTCTGGAAGAAAAAAGCCACAAAGGATGCGGACGTGGCGAGAGAATTAAAGGAAATGGCGGGAAATCCGGAAAAAATGGAAGATGCGTTTTATCGGGATTTAGCCTTCGGGACCGGTGGCCTGAGAGGGGTCATCGGAGCAGGTACCAACCGTATGAATATTTATACGGTAGCAAAGGCTTCCCAGGGATTGGCGGACTATATCAAAAAGCATTTCTCTCAGGATGAGAGAAAGATTGCAGTCAGCTATGATTCCAGAATCAAATCAGATTTGTTTGCACAGGTTGCGTCAGGAGTCTTTGCTGCTAACGGTATCGCAGTCTGGATTTACGATCAGCTAATGCCTACGCCCTGTCTTTCCTTTGCGGTCAGAACATTACACTGTGCGGCAGGTATCATGGTGACAGCCTCCCACAATCCTTCCAAATACAATGGATATAAGGTTTACGGCCCGGACGGCTGCCAGATTACCACAGAAGCTGCCGCGCAGATCTTAGAAGAGATTGAAAAGCTGGATACTTTTGATGGAATAGAGACTATGGAGTTTGAGGAAGGGATACGCAGCGGAAAGATCCGGTATATTCCGGAGACGGTGTATACGGACTTTGTGGAAGCGGTAAAAGGGCAGACTCTTTTGGATGAGAACACTCCTGTGGACCGGGATGTGGCCATTGTCTATTCCCCTCTAAATGGCACGGGATTGAGGCCGGTACTTCGTACCTTGAAAGAATCCGGCTATTCCAGAGTGACGGTGGTAAAAGAGCAGGAACAGCCGGATGGAAACTTTCCAACCTGCCCTTATCCCAATCCGGAAATGAAAGAGGCGATGTCTCTTGGTATGGAATACGCGAAAAAGGAACATGCTGATCTTTTGCTGGCCACAGACCCGGATTGTGACCGTGTGGGCATTGCGGTAAAAAACCGGTTTGGGGAATATGTGCTTTTGACCGGAAATGAAACGGGAATGCTGTTGTTGGATTATATTTGTGCCAGACGCAGCCAAATGAAAACCATGCCGCAGGATCCGGTGATGGTAAAAACCATTGTAACCATTGACATGGCGGAGCGGATAGCAGCCCATTATGGCGTACGCACCATCAATGTGTTGACCGGCTTTAAATTTATCGGGGAACAAATCGGTTTTCTGGAAGAGAAGGGCAAATCGGATTCCTATATTTTCGGTTTTGAGGAGAGCTACGGATATCTGAGTGGCTCCTATGTGAGGGACAAGGACGCTGTAGACGGGGCATTTTTAATTTGTGAGATGTTTGCCTACTATAAATCAAAGGGCATCGGCCTGTTAGAGAAATTGCAGGAGCTTTACCGTACCTATGGCTATTGCCTGAATACCCTTCATTCCTACGAATTCGAAGGAGCGTCCGGGTTTGAAAAAATGCAGCAGATTATGGCAGGATTTCGCACAGGAGTGTCTGCTTTTGGGCCGAAGAAGGTGGTACAGTGTCTGGACTATGCCCAGGGACTGGACGGACTTCCGAAGTCCGATGTGTTAAAATTTTTGTTAGAGGATCATTGTTCCGTTGTAGTAAGACCATCCGGGACAGAGCCAAAGCTGAAAACCTACATTTCTGTCAGCGCAGACAGTCAGGAAGACGCGTCCGCCATGGAAAAGGAGATTGCCGGAAGTCTGGAAATGTATTTTGTGTAAAAGAATCTAAAAAAACAGGACAGGAGTAACGGTTGCCTGCCATGACATAGAGAGTTGGACGTTTTAATTAAGGGGCAGATAGCCGGTAAATTACTTATCGGCTATCTGCTTTAATAATGTTTTCGCATGATCTACGGTCTCATAGTCTGGATTCATGACATATACAGGGATGCTCATAGAATAGGGGATCTGACTGTCTCCGGTTCCATCCACGCTATAACTGGTAACCTCCCAGCTACCGGGATTCGACAGCTGTATGCGTACCAGTTCTGCCATGAGGTCGTATGGGATATTCGTCTCCACGCAGTCCTGTACCTCCTGCAAAATAGAAAAGTATTTGGTCAGAATTGCAGGGCTGGAAGCCTTTTGAATGACGCCATTGATCACGGCCATCTGATTTTTTCCGCGCTGCCGGTCTCCAGACGCAAAGGAATATCGTTCCCTGGAGAAGGCCAGAGCTTGTGTTCCGTTTAACGTGTTTATGCCTTTCTGAAAGTGATAACCGCCTGCATCAAAATCATATTCGGAATATACATCCACACCGCCAAGAGCATCAATGATATCCACAAAGCCTACGAAATTCATGCGAAAATAGTAGTCAATAGGAATCTCATAGAGCATAGAAAGAGTATCCATGCTGACCTGGACTCCGTAGATACCCGCATGGGTCAATTTATCCGGCACGCCGCCGGAAATGGATAGAGGAACATAATAGTCTCTCGGTGTCGTAAGCAGAAGGATCTTTTTCTCTGAGGGGTTGATGCTGGCGATGATATTAACATCGCTGTTGCTTCGCCCCGCTAATGTGCTGCTTCTGGTATCACTGCCGCTGATGTAAATGTGGATCACGTCAGAAGAATCCTGCTGGGAGGAGGCTGTGTTTTGCTCTGTTTCTTTTTGACCTTCCTCTTGTACCGTGGATGGTATCGCATGTTTCAACTGTTTTGTGGCCAACTCGCGGATTTCATCCGGAAAGGTTTCATAGCCATCTGCCTCCTCATAGAGTGTCAGAAAGGCCTGATTGAGGACGATAACACCGACCTCATCGTTTCTCAGCGCATCTGCCATCTGGGTCAGCCCCTCATATTCTTTCGTGGAGGGATGAATGTCCTGTTCTTCTTGAAGCTGCTTTAGCGCATCCTCTGTGTTCTCACGGTCCAGAACCTTCAGGATACCGAAGGTTTCCTCTGAAACATCCTGAAGTGTCTGTACAGATGCTTCTTTTTTTACGTAAAAGGAAATACTGGAAGTCTCGTAAGTCACTCCGGATACCTGCTCCAGCGTATTCTGGGTCTGGCGAATGAAGTATCCTGCGAAGCAAAACAGAACAAGACAGAGGATAGACCAGAGAATACCAATCAGGAAACGGATCTTTTGCCTTGGATTTTTCGTAAGAACATAGGTCAGGATTATGGCGATCAGACATCCGGCAGAAAGGGCGGCCAGATAAAGTCCGGGTACCATTCCGGTGCGGAGCGCGCAGACAAGGAGTACGGCGCTGCCCAAAAATGTGAGCAAAGTAAGAAAAATGCCAGGAAGTCTTGCCTTTCCATTAAAATCGAGGGTCTTTGAGTCACTCATGGAAATCTCCTTTCATCTTTTTGTAATGCTTTTTCTTATAATTAGTATTGGAAATCATGCCCTTTTTCATACCATTATGATACACGAAATACGAAAAAACGTCCAGCATTCTTGCATATTTTGAGACAAACGGTCAAAAAATGGGAGAAACGGTAGTAGAAAACAGAAGAAGATTGATATATAATTATCATAAATAAGATATTTAAAATATCGTAAACTTTATTAAGACGGAATAACGAAAAGCAGGTGAACATACATGAGGATTGCAATTTGTGATGATGACAAAGAAGATATCCGGACCCTGAGAACCAGGTTGGAGAGGGTGTGGGAGAATATTGAGATAGATGAATATGAGGAAGGGGAGCAACTACTGAAACAGCAGGGGGATGACAGGGTATATGATTTGATTTTTTTAGATATTTTTATGAAACAAAGAGACGGTATCGATGTGGGAAGAACGATAAAAGAACAGTGGCCGGGCACGGAGCTGGTGTTGATCAGTTCCAGCCGGGAATTTGGAGCAGAGGCATATGAGCTGGATGCTTTATTTTATCTTATAAAACCACCTAAAATAGAGTTATTACAGGAAATCAGAAGAAGATTTCAGAAAAAGCATGTGGCTAAGGTAACTGTTTACGATCCTTCCAGTCGTCAGAGGCAGGACATTCCCTACCACAGGATTACGTATATCGAAAGTCTTCATAACTATTTATATATCCACCTGGTCACGGGAGTGACTGTGAAAACCAGGTCAGGAATTTCCGCCTTTATGGAAGAATTAGATGAGCGATTTTTGCGTATTAACAGAGGGATTATCGTTAATATGGAGGCCGTGGAGAAGATGAATCTGGATTCTTGCCAGATTGGTCAAATGACATTTGTGCTAAGCAGACGACAGAGGGCGGAGAACCGAAAGCGATACAATGACTTTATTTTTCAGCACTTTATGGATGATATGATGTGAGAGAGTAATGGGAGGTCGTATGTGGAAATATGTGTTTGTTCAGTTTACAGGCTACATGATACAACTACTGCCGCCATTGTTTTTGCTCTATGCTCCGTTCCGGGACGAATCGTTTCGCATTTCCAAAAAAAGAATTCTGGTTGGGATGGTCAGCTTTATGGTCATTATGAGTTTTCTGACCACGGCCTTTTTGGGCAATCTCTATCAAACATGGAAAGAAGAACCGGCTTTTCTATGGGTGCCTAATATCTTTTTTGGCATATTTATTTTGGCAGGAAGCTTGGTTTACTTTGGGAGTTTTCGGAAAGAACAGCGGGGAAGACTTCTCTTTTACATGTTGGCAGTTCAGTACGGACTCACAATTTATATACTTGTGAATACGACGGTTGCCTTGATAGATGTCATACAGGCAGAGCACTACATTCCATATAACTCCACAGCAGTATTTTTTTATATTCTTGCGACCGCATTGAGTTTTCCGCCTGTTTTTCTGTTATTAAGAAAATGGGACGCGGGGCAACTGGGAAAAGTATCAAAGAAAAGCCTCAGACTGGTCAGCGTATGTTCGGTTATCATTGCTATATTGACCGTAATAGGGGGACAGATGGAATTGGGGCTGTCTGTGATTTCCAGAACGCCTGCCTCAAAAGGATACCGGAGCATTTGGATGATTTGCTTTCTGGGCGGGAATCTGCTCACCTACATGATCTATTTTGCGTGTATGCTTTTGGAAAAAGAAAAAGAGGATATGAAAGCCAGACTGACATTGTACCAGATGCAGTATGAGCACATGCAGGGAAATATTCTGAATCAGAAAAGATGGTCCCATGATTTGAGACATCATTTTCGAACCTTGAGTGTTTTGGCAGGAAAAGGACAGACAGAAAAAATTCAGGAGTATCTGGGAAATTATCTGGATAAGCTGGAGAAAGTGGAAGAAAGACAGGTAAGCAGAAATTTTATCATCAATGACGTATTAAACTACTATATTAACCGGGCAGAGGAAAAGCAGATCCCCATGAAATACGATATTCGGGTGAAAGAAAGCTACCCCTTCGATATTGTAGATATGACCGTATTATTGGGAAACGCCATGGAAAATGCTTTACAATCCTGCGCAAAATGCGAGAAAGATAAATGCTTTATACATGTGATGGTGCTGCAGTATAAGCAGAGCCTTTTGATTCAGATTGAAAACAGCGTAAATGCAGTGGAGGACTCAGAAAGGAAAATGGAAGCCATGAAGGGATATGGATTAGGCAATATTGAATTGGTTGCCCGAAAATATCAGGGATGTATGCAGGCGTGGCGGGAAAGACAGAGGTTTATCCTGAGAGTATCCCTGAATCTATAAAGGAACTATTTACGAAGAGGAGGTTGTATAGAAGATATGAAATTAAAGGATGACTTAATTCTCAGAGAGGTGGCGGGACAGTATGTGGTCGTGCCCATCGGAAAGAGGGTCAGGGAGATCCACTCTATCGTATACATATCTTCTTCCGGAGCGTATCTTTGGGAGTATATGAAAGAAACAGAGTTTGAAGCAGAGGATTTAATAGAAAAAATTTTGGCGCATTATACAGGGGTGACAAGGGAGCAGGCCAAGGCAGATATAGAAAAATTTCTGGATACTTTGAAAAAACATAACATTTTGGACGACGGCATTGCACGAGGCAGCGTCTTTGTGAGGGTAAAAAATGAGTAATCGGTTCGAACCCTTATGCAGAAGAATGGAATGGCTGGATCCCTTTTATAAGGCTGTCTGGGAGGAGGCTTTTGCCAAAGCGATCCCGATATCCGGAACCTTTGAGCTGACGCCAAGATGTAATTTTCACTGTAAAATGTGTTACGTACATCTGAAAGAAGAGGAAATTCCAAGGCATGGCCGGGAGTTATCTGCCCGGGAATGGATCCACATTGCAGATCAGGCCAAGGAAGTGGGAACTACCTGGCTGTGTGTTACCGGAGGGGAGCCCCTTATGCATCCGGAATTCCTTGAAATTTGGAAAGTATTATCCAGGATGGGTTTTTTTATCACCTTACAGACAAATGCGTCTTTGATAGATGATAAGATGCTGGAAGTTTTTGATGAATATCCGCCTCATGGAGTGAAGTTGACTTTGTACGGATCCAATGATGAGATCTATGAGCAAGTCTGCGGTGTGGAGCAAGGTTTCACCAGAGTTCACCGGGCGATTCAGGAATTGAAAAAAAAGAACATCCCAATGGAAATGGTCAGTACTATTATCAGGCAAAACGAAAAGGACATTATGAAGCTGGCATATTATGCCGCAAAGAATGGTTTGCCCTGGAGCAATACGGTGGGAGTCAGACCTTCCGTACGGGGAGCAGATTCCATGGCCAGGGAGGTGGCTGTGGCAAATTCGTATACAGAGGAGGCATTTCGGCGGAATCTGAAAAGAAGAGTCCGGGAGCATCCCATGTCGCTGGAGAGAAAGCCGTGTACGATGTGCAAGGATTACCGCCTGGGGTATTGGGTTACCTGGAACGGAGACATGAGATTTTGTGGGTTTATGAATGAACCCCATATTCCAGTGAGAGATATGACCTTTTTGGAAGCCTGGAGAAGTCTGCTTGCATATGAGGAGCAGTTGGAATGGCCGGAGGAATGCAAATCCTGTAAGGCCCAGGAGGGATGTCTGCGCTGTGCCGGAATTCTGTCTGCAGAGTGTGGAGGACCGCAACAGGTAAGTAAAGAGTTCTGTAACAGAGTAAAACAGTATTATGATGAAAAGCAGGAAAGGTGGAGGATAGAATGACAGGATCAGAATATGTATATGTACCGGTGGAGGCAAATGCAGTGATGCCCATGGCAGAGGGAGGATCATCTGGAGAAGTGCCTGGGTATAATGTTGATGGTGCCTATATTAACTGGGATTATGAACTTGGCATTATTAATAAAGGCTGGAGTCAAGTGATAGATATGCCATATAGTCCTTTTGCAAATTTTACAGTAGAAGGAATCCAGGAAATTATTAAAAATGAAAATAATTTAAATTCTATTTTTTCACAATGGGCGGTTACGACAGATCCTTATGAGCAGAACCAATTTATGAACAAAGCGTATGAAATCTACGGAGTATATTCGATTACACATGATACTACAGATGGATGTATTGGAGAGCAAATGGTATAAGTTTGACGAATTCATAAGAAAACTATCAAAATAGATAAACGGAGTTTTATGTATTATGGTATTATACGAAATTTCAAATGTAAAAATCCAGATTTCTAATTTACTAAATGTTAATAACTCTATACAACACTTTATAAATAGTGAGGAAAAAGCAGATTGTTCCATTATAGCTAAGGCTTCTTCTGGCCACTGCCATGGAATCGGGTTTTTTGATGTTCATCCATCTTATACACACATATACCGAATCGGCCAAGACCTGATGCTCATGGACCGGGATTGGAAAAACGGGGGAATTTTATATCCGTATTTTCATAAAGAATCTGTATCTACTTTTTTATTACAGGCATTTTACGCACATGCAGTGAGAAAAAAGATGATTCAGCTCCACGCTGCCTTGATTGAATACCACGGCATTGGTATCGCGTTTCTTGGTCCATCCGGTATTGGAAAAACCACTCAGGCAGAGCTATGGAATCGATACCGGGATGCGCGGATTATCAACGGGGATATTACTTTTGTACAGGAAGAAAACGGGGATTTTTGGGGAGTAGGCACCCCTTGGCACGGTTCTTCCCCTTATTGTGAGAACCGAAGGGTCAGATTGAAAGCCCTGGTTATTCTAAAACAGGCTAAAAACAATTCGCTTCGAACGCTGGAAGGCTATGAAAAGGTAAGGGAGGTTTCCAACAGCGTATTTTATCCAAGATGGGTGGAGGACGGAATGGAACTGTGCCTTCAGACCTTGGATCAGTTACTTTGCAGTCTTCCGGTGTTGGAATTATCCTGTATACCGGAGGAAACGGCAGTAGCTTTACTGGAAAAGGAATTATAAAGGAATTGTTTTTAGTAACTGTGGAAATTTGGCAGTTACTTCTTTTTTGTTGTAAAAGGAGAGAGTTATTTGTCAGAGATCAAACGAATATTCGGCAGAATCCGGGAGGGAAGGTTAAAGGAGCTTACCACGCAATGGATGTGGATGTATGTCTATGTGCGCAGGTACTGGTGGTTGATTGCCATATATACGGCGCTTGGCAGCATGGGATCCTTTCTGGGGCTTGGCACATCCATTGTGTCCAGAGATCTGGTGGACGCTGTGACAGGTTCTTCCGGCGGGAAGATTTTAGAAGCGGCCGTATTTTATGTGGGAGTCGGAGTTTCCCAGATTTTTGTTAATCTGATCAAAGGGCGAATTTCCCTGAGGATTCGGTTAAAGATTACCAATGAGATTCGGGAGGATATTTACAGCCAGATTCTGCATACGGACTGGGCGTCCCTCTCCGGCTACCGCACAGGAGATTTTCTTTATCGGGTGAATGGGGACGCAGGAATTGTCTCCGGAAATATTTTAAATTTTATTCCCAATCTGGTTTCCATATGTATCAGCTTTGGAGGGGCCTTTCTGGTGATGATACAAAATGATCCCTGGATGGCCTTGATTGCACTGGCCGGGGCTCCCGTTACGTTCCTGTCTTCCAGAAGAACCACGAAAAAAATGCGGGCATATCAAAGCAGAAACCAAAATGTGGCCACAGATAAGATGGCCTTCGACCAGGAGACCTTTCAGAATTTGCAGATAATCAAGGCTTTCGGGTTGGTGGAGTGCTTTACCGGAAAGCTTCATCAAATCCAGAAGGAATCCATGGACATGGCTATGGCGCAAAATAAATTTCAATCTGGAACTATGGTGCTAAATTCATTGATTGGACAGCTTGTGGGTTATCTGTGCTATGGGTTTGCAATTTTCAGACTCTGGAGAGGGGATATTACTTATGGAACTATGACCATGTTTGTTTCCATGGCGGCCTCTCTCAGAGGCTCCTTTAATGCTATCATCGGATTGCTCCCTACCGTTGTCCGGGTGGGGACCAGTGTGGAGCGCATCATGGAGATGGTAAACCTTCCCAGAGAAGAGACACAAGATAATCAAGAGGCAGAGAATATACGGAAAGAGGCAAAAGAATCGGGAGTGGAGGTTCGAATGGAGCAGGTAACCTTCCAATACGAAGAAGGACGACCTGTCTATCAGGGAGCTGATTTTATGGCGCGTCCGGGAGAAATCGTGGTTCTGATCGGACCTTCCGGACAGGGAAAAACCACGACGCTGCGCTTGTTTTTGAGTCTGTTTCATCCGGTGAAAGGAAGCGTCACAGTAGCCAATCCCCAAAAGGATCCAATCAAAACATCTGCATCCACAAGGCGCCTTTTTAGCTATGTACCACAGGGAAATACCATGTTTACAGGCACCATCGCAGAAAATATGCGCTTGATCAAACCAGAAGCCACCGATGACGAAATCCGTCAGGCGCTGGAAACAGCCTGTGCCTGGGAATTTGTCAAAGAGCTTCCTAATGGGATAGATACTCAGATGAGGGAGCGGGGGCAGCGCTTCTCAGAAGGGCAGAACCAGAGATTGTCCATAGCCAGAGCCATTCTTGCAGATGCGCCGGTGATTTTGCTGGATGAGGCTACCAGCGCGCTGGATATTCGGATGGAAAAGCGCCTTCTAAGTCAGATTTTGAAAAGAGACCCATGTCGAACCGTGATCGCAGTCACCCACAGGCCCAGCGTTTTTTCTATGTGTAACCGGATTTACCGGATGGAGGATGGTGCAATGAAAGAATTATCTAAGCAGGAAATCGATTTACTCTCGAAAGAAGCGTATCAAATAGACAGAGAAAGGAATTTGGCATGAAGTACATAAAGATTGCAGTGATTATTGCTTTTGTCCTGTCCCTGGGAGTGTTTGGGCTTTCCAGGATCATGGAGATACAGAGCGCAGATAAGACCCTTCCCCAGATAACCAGCGATCGGAAGATCCTGGAGGTTCCATGCGACGGTACCAGGGAGCAGCTTTTAGAGGGGCTTAAGGCATATGACGAAAAGGATGGAGATCTGACCTCGCAAATCGTGGTAGGGGATTTTTCCAGATTCATAGAAAAAGGAATATGTAATGTTACTTATGTTGTGTTTGATTCAGCAAATCAGTCTGCTTCGCTCACCAGAAAGCTAAAATTTACAGATTACACTTCCCCACGATTTACGCTGTCTGCGCCCTTGGTGTATGCAGAAGGAGCCGGCAGCTATGAGGAGACCATGGACCGGCTTGGGGTCGTGGATTGTTTGGATGGGGACATTCGTGAATGGATCATTCAGACAGATACAGATGTGAATTATCAGGCAGAGGGGGCCTATACCATGCAGGTAGAAGTTACGAATCATTACGGGGATACGGTATCGCTTAATCTGCCCGTGCATGTGGTGAAGGCCAGTCAGAACCTGACCATTGAGCTTACCAACTATATCGTTTATATCCATCCGGGGGAAGAGATTCATCCGGAGGCATACGTAAAAGAAGTGTATGATCAGGAAGGTGAGAAATTGGGAATGGACATTGTGAAAGTGGATTCCTCTGTCCGTTCCGACACTCCGGGAAGTTATGAAGTTCATTACCAGGCAGAGGATGAGCGGGGACAGACCGGGGAAATCTGGCTTACCGTAGTGGTACAGGAATAAAGGAGAATAGCTATGGCACATGAAGAAATCAGATTGGACGAAATCAATTATCGGGGACTTTGTATGGATCTCTTAAAGCATTGCTGGATGATTCTGCTTACCGCGGCGGCGGTGTGGTTTGCGTCAACCGGTATTGGAGAGCTCCTCTATACGCCCCAGTATTCCGCGTCGGCAACTTTGGTGGTACGGGTAAAGGGAAGTCGTAACGCCTATTCTTCTCTTTCCACAGCTAATCAGATGGCGGGGGTATTCAGTGAGGTATTTCAAAGTGATGCCTTGCGTAAAAAAATTGTGGAGGATATGGGCAGCGATCCCCTTGGAAGTATTTCTTGTACTTCCATTCAGGAGACGAACCTGATCGTGCTTCGCACCACGGCTCCAGATCCTAGATCTGCATATTTGTTTTTGCATTCCGCATTGCAAAATTATGAAGAGGTGTCTGAGTATGTTTTTGCCAACGCATCCCTGGAGATAGTACAAGAGCCATCGGTTCCTTCGAGGCCGTCCAACACCTCTGGGCTTGTTTCCAGAAGAAATCTGCTGGCGTGTGCCGGGGGGCTTGGGATGGCGGCGTTGATTGTCCTGTTCTATCTTTTTCGGTTTACGGTGAAAAGCAGCACAGCCGCCGCAAATATATTGGATGGTACCATACTGGGAGTTATTCCCTACGAAAAAAAGAGGAGAAAGAGAAAGGCTGCTAAGGAGGCTTTGTTGCTAAACTCTTCTCTGGTAAGTATGAATTTTGCAGAGGCCAGCCGAAGGATGGAAACCAAGTTGGAATATTATATGCGCAGACAGAAAAAGAAAATTTTGTTTGTGACCAGTATTCTGGAAAATGAGGGCAAGTCCACGGTAGCATCCAATATTGCGCTGGCGCTTGCTGAGAAACATAAAAAAGTGCTTCTTTTGGACGGAGATTTTAAAAAGCCGGCACAGGCTAAGATCTTTTCCTATGTTACAGAGGAAACAGGAAGCTTTGAACAAGTACTGAGAGGGGAGAAAGCCTGGCGGGATGTCATGGTGACAGATCACAAAACAGGGCTTAGGCAGCTGTTTTTGTCCCGGGAGGTCACAGAGTCTTCCAGAATTATGGATCCCTCCGGACTGGACAGTATGATAAAAGAAATGAGGCAGGAAATGGACTATATTGTGATTGACGGCTCCCCAACTGCCGTGTCCACCGACGCGGAACTTTGGATGCATGTATCCGATACTGTTTTATTGGTCGTGCGACAGGATTGGTCCGATGCGAGAGTGATCAACGATACGGTAGATCTGATTTGGCAAATCAGCGGTGGGTTTGCCGGTTTTGTGCTCAATTCTTTTCGGGAAGAGAGCCTCGGTGGTCATTATGGGTATGGATACAGAGGCTATGGATACCGATACCCGGATACGGAAGGGGGGAAGTAGGACCATGACGGATGGGATCGAAAGAACGCAGAGAATCGGGAGAGAAGAGGCAGAAGACGAGATCGATCTGGGCGTATTGCTCGGTGATTTTTTCAGGATTTTCGGAAAGCTTTGGTGGCTGGTTCTTCTTCTGGCCTTACTGGGAGCCGGTCTGTTTTTTTTGTATACGCGTGTGGGGTATCAGCCCATGTATGCTTCCGAGGCCACTTTTACGGTGGCTACCGCTAGTGATGAAAGCCTAAGCTATAGCTTTTATTATTCCCAAAATACGGCGGACCAATTATCCAAGACATTTCCTTACATATTGGAGAGCAGTTACTTTCAAAGCTTGCTTTTGAAGGAGCTTGGCACAGATACGTTAAACGGAACGCTTTTTGCGCAGACTCTGGAGTCTTCCAATATGGTGACTATGCGGGCGGAAAGCAGACGGGCAGAAGACGCCCAGGAGATCTTAACGGCTGCTTTGCAGGTGTATCCCTCAGCCGCATACTATGTATTAGGGGATATCAAGTTTCATCTGCTCAATGATCCTCAGCCGCCTACACAACCCTACAACCGGCCGGTATTGTCCAAAACTCTTGTGATGGGCGCAGCCGGCGGAGGGATGGTTGGAATGTTGATCCTCGGCATCCTGGCTTTCTTAAAGAGGACGGCTAAGACACCGGAAGATATGAAGAAAATCACAAGTCTGAAATGTCTGGCAGTGCTGCCGAGAGTAAAGTTAAAAGTTAGAAAGAAAAACAGCCAGAGGCGTATCTCCGTTTTGAATCCACAGACGCCCTATGATTTTCGGGAGAGTGTACGGGCTTTACAGCTTCGTATTGATGTGGCTATGAGGAAGAGACATGGAAAAGTTTTGCTGATTACCAGCACGCTTCCCGGGGAAGGGAAATCCCTTTTATCCATAAATCTGGCAGAAATTCTGGCGCAAAAGGGAAAGCGTGTCCTTTTGATAGACGCGGATCTTCGCAAGCAGGAGGATGCAAGTCTACTGGAATGCGAGGATGGAATGGGATTGCAGGATTTATTCGGAGAAGGCGCTTCCGGGAAAATACATATCCGGGGAATTGAAAAGGGAAAATTTTGGTTTTTCGGTTCTTCCCGTCCCGTCCGGGATCCTGCGGGGGTACTCAGCCATATGGGAATTAAAAAATTTCTAAATGAAATGAAAACCAGAATGGACTATATCATTCTGGATACCCCGCCTTGTGGCATTTTTCAGGACGCTTCCATTTTGGCGGAGTATGCGGATGGCATTTGCTATGTGGTAAAGTATGATTATGTTCCCCAAAACAAAGTACGGGAGGGACTTTCTTTTTTGGAAGAGAGAAGGGCGAATTTTCTGGGGTATGTGTTCAATGAATATCCACAGAGTATCAAATCTTACGGTTATGGCAAGTATGGTGCCTACGGCTATGGATATGGCTATGGAGCCAAAAAGAGATCACCCCAAAACGATAAGGAGAAGTCAAAACCATGACAGATCTTCATATACACATTCTCTGGGGGCTGGATGACGGGGCAAAAGAGATGGAAGAATCCCTGCTAATGGCCGAGATGTCTGTAGCATGCGGAGTGGATCGGATCGCGGCGACGGTTCATGGGAACCGGCCAGGACAACCCCCCGGTAAGTTTCTGCTTCATTATCAACAAACTTTGGACGCCTTTCGGGAAGCGTTAAAGAGACAGAAAATTCCGTTACAAGTTGACTCCGGTATGGAACTTTTTGCAGATGATCATTTTCTGGAGCTCTTACAATCGGGAAACCTTCTCACCTTAAATTACGGCCCTTATCTGCTTGTGGAATTTGCCCGAAATGCTTCCCCAGATTGGATTTGGCAGATTCTGAGGGAACTATTAAAAAGCGGGTATGTGCCGGTCTTGGCCCATCCGGAGCGCTATCGATGTATAAAAGAGCATCCGGAGTATCTGTATCCCTGGTATGAATCAGGGGTTCTGATGCAATTAAATGCAGGAAGTCTGCTTGGTCATTTTGGAAGAGAAGCGAAATATACGGCCCATTGGATGTTAAGACATTGTCTGGCCGGGATTCTGGCTTCGGATGCGCACGATCCTTTTTATCGAACGTCAAATCTGGAGGAAGCCGCCGGGATTCTGGAGTTTTCCTATGGAATGGATTGTGCTTCTTTGTTGCTTACGGATAACCCAAACAGAATTCTGGATCATAAAACTGCAAGACGTCCGGATGTGCTTCGCTAAAGTCGTGTTTGATTAGTCTTGTCAATTGGATAAAAATCAGTTATACTTCTGTTGTCTGTCTTATGGTGAAGACAGTTTGGGACAACGTAATAAAAGCATCAGAGAGGATTGCTATGGAGCGAGTAACAAAATACATAAATGAGCGGATTCTTCCTGATTCTTCCGGTCCTCTGTTTGAAAAGGCCAGGGAATTTGAAGAGCTGATGATGATGTACGGATGTGCCATACGGGAAGTAAAAACCAAACTTGAGGTTCTAAATGATGAGCTTTCTGTAAGGTATAATCGGAATCCGATCGAATTTATTAAATCCAGAATTAAAAAGCCACTGAGCATTGCCAAGAAACTGGAGAGCCGGGGATATGAGGTAACAGTGGAGTCGGTAATGAAAAATCTTAACGATGTGGCTGGCGTGCGTGTAATCTGCTATTTTATTGATGATATTTACGATGTGGCCAGATGGCTGGCCAGACAGGACGATATCCGCCTTTTGGAGGTAAAAGACTATATTCGTCAGCCAAAGGAAAATGGGTATCGCAGTCTTCATATGATTGTGGAGATTCCGGTATTCTTTTCCAGAGGAAAACAACTTATGCGCGTGGAGGTACAGATCCGAACCATTGCTATGGACTTCTGGGCGAGTCTGGAGCATCAGCTTCGCTACAAGAAAAATATCACAAACGTGGAGAATAGTGAGGAGATTGGAAAGGAATTGCGGGAATGCGCGGAAGTAATTGCCGAAACGGATGTGCGGATGCAGGAGATCCGGGAGAAAATCGGTGTTTTCACAGAACTAACATAATTCCCTGATATACTGAAGGGCATGATGGAGGTGCTTGAAGTGGATAAACTGAAGATACTAGTGGTAGACGATGAAAGCAGAATGCGCAAACTGGTAAAAGATTTTCTGGTCAAAAAGGATTACCAAGTACTGGAAGCAGAGGACGGGGCAAAAGCATTGGATGTCTTTTTCGAAGAGAAAGACATTGCCCTGATTATTTTGGATGTGATGATGCCCAAGATGGACGGTTGGGAAGTGTGTCGGGAAATCCGATCTTATTCCAAAGTGCCCATTATTATGCTGACAGCCAGAGGCGATGAACGGGACGAGCTTCTTGGCTTTGAGCTGGGAGTGGACGAATATATTTCCAAACCTTTCAGTCCTAAAATTTTAGTGGCCAGAGTGGAGGCCATCCTTCGCAGAACCAATGCTATTACGTCGGATGAGATATTGAGGGCCGGGGTAATTGAATTAAATAAAGCAGCCCATCAGGTGACCGTAAAGGGAACACCTGTAAATCTAAGCTATAAAGAGTTTGAGCTCTTGGCGTATTTTATGGAAAATCAGGGGATTGCCCTGTCCAGGGAGAAGATTTTAAACAGTGTCTGGAATTATGATTATTTCGGGGACGCCAGAACCATAGATACTCATGTAAAAAAACTAAGAAGCAAACTGGGAGACGCTGCGGATTATATTAAGACCATCTGGGGAATGGGATATAAATTCGAGATTGAGGGATAAAGACCAGAAAATAAGCGTCACTAGGAGGAAGTCATGAAGCATTCGATCAAAAAGCAGATGGCAGTTACGTTTATTGGCTTGATGGCTGTGGTGCTGATTGCAAACTGGCTGATCAATACGTTTTTTCTGGAAAGTTATTATATGATGAAGAAAAAGCAGGTGTTGATTGATGTCTATGAAGTGGTCAGAGAAGTAGACGATGCGGGTGAATACGCAGAAGAGGAATTTACAGATAAGCTCAATGAGATTTGTATTCCTAATAATATCAGCATTGTGCTGATGGATGAATCTTATCAGCCTGTGGTAGGGACGCTGGACAGCAAATCTTTGATGGCCATGAGAGCCAGACTTTGGCGTTATATTGTGGGAGATACGGAAAATGACAGTCAGTCTGAGGTGATCGCCAGGACGGACGATTATATCATACAGAAGGTTCGGGAATCCTTCAATAATACAGATTACCTGGAAATTTGGGGGACATTGGATACGGGCTATTTCTTTATTATGCAGCTTCCCATTGAGAGTATCCGGGACAGTGTGAGAATTTCTACGGAATTTCTTACTTACTTTAGCATCATTGGAATCGTACTAAGCGTGGTGTTGATTCTTTGGATGTCCAACAGAATTACGGAGCCGATTAAGGAGTTAACGGATTTATCAAAAAAGATGGCAGATCTGGATTTTGACGTGAAATATACCAGCGGAGGGGATAATGAAATCGGCCAGTTGGGGGTTCACTTTAATACTATGTCGGAGGCTTTGGAAAAGACGATCTCAGAACTGAAGACAGCCAATAATGAACTGCTTAAGGATAATGAAAGAAAGACTCAGGTGGACGAGATGCGAAAAGAATTTTTGGCCAATGTCTCCCATGAGCTAAAAACTCCTATCGCACTGATTCAAGGCTATGCGGAGGGGCTGAAGGAGTGTATCAATGACGATGCGGAGAGCCGGGATTTCTACTGCGAGGTTATTATAGATGAGGCTGGAAAGATGAATCAGATGGTGAAGAAACTTCTGACTCTAAATCAGCTGGAATTTGGCAACGATACGGTAAATATGGAGCGTTTTGATATTATTACCCTGATTCGCGGTGTTGTCCAGTCTGCCGGTATTCTGGCCCAGCAAAAGGGCGTGGAGATGATCTTTCAGGAAAAGGGGCCTTTATATGTCTGGGGGGATGAATTTAAGGTGGAGGAAGTTGTCACCAATTATGTGAGTAACGCTTTAAACCACGTGGACTTTGAGAAGGTCATTGAAGTCAAGGCAGTAAAAGAAGATGGAAAAGCCAGAATTTCTGTTTTTAATACCGGAAGGCCGATTCCCCAGGAGGACTTAGAGAAAATCTGGATTAAATTTTACAAAGTAGATAAGGCCAGAACCAGAGAATACGGGGGCAGCGGTATCGGACTGTCCATTGTAAAGGCTATTATCGATTCCTTTCACCAAAAGTGCGGAGTCATCAATTACGACAATGGGGTAGAGTTTTGGTTTACCCTGGATGCAAAAGAGTAATCTGACATCGCCCTGCCAAGACGGCGGGCGATGTCGTGTTGTGTAAAATAGAGGAGAATGCGGCTATGAAGTGGGACAAATTTACGTTAAAAACATTATCAGAAGTGGAAGATATCGTAATCTCCACCCTGGCAGAAGCCGGCGTAGAGGGCGTAGAAATTGAAGACAAAATCCCTCTAACGGAGGAAGACAAGAAACAAATGTTTGTGGACATTCTTCCGGAAGGACCGGAGGATGACGGAATCGCCTATTTAAGCTTTTATCTGGAAGAAGAGGCAGACAAGGATGAAATTCTGGCAAAAGTCCGGAAGGAACTGGAGGATTTACGACAGTTTGTGGATATCGGTGAGGGAACCATTGAGGAATCCCAGACCGAGGATAAAGATTGGATCAATAACTGGAAGGAGTTCTTTCATCAGTTTTACGTGGACGATATCCTGATTACACCCTCCTGGGAGGAAGTGAAGCGTCAGGATCAGGAGCGTATGGTCATCCATATTGACCCGGGTACGGCGTTTGGAACCGGGATGCATGAGACTACCCAGTTGTGTATCCGGCAGTTGAAAAAGTATGTGACAGCAAAGACCAGGCTTTTGGACGTGGGAACCGGCAGCGGTATCCTGTCCATTGTTGCCCTGAAGCTGGGGGCAGAACATGCGGTTGGCACGGATCTGGATATCTGCGCGGTCCCGGCTGTGGAAGAAAATCTGAAAGCTAATCAGATTCCGGCAGAACAGATGGAAATGCTGATCGGAAATATCATTGATGATCCAGAGATTCAAGATCAGGTGGGATATGAAAAGTATGACATTGTCACTGCCAATATTTTGGCGGATGTTCTGATTGACCTGACGCCACAGATTCTCTGTCATATGAAAGAGGGTGGTATCTATATTACCTCTGGAATTATCGATGAGAAGGAAGCGGACGTGGTAGATGCCGTTACAAGAGCCGGACTTGAAGTCTTAGAGGTCACCAGACAGGGAGAATGGGTATCCGTGACGGCAAGAAAGAATCCGAGGTGAGCGCATGCATCATTTTTTTGTGACGCCCCAGCAGATCGGTGAAAAGGAGATTACGATTCTGGGGGGAGATGTGAATCATATCCGCAACGTGCTGCGTATGGAAATTTCCCAGGAGCTTACCGTCAGTAACGGGGTGGATTCCAGGGAGTATCGATGTCGTATCGCGTCCATTTCAGAAGACCGGATTGTAGCGGACATTCTATGGGTACGGGAAGTAGGATTTGAACTTCCTTCTAAGCTCTACCTGTTTCAGGGACTGCCCAAAGCAGATAAGATGGAGCTGATCATACAGAAGGCGGTGGAACTGGGGGCATATGAGATCATTCCTGTGGCTACAAGGCGTTCTGTGGTAAAGCTGGATGAAAAAAAGGCGCAAAATAAGCTAAGACGCTGGAACGGAATCTCGGAAAGCGCGGCAAAACAGTCCAAACGTATGGTGATACCAAAAGTCATGTCGGTTATGTCCTTTGATCAGGCCCTGGAGTATGCAGATAAACTGGATGTGAAGTTGATTCCCTATGAGCTGGCACAGGGAATGGAGAAAACCAGAAAGATTCTTGCAGGAATACGCTCCGGACAGTCCATTGGGATCTTCATCGGTCCGGAAGGCGGGTTTGAGGAAGAAGAGGTAGATGCTGCCAGAGAAAAGGGTGCCTTTGTGATGACCCTTGGGAAGCGGATTCTGCGCACAGAGACTGCAGGAATGGCGCTGCTTTCCATTCTGATGTACCATCTGGAACCTTAGGAGTGGAGGAATTATGGAAGCATATTTAGATAACGCTGCAACCACCAGGTGTTTAGAGAGCGTAAAAGAGATTGTAGTTAAGGCGATGATGGAAGACTATGGGAATCCGTCTTCTAAGCATACAAAGGGTGTAGAGGCCGAGCAATATTTACGGAAATCCAGGGAAACCATTGCCAGAACCCTGAAGGTAGCAGAAAAAGAAATCTATTTTACATCTGGA
The DNA here is from genome assembly GCA_902476645.1 of uncultured Lachnospiraceae bacterium. Classification (GTDB taxonomy): domain Bacteria; phylum Bacillota; class Clostridia; order Lachnospirales; family Lachnospiraceae; genus CABSEG01. Next base: position 14,056 of record CABSEG010000015.1, on the reverse strand, counting down.
GGAACGGAATCGAATAACTGGGCGATTCTTGGCGGGGCTATGGCGAACCGGAGGGCCGGACGCCATGTGATCACCACAGCTGTGGAACATGCAGCGGTGTTACAACCCATGGAGTTTTTGAAAGAGCGGGGATTTCGTGTCACATACATTCCCGTAGATCAGAGAGGTGTCCTGGATCTGGACAGGCTGCGGGAGTCTGTCTGTGAAGATACGATCCTGGTATCCACGATGTTCGTCAACAATGAGGTGGGGGCAGTGGAGCCGGTGGCGGAGGCTGCGGCTGCGGTTCATAAGATCAACCCCAACACTCTTTATCATGTAGATGCCATCCAAGCGTATGGAAAGTTTCCGATTCACCCTAAAAAGATGGGAATTGATTTGCTCTCTGTCAGCGGGCACAAAATACACGGTCCCAAGGGCGTAGGTTTTTTGTATGCGGACAGTCGGGTGAAGCTGCTGCCGCTGATTTTAGGTGGGGGACAGCAGAGAGGAATGCGTTCTGGTACGGATAATGTGCCTGGAATTGCGGGACTTGGGGTGGCGGCTGGAGAAGCCTATGCCAATCTGGAGGTAAACCGCAGGTTGCTTTTCCACCGAAAAGCCAAGTTTATCCAATTAATAGAGAAGCTTCCCGATGTGGTAATCAACGGACAGCCCGGGGAAGACGGAGCGCCCCATATTGTGAGTGTCAGCTTTCGGGGAGTCAGAAGCGAAGTGCTGCTTCACGCGTTGGAGGAAAAAGGGATATATGTATCCTCAGGGTCAGCATGTTCCTCCAACAAAAAGCTGCCGGTAAGCGCTGTGTTAAAAGAAATTGGATTGGAAAAAGAACTGTTGGATTCCACTCTGCGGTTTAGCTTTAGCATTTTTACCACAGAGGAAGAACTGGAGTACTGCGTTTCGTGCCTGGAGGAGTTGCTTCCGGTTTTGCGCAGATACTCCCGATACTAAGAGGAGAAAAAGAGATGTTTCATGCATTTTTGATCAAATATGGAGAAATAGGAATTAAGGGAAAGAACCGATATCTGTTCGAGGACGCTTTAGTAAAACAGATTCGCCATGCCTTAAAAAAAGTGGAAGGGACTTTTGAAGTTCGCAAAGAGCAGGGAAGGATCTATGTGGAGGCACAGGAAGCGGCGTTTGATTTTGATGAGACTGTGGAGGCTCTTCAGAGGGTATTTGGTATTGTGGGTATTTGCCCTATGATTCAGCTGGAGGATGAGGGGTTTGAACAGCTTGCCCGGCAGATTGTGGAATATATGCAGATGTTATACGCGCAAGGGGAACACACCTTTAAAGTGCATGCAAGAAGAGCCAGAAAAAATTATCCGAAAGATTCCATGACTGTAAATTGTGACCTGGGGGAAGCCATATTGGAAGCTATGCCGGGGATGAAGGTGGATGTCCATCATCCGGAGATTCTTCTAAATGTGGAAATTCGGGAGAAAATCTATGTGTATTCCAAAGTCATTCCGGGTCTTGGGGGAATGCCGGTGGGGACTGCAGGGAAAGCGATGCTGCTGCTTTCCGGCGGTATTGACAGCCCTGTGGCCGGTTATCTGGTCAGCAAAAGAGGGGTGAAGATTGACGCAGTTTATTTTCATGCCCCTCCCTATACCAGTGAGCGGGCAAAACAAAAGGTGGTGGATTTGGCAAGACTGGTGTCCCGTTACAGTGGCCCCATTCAACTTCATGTGGTAAATTTTACGGATATTCAGCTCTATATTTACGATCAGTGTCCGCATGATGAACTAACCATTATCATGCGCCGCTATATGATGCGGATTGCGGAACACATTGCGAAAGAAACAGATTGTCTCGGACTGATTACCGGAGAGAGTATTGGCCAGGTGGCAAGTCAGACACTTCAGAGTTTGGCAGCGACCAATGAAGTCTGTACCATGCCTGTATACCGTCCCGTGATCGCTTTTGACAAGCAGGAGATTGTGGATATCTCCCTAAAGATCAACACCTACGAAACTTCGATTCTTCCATATGAGGATTGCTGTACGATTTTTGTGGCCAAACATCCGGTAACAAAGCCGAATATCCATGTTATTCAAAAAAGTGAGCAGCGCCTGGCGGAACATATTGATGAGCTGGTAAGTAAAGCCATTGAGACCAGAGAGACTATTTGGGTAGAATAAAAAATGAGGTCTTCTGACAGGCAGAATCCTCATTTCTTTGTGGGCATGTACAAAACCTTTGTATTCGCTGCAAGCTTAGATGATATACGGTTTTAGTGTTTCCAGAATGGTGTCTACGTCATCTTCCGCATGGATGTTAAGATCAATTGGCTTGGATAGGTCCAGGCTGAAAATGCCCATAATCGATTTGGCATCAATCACATAGCGGCCGGATACTAAATCAAAATCGTAATCGAATTTCGTAATATCGTTTACGAATGACTTTACCTTATCAATGGAATTTAAGGAAATCTGTACTGTCTTCATCGGAAAACCCCTCCCTTCATTTTGATATCTTCATCTTACTAACGTAGGAGAGAAATGTCAAGATGAAAAGAAACAAACTTAGACAGGATGTTTTGCGCAGAGCGATAAGGAATAGGGACTAGTTAAAAGAAAGGAACAAGTAAATGGGGAAAAAAGTTGCCCTTCATAATCTGGGCTGTAAAGTAAACGCATATGAGACAGAGGCTATAGAGCAAATGCTGGAGAAGGAAGGATATCAAATGGTTCCCTTTGCGCCCGGGGCGGATGTGTATATTATCAACACTTGCACCGTGACGAATATCGCAGACCGTAAATCCAGACAGATGCTGCATAAGGCAAAAAAAATGAATCCAAAGGCTCTGGTAGTGGCCATCGGATGCTATGTTCAGGCAGCGGGAAAAGAATTGGAAAAGGATCCGTCTATTGATCTGGTCATTGGGAATAATAAAAAGAAAGATTTAATTGCCATCTTAAAGTCCTGGGAAAGTGGGATGAAACAAGAGGAAGAGATTCTCGATATCAGCCGTGTCCGGGAATATGAGAACCTGTCTATTGACAAGACTCTGGAACATACGCGGGCCTATATCAAGGTACAGGATGGATGCAATCAGTTTTGCAGCTATTGTATTATCCCCTATACCAGAGGGAGAGTTCGAAGCAGGAGGCAGGAAGAAGTGGTAGCTGAGGTAGAACGGCTGGCCGGGAAGGGATGTCTGGAAGTGGTACTGACCGGGATTCACCTAAGCTCCTATGGGATAGATTTGGGATCAAATCTTTTGGAACTGATTTTGGCGGTCCATCAGGTAGAGGGAATACAGCGGATTCGCCTGGGGTCTTTGGAGCCCAGAATTGTCACGGAGGAGTTTGTAAAAACCATTTCAAAGCTTCCTAAAATCTGTCCCCATTTCCATCTGTCCCTGCAGAGCGGATGCGATACCACATTAAAGAGAATGAACCGGCGTTATACCACAGAAGAGTATTTGGAGAAATGTCAGCTTTTACGCAGGTATTTTTCTCATCCCGCATTCACCACCGATGTGATTGTGGGGTTCCCGGGGGAGAGCGAAGAGGAATTTTTAGAGACCGTAGCCTTTTTAAAGACCATCCGCTTTTATGAGACTCATGTTTTTAAATATTCCAGGAGAATAGGGACAAAGGCCGCCGAGATGCCGGATCAGGTTCCGGATCCCATTAAGGCAAAAAGGAGTGCTGTGCTTCTTTCCCTTTGCGCAGAGTATAAACAGAAGTTTGAAAGAGCACTTATCGGGACAGAAACAGAGATTTTGTTTGAGGAAGAGGTTTGTCTACAGGGAGAGTTTTTCTGGGTAGGGCATACGAAAGAGTATGTGAAATTGGCTACCCGATCTGCAGAAAACCTGGAAAACAGATTAACCAGGGTAACCGTGACCGGGGATCAGGTGCAGGGAATTCCCATTTGCCAAATTTCAACTCATCAAAAAATGAATTGAATTTTTCGAAAATGTATATTAAAATAGAGACAAAGTTTAGTAAGGACGTGATGAAATGGGAAATATCAGTAATACACAGTATTTCAAAGTAAACTCAGAACCGGAAGTCAGCGTAAAGGATATTTTGGATATGGTATACCACGCTATGGCGGAGAAAGGGTACAACCCGGTAAACCAGATCGTGGGATATATCATGTCCGGAGATCCGACCTATATTACCAGCCATAACAACGCCAGAAGTATGATTATGAAAGTAGAGCGCGATGAGCTGGTAGAGGAACTTCTGAAAGAGTATATTAAAAATAAAACAGGACAGTAGGTCGGATATGAGGGTAATGGGACTGGATTTCGGCTCCAAGACTGTGGGAGTTGCTGTCAGTGACAGTCTTTTGCTCACGGCACAGGGGGTCGAGATCATTAGAAGAACGTCTGAGAATAAGCTTCGCCAAACATTGGCGCGAATAGAAGCATTAATTCAGGAATATGAAGTGGAGACCATAGTCCTTGGGTTTCCAAAGCATATGAATAATACCATCGGAGACAGGGCTGAGAAGTCTCTTGCATTTAAGGAAATGCTGGAGAGAAGAACAGGCCTGCCTGTTGTAATGTGGGATGAGCGGCTGACTACTGTGGAGGCAAACCGGACTCTGATGGAGGGAAGGGTGCGCCGGGAACACCGGAAACAGTATGTGGACAAGCTGGCCGCTGTCTATATTTTGCAGGGGTATCTAGATTGTGAGGGCATGAAACATGGAAAGGATTAAGTTTACTTTTGCAGGCGAAGAGGAGTCTGCAGAATTTTTTGTGTTAGAACAGACCAGAATTGGCGGCGTAAGTTATATCCTGGTGACGGACTCAGAGGATGAGGACGGGGAAGCCTTAATTTTAAAAGACCTGTCAGCGGACGGAGAGGAAGAAGCCCTCTATGAAATTGTGGAAGAGGATAAGGAACTGGAAGCGGTGTCAAAAATCTTCTCAGAAATGCTGGAAGATGTAGATATTACGCTTTAAGAAGGGAAATACTTCAGTAGAAGCATTTCTCGTGGTTTATTGCTGTCTAAAATCCGGTTGATAAACGAGTATTTCAGGAAAAAGGCGGCGAATATGTAAGAAGGACGGAAAATAAAAACATATGGAGGTGCAATTTTTTGAAAAACATTAACAACTCAAAATTGAAGATCATTCCCCTTGGAGGATTGGAGCAGATCGGACTGAACATTACTGCCTTTGAGTTTGAAGACAGTATTGTTGTAGTAGACTGCGGTCTGGCCTTCCCGGAGGATGATATGCTGGGAATTGACTTGGTCATCCCAGACGTCACTTATCTGAAGAACAATGTGGAAAAAGTGAAGGGATTTGTCATTACCCACGGACATGAAGATCATATCGGGGCCCTCCCCTATATTCTGAAAGAACTAAACGTACCCATTTACGCCACAAAGCTGACGATTGGTTTGATTGAGAATAAGCTAAGAGAGCATAATCTGATGAAGTCTGTGAAGCGCAAGGTGGTGCGTCACGGTCAATCGATTAATCTGGGGAAATTTCGGATTGAGTTTATCAAGACAAACCACAGCATTCAGGATGCCTCAGCACTGGCTATCTATTCTCCGGCTGGAACCGTCATTCATACGGGAGACTTTAAGGTGGATTACACACCAGTGTTTGGAGATGCCATTGACCTACAGAGGTTTGGAGAGATCGGAAAGAAGGGTGTGCTGGCGTTGATGTGCGACAGTACTAATGCGGAGCGCCCTGGCTTTACCATGTCAGAGCGTACTGTAGGCAGGACTTTTGATAATATCTTTAATGAACATAAAAATACCCGTATCATTATCGCCACCTTTGCTTCTAATGTGGACCGTGTACAGCAGATTATCAACTCGGCTTATAAGCACGGACGTAAAGTTGTGGTGGAAGGAAGAAGTATGGTTAACGTCATCGGTACAGCCTCAGATCTGGGATATCTGAATATTCCGGAAAACACACTGATCGATCTGGAGCAGATGAAAAATTATCCGGATGAGCAGATGGTGCTGATTACCACCGGAAGCCAGGGAGAATCCATGGCAGCCCTTTCCAGGATGGCTGCGAACATGCACCGGAAGGTTTCTATTAAACCGGGCGATACGGTTATTTTTAGTTCTAATCCCATACCTGGAAATGAGAAGGCGGTATCGAGAGTGATCAACGAGTTGTCCCAAAAGGGAGCCGACGTGATTTTCCAGGATGCGCATGTATCAGGGCATGCTTGCCAGGAGGAAATTAAGCTGATTTATTCCCTGGTACATCCTAAATATTCGATACCGGTGCATGGGGAGTACAGGCATTTGAAGGCCCAGGCCGGGATTGCCCAGAGCCTGGGGATTCCAAAGGAAAACACCTTCATTTTACATTCAGGAGATGTGCTGGAATTGGATGAGAACAGCGCCAAGGTGGTGGATCATGTGCACACGGGCACTATCCTGGTAGACGGTCTTGGCGTGGGAGATGTGGGCAATATTGTTCTGAGAGATCGCCAGCATCTGGCGGAGGATGGCATTTTGATCGTAGTGCTGACTCTGGAAAAATACAGCAATCAGATACTGGCAGGGCCTGATATTGTATCCAGAGGGTTTGTGTACGTAAGAGAATCCGAAGGGTTGATGGAGGAGGCAAAGCATGTGGTGGAACGTGCTTTGGAGAGTTGTATGCATAAGAATATTACGGACTGGGGTAAGTTAAAAAATGTAACCAAAGACAGCCTCAGTGATTTCCTTTGGAAAAAGACCAAAAGAAGTCCCATGATTTTGCCTATTATTATGGAAGTATAAGGAAGACGGAAGAGATCTTCCCTGATCGTAGCCGTTGTAGGCGCGATACGGAATGAGAAAGGTTGTGAGCGTATGGAAGAAGTGGCAAGATGTACGATAGAGCTTCAAAAAGCCATACAAAACAGCAGTGCCTATGAAGATTATCGGAAAGCCTTGGAATTGTTAAAAGAAAATCCGGAACTGAAACATAAAGTAGATGAGTTTCGGGGAAAAAATTATCAGCTTCAAAATTCCGCAGATGATTTGGATTATTTTGAGGAGATAGAAAAATTGGAGAGAGAATACCGGGAGATCAGAAAGCACCCCCTTGCCAGTTCCTATCTGGATAAGGAGTTGACGCTTTGCCGTATGGTGCAGAGAGTGGAAGAAAAGCTTGTGGGAATGATTGATCTGGACATCGAAGCGTTTGAAAATCTTATTTTTTAGCTTCATCAAGGATGGAGGGCGTAGATGAAAAAAAGAAAACGATCTGTTACCATTGGCTTTCTGATATTGAAACTTGCGGTCATTCTGGTTGTGGTCTTGGTTCTGTTTATGATGGGAAGGAAGGCCTACTCTTTTGGGTATCAGATATTTGCGGAAGAAACCGTATCGGAGCCTCCTGGGAAAAAAGTAGCGGTCACAGTGGAAGAGGATATCAGTGCCTCTAAACTGGCGAACCTGTTAGAGGATAAAGGCTTGGTAAAAGATGCCAGGGTATTTTGGGTACAGATCCAACTGTCCAAATATAAAGATAAAATTCAGCCGGGAAACTATATTTTAAACACTTCCTGGAAGTCAGAGAAGATGCTGTCTGTACTGGCCGGGGAAGAGGAGACGGAGTCGGAAACGGAAGAATAGGATTAGAAAGGTTCCAAGACGTGATAGTAGATGAAAGAATGACGGCCTATATCAATTCTCTGGATATGGGAAACACAGAGCTTTTAGATACCATAGAAACCCAGGCCAGGAGAGACTATGTTCCGGTGATACGAAGGGAAATGCAGAGCTTTTTGAAGGTTCTTCTGGCTTTAAAACAACCAAAGAGAATCTTAGAGGTGGGAACGGCAGTGGGATTTTCCACGTTGCTGTTATGTGAATATGCTCCGGCAGATGTTCATATCACCACCATCGAAAAATATGAAAAGAGAATCCCCATTGCAAAAGAGCATTTTCGATTGGCCGGCAGGGAACATCAGATTACCTTGTTGGAGGGAGATGCATCAGAGCTTCTGGCAACACTTACCGGAAGCTTTGATTTTGTTTTTATGGATGCAGCCAAGGGACAATACATTCATTTCCTGCCGGACGTTTTAAGGCTTTTGGAAGAGGGAGGAATTTTGGTATCTGACAACGTGCTGCAGGGAGGGGATCTGATCGAGTCCCACTACGCAGTGGAGCGCAGAAACAGGACAATTCATAAACGCATGAGGGAATATCTATACCAGTTGAAGCATACAAATGGTCTGCTTACTACGATTCTAACGATTGGGGATGGTGTCACGGTCAGTGTCAAGCAGAGCGCGCATATGCAGGGAAAGGAATAACAAATGAGAGTGCCAGAACTATTGATACCGGCCAGCAGTCTTGAAGTGCTAAAGACAGCTGTTATCTTCGGGGCTGATGCCGTCTATATCGGAGGGGAGGCCTTTGGACTGAGGGCCAAGGCGAAAAATTTTTCCATAGAAGAGATGAAGGATGGCATTGTCTTTGCCCACAAACGGGGGGTGAAGGTATACGTAACCGCCAATATCCTTGCCCATAACCGGGATCTGGAAGGAGTGGAGGCTTATTTTCAGGAATTAAAGGCTATAAAGCCAGATGCACTGATTATCGCAGATCCAGGTGTTTTTTCCATCGCCCGGCGTGTCTGCCCGGAATTGGAGATTCACATCAGTACCCAGGCCAATAATACTAATTATGAGACCTATCGGTTCTGGCATGAGCTGGGGGCTAAGCGGGTAGTTTCTGCGCGGGAGCTAACGATAGAAGAACTTCGTGAGATAAGGAAAAAGATACCGGAAGAGATGGAGATCGAAACGTTTATTCATGGAGCTATGTGTATTTCTTATTCCGGGAGATGTCTTCTTAGCAACTATTTTACCGGAAGGGATGCCAATCAGGGTGCGTGTACGCATCCATGCCGCTGGAAGTATGCGGTGGTGGAGGAGACAAGACCTGGAGAATATATGCCTGTTTATGAAAATGAAAGGGGTACGTATCTGTTTAATTCAAAGGATCTGTGCATGATTGAACATATTCCGGAGCTTTTGGAGAGCGGAATCGACAGCCTGAAAGTGGAAGGGCGCATGAAAACGGCGCTCTATGTGGCTGCTGTGACCAGAACCTATCGAAAGGCCATCGACGATTACAGGAAGGATCCCGAATTATACGCTGCACATCTACCCTGGTATCGGGAAGAGATTGCTAGCTGTACCCATCGGGAATTTACTACCGGATTTTTCTTTGGAAGACCAGACGAAACCAGCCAGATATATGGAAACAGTACGTATGTGAAAGAGTTTACGTATTTGGGGATCATTGAAAGTATTGAAGAAAACGGATTGTACAGAATCGAACAGCGCAACAAGTTTTCAGTTGGGGAAACCATTGAGATCATGAAGCCCAATGGAGAAAACCGAAAAACTATGGTTAGAAGGATTTTAAACGAAGAAGGGGTAGCGCAGGAAAGCGCCCCACATGCAAAGCAGGTTTTGTTTGTGGAGCTGGATGAGCCTGCCAAAGTTTTTGATCTGTTAAGAAGAAAAGAATCGTAGCAGGGAGAAAAGGAATCAAAGTTGGAAAGGCACGAAGAGCGTCGCTGTCACATAATATGTAGAAAGACGCTTGGAGGTGCTTTTTTGAAGACATTTCCCAAGCCGCTGACTGCCGTGGAAGAAAAGTATTACCTGCTTAAAATGAAGGAGGGAGACCCGGAAGCCCGCAGAATCCTTATAGAACATAACTTAAGGCTGGTGGCCCATGTGGCGAAAAAATACCAGGGACCCGATGAGGACTCCGACGATTTGATCTCTATCGGAACCATTGGGCTGATTAAGGCAGTGATGACCTTTGATCACACCAAAAATAACAGACTGGCTACTTATGCGGCAAGGTGTATAGACAATGAGCTGTTGATGATGCTGCGTTCCAGAAAAAAGACCTCCAGAGAGGTTTCCCTCTATGAACCTATTGGAACCGACAAGGAGGGCAATGAGATCAGCCTGTTGGATATCATTGAGAGTGACCAGATGGATATTGCAGATGCTATGGATATCCGGGCAGATACAAAGAGGCTGTATCAGATCTGGGAGCAGGTGTTGACACAGAGGGAGCAAGAAGTCTTAAAGCTTCGATACGGATTGTTTGGCGCCGGAGAGACCACTCAGAGGGAAATTGCGAGGAGGCTTGGTATTTCCAGGTCGTATGTGTCCAGAATTGAAAAAAACGGGTTGAAAAAGTTAAGAGAAGCATTGGCCTGGAACAAAGAAGGCGAGCAAAAAAGCGAGGGATAAAAGAGGGAAAAATGTTATATCTGCTGAGAACCTGTGAAAAGTCCAGAGAGCATCAGATGGCGCTAAGCTTGCTGGCTTATGGGATGCGAACCGAGTACGGAATGGAAAAACTTCCAGCAATTGGAACGCAGAAACTGGGAAAGCCCTGTTTTCCAGAGCATCCGAATATTTATTTTAATTACAGCCACAGTCCCTTTGGAATTCTTCTGGGGCTGCACACCGGAGAGATCGGGGTGGATATCCAGGGGCGGATTTCCTATAAAGAAAGACTGGCCAGGCGCATTTGTCATCCTGAGGAGATGATATGCCTAAAACGGGGGCAGGGGACAGACGAGATGATCACCAGATTCTGGACCGCAAAGGAGAGTTACCTGAAATTTACAGGAGAGGGAATCCGCAGAGACCTGCGTCAAATTGACTGTTCTGAGTGCCTGCAGGGGCATGGGTGTGTGGAACATGCGGATGTGTATTCTTTTATGGAAAGAGAATTTGGCTGGGCAGTTTGCTGTATCGGCAGTTTGCCGAAGCTTTTTGAGGTGAAATGGGAGGAGTTGAAATGACCCTCCTTTTTTACTTGAAATTTCAGGACAACCTGCTTATAATAACAATAGATTCTATTATCTGATCTGTAATTTTATATCTGATCGGCAATTCTGCCGGAATTTCACAAACTTCACAAACTGTTATGAGAAAAGGAGGGAAACGATTGTTTAGCAGTGTATTATCTGCGGCCATCTGTGGGGTCAGCGGCCGGATCATCTGTGTGGAAGCAGATGTGTGCAACGGGCTGCCGGAATTTCATATGGTTGGCTATGTGAGTTCTCAGGTACGGGAGGCACAGGAACGGGTACGGACCGCTTTAAGAAACAGCGGTATCCGTCTGGAACCGAAAAAAATCACCGTGAATTTATCACCGGCAGATTTAAGAAAGGAAGGGACAGGATTTGATCTGCCCATTGCCTGCGCAATCCTCATGGCCTATGGTTACATAGGAAAAGACGTATTTCAAAATCTGATGATCGCAGGAGAGTTGAGTCTGAACGGGGAGATTAAGGGGATCTCAGGAATTCTCCCAATGGCCTTTGCCGCCAGAGATCAGGGATGTAAGACCTTTATTATACCGAAAGCCAATGAGCGGGAAGGGGGACTGGTGGATGGTATCCGAATTTTGGGTGTCTCCAGCCTGAAAGAGCTGGTGGAGTACGCCATGGGAAAAAGAGCCGCTCCTGTACATATTGGAAACGCTCCCCTTTCCTGCCGGCAAGAGGCTCAGAGTCCTTATGAAGATTTTTCTGACATCCATGGTCAGATGGCGGCCAGGAGAGCCGCTGAAGTGGCTGCGGCCGGAATGCACAATTTTCTGATGATGGGGCCTCCCGGTTCCGGAAAATCTATGATTGCCAGACGCATCTGCGGAATTTTACCTGGACTGTCGAAGGAAGAAAGTCTGGAGATTTCCGCTATCTACAGCGTGGCAGGAATGTTGGGAGAACGCCATTTTTTGATGTCCCAAAGACCCTTTCGGATGCCGCATCATACGATCTCCCCTCAAGCCATGGCGGGGGGAGGAAGGATGCCGAAGCCCGGAGAGATTAGCCTTGCCCATAAAGGAGTGTTGTTTTTGGATGAACTTCCGGAATTCTCCAGATCTGCTCTGGAGATTTTGCGCCAGCCCATGGAAGAACATCAGATCCGGATATCCAGGACTCATGGAACCTATCTTTTTCCGGCAGAGTTTATGCTGGTGGCTGCTATGAACCCGTGCAAATGCGGGAATTATCCGGATCGAAACCGTTGCACTTGCACGCCGGGGGAAATTCATCGGTATCTTGGGAAAATCAGTCGTCCGCTTCTGGACCGAATTGATATATGCGTAGAGGTATCGCCTGTTCGGTATGAAGATTTATCTCAGAAAGAAAAAGGGGAAACCTCTTCGGATATTCGGGAAAGAGTAAAACGGGCCCAAAAGAAGCAGGCAAAGCGATATCAGGGAACCGGATTTACGTTTAACTCTCAGCTATCGGCTTCCGGGCTTCGCAGGTTTTGCCCCCTGGGAATTCATGAGGAGGCCTTTTTGAAGGAATCCTTTCAAAAACTGGAGTTAAGTGTGAGAGCCTATCACAGAGTTATCAAAGTGGCCAGGACTATTGCGGACCTGGAAGGGGCAGATGCCATTTCTTTCAAGCATTTGTCAGAGGCACTCTGCTACCGTACTATGGACCAGAAGTTCTGGAGGTGAATATGGAAGTATATTGGTGTTGGCTTTGTGGCCAGAAGGGAATTTATCGTCCACACATCCGGGCGCTGCTTCAGCATTTTAAAACACCGCAGAATGTCTACGAAGCATCCGATGAAGAACTGGATAAGTGCAGCTTCCTCTTCCCTAAACAAAGACAGAGATTAAAGCGTGCCAAAAGAGAAGATGATTTCTGGCATGGCCTGAAGACTCAGGGAATACAATTTATCAGCGCCAGGCATCCTGAATTTCCCAAAAGTCTGCGGGATATCCCGGACGCTCCCTTTGGATTATTTTATAAAGGAAGGCTTCCACAGGAAACGCGAAAAACCGTTGCTATGGTAGGAGCCAGAGCGTGCAGCTATTATGGCAGGAAGATCGCTGCGGAAATAGCAAATGCTTTGGCAGGTTGCGGCATACAGGTGGTCAGTGGGATGGCTCTTGGAATCGATTGTCACAGCCAGAGTGCGGCATTGGAGGCAGGCGGGGACAGTTTTGCCGTTCTGGGATGCGGGGTTGACATCTGTTATCCCGCAAGGAACCGGGAGCTTTATCAAAGACTTAAAGAACAGGGAGGGATTCTGTCTGAGTATCCCCCCGGTACAGAACCTCTTGCGCATCATTTTCCCGTACGAAACCGGTTGATCAGCGGACTTTCCCAGGTGGTTCTGGTAATTGAAGCCAGAGAGAAAAGCGGTTCCCTGATTACGGCGGATTGTGCTCTGGAACAGGGAAGGGATGTGATGGCCGTACCAGGGAGAATGGGAGATCCGCTGAGCGGTGGCTGCAACCATCTCATTGCTCAGGGGGCAGGCATCATATTATCGGTAGAAGATCTCTTAAGCCTGCTGGAAATCCCTGTTGGCGGCATAAAAAATACGAAAAACAATCAGATTCCACTTGAAACGAAAGAAAAATTGGTGTATAGTTGTCTGGATTTACAACCTGTCAGCCTGGAGGAGCTTATTTTGAGAACACATCTTTTAGCACCGGAAGTTATGAGCATTCTTACTTCTCTGTTACTGAAAGGCTATATACAGGAACCGATGAAGAATTACTATGCAAAAAGCTAGCTTCGGTCATGTTCCAGTGTTCCGGGGCGTGCAGGGGCTGTTATCCTACGAATAACGGCGGAAGAACGAACTAATGCGAGAGCATGGGGGTATTTATTTCATGGCAAAGTATTTAGTGATTGTGGAATCACCGACAAAAGTAAAGACAATCAAAAAATTTCTTGGCTCAAATTATGAAGTGGCGGCTTCTAACGGCCACGTACGAGATTTGCCCAAAAGCCAGATGGGGATCGATGTGGAACATGATTTTGAACCCAGTATATCACAATCCGAGGGAAGGGAGAGATCCTGGCTGCGCTGCGAAAGGCGGCTAAAAAGGCGGACAAAGTCTTTCTGGCAACAGACCCGGACCGGGAGGGAGAGGCCATTTCCTGGCACCTTTCTATTGCACTGAAGTTGGATGCAGATCGGATCCACCGGATTACTTTTAACGAAATTACCAAAAATGCGGTTAAGGAATCCTTAAAACACGCCAGGGGGCTGGATATGGATTTGGTGGATGCTCAACAGGCCAGACG
>CABSEG010000014.1 GCA_902476645.1 uncultured Lachnospiraceae bacterium | reverse complement strand
AGAAGGTATTTCTTCTTATGGGGTGTAGCAAAAACTATATAATGTATTGGGGGGGTTTTACGGTGATTATTATAGCATCACACCTCAAATAAGTGTGCACAAACTTCACAAAAATACACCTTTATTTTTATGCACCTTCCACAAAAATAGCTTCAAATTCCTCCTGACCAATCTTTTCTTTTTCTATCAACAGCTGCGCGCAGGTATGAAGCGCCTGGATATGCTCCTGCAAAAGTTCCTTAGCCTTTTGATAAGATTCATCGATAATCCGTTTTACTTCACTGTCAATCAGGGATGCCGTCTGTTCCCCATATCCTCTGGTATGCGCCAGATCCCTTCCAATAAATACCTCATCCTCGTCACTGCCATAATTGATCATACCCACCTTTTCCGACATGCCATATTTCATTACCATGGCTCTGGCAATCTCGGTAGACTGCTTAATATCCTGGGAAGCTCCTGTGGTTACATCCCCGATGACTATTTCCTCTGCCACACGACCTCCAAATCCCACAATAATGTTCTGAAGCATTTTGCCCTTGGTGTTAAAGACCTCGTCAGATTCTGGCAAAGGCATAGTATAACCGGCTGCCCCCATTCCCGTAGGTATAATGGATATGGTATGAACAGGCCCCACATCTGGCAGCACATGGAAGAGAATCGCATGCCCGGCCTCATGGTAGGCGGTAATGCGCTTTTCTTTGTCTGAGATCACCTTACTTCTCTTTTCCGCGCCTATCCCCACCTTAACAAAGGCTTTCTGGATATCCGCCTGTATAATGTAACTTCTCCCATCCTTGGCCGCATAGATAGCTGCCTCATTCATCAGATTTTCCAGGTCAGCCCCTGTAAATCCCGCTGTGGTTCTGGCAATCTCTTTCAGATTGACATCATCCCCGAGAGGTTTGCCCTTAATGTGCACCTGCAAAATCTCCTCCCGTCCCTGAACGTCAGGCTTTCCCACGCCAACTTTTCGATCAAAACGCCCCGGCCTTAAGATGGCAGGATCCAGGATATCCACCCGGTTGGTGGCCGCCATCACGATAATGCCCTCATTAAACCCAAATCCATCCATTTCTACCAAAAGCTGGTTTAGCGTCTGTTCCCTTTCATCGTGTCCTCCGCCCATACCTGTGCCACGTCTCCTGGCCACAGCGTCGATCTCATCAATAAAAATAATACAGGGAGCATTTTTCTTTCCCTCTGCAAACAAATCCCGCACCCTGGAAGCGCCCACACCTACAAACATTTCCACGAAGTCGGAACCGGAGATACTAAAAAACGGCACTCCCGCCTCCCCGGCCACCGCTTTGGCCAGCAAAGTCTTTCCCGTTCCAGGAGGGCCCACCAAAAGCACGCCCTTGGGAATTCTGGCTCCCACCTGCAGATATTTTTTCGGTTCTTTCAAAAAGTCTACAATCTCCTGAAGATCCTCTTTTTCTTCCTGAAGCCCTGCCACGTCCTTAAATGTCACTTCTTTTGCATCCGGCAAAATCATAGTAGCCCTGCTTTTACCGAAATTCATCATCTTGCTGTTACCACCGGAGGCTTGCCGGTTCATCATAGCAAACAACAGGAGCACCACAACGCCCATAATCACCATGGGCAACACCACTGTGGTAAAGACGCTCTGTCCTTCCACTTCATAGACATAGACCGGAATATGGTTTGTCTCTGCCGCATCCTCCACGTCCTCCACATTCAGTACGTGAAACACCTTGGTGGTTCCGTCCTGAAATTGCGCGTAAACTTGCCCGGTGGGCACCTGGGCGTTGGGATGAATATCTACCCGGCTTACGCTGCCCTGTTCTACAGCCTCTTCAAACTGCTGATAGGTGTAATTCTCTCTCCCCGGGAACCCATTGCTTAGAATCATATAAATCAGCACAGCCGCCACGACAATCAACACGTAGAAACTGATGCCCCTTGACGTTTTGTTCAATGCAACTATCTCCTTTCTGTTACGAAATCTCTACCACTCCGATATAAGGAAGATTCCGGTATTTCTGCGCATAATCCAGCCCATATCCCACCACAAACTCATCCGGAATATGAAACAGCGAATAATCCACCGCTACCTCTTTTACCCGCCGCTCTGGCTTATCCAAAAGGGTACAGAGTCTTAAGCTCTTTGGATGCCTCTTCTTTAAGATCTCAATCAGATAACTCAGAGTACGTCCTGAGTCAATGATGTCCTCCACAATCAGCACCTCTTTGCCCTCCAGCGGTTCATCCAAATCCTTTACAATTTTCACCACTCCGCTGGATTTTGTGTCCGCCCCGTAACTGCTTACAGACATAAAGTCCAGGGATACGGGCACGGTTATGCGCTTGGCCAACTCACAGGTAAAAAACACACCGCCCTTTAACACACAAATCATATGAATGGATTTGCCCGCATAATCCTCACTGATTTGTCTTCCCACTTCCTCAATTCTTCTGTTTACCTCTTCTTCTGACAGCAGTACACGAATTTTCTCACTCATCCTTAACCTCCTGAACCTGTACCACCAGAATACGCCTGGTATCTTCTGTAATCTTGTACGCTTCACTGATCCGGTGCCCTACGCACCACAGCACGTGGGATTCTTCCGTCACCAGCAAAATCCAATCTCTCTCTTCCCTTGGAATCTTTTCGTCAATGAAATACTTTTTCAGCTTCCTGCGGCTGCCAAGGGCGTCTCCAATCAGGTAGTCTCCCCTCTGGCGGCTTCGCAGATAAACCGTATTTTTAATTGTATCATAATCAAACCATTTCGTATACTCATTTCTTGGAATTCTTTGCCCCCAATACTCCTCCACATGGGTCTCTACCAGGAAGTCTCCCCATTGGACCTTACCGGGTATGGGCAGGGGAACCGGTTCCGGGGGCTGCCTGCGCTCCCCGCTATTGCTGGTCACAATCAGCCATGGACCGCTGCATATCCCTCTTCGGTTTCCTGGCAGATGGATGCAGGAGCCGCTTTGTCCTGCCGCCAGCTTAAGAAGATCCTCCACATGTCCCGCGTTTATATCTTTCAGACCTCCTTCCACCTGCTCCACAGCCCAGCGAACCAGATACTCCTGTAGAATCGGTTCTTCAGAAAGGAGCAATTCTCTGTTTAGGCGAGCTTCCCCTTCCCTCTTCTTCCCAATCCTGGCCGCTCTCTGCAGGGCCTGCCTCCTCAGATACGCATCGGCCCGTCCTATGCGCTCCCCTGCCATGGCAATGTGTCGGGATGCTCTTGGGTTTAACTCCCTCTCCAGATAGGGAATCACCTTGCGCCTTAACTTGTTGCGGGTATAGACCTCCTCCAGATTGGTGGCATCCGTACGGTAGGAAATGCGCCTGTCAGAGAGCCACGCTTCAATTTCCTGTCTGGTACAGCCCAGCAAAGGACGGATGATAGGCCCGTTTACCGGCTGTATCCCCGTAAGGCCTTTAAGACCTGTCCCCCGAATCAAATTCCAAAGTATGGTCTCCGCCTGGTCATCGGCGTTGTGGGCCACCGCAGTCTTGGTCGCCCCAATATGTTTGCGCCATTTCTCAAAGGCACGATAGCGCGCCATACGCCCCGCTTCCTCCGGGGACAGTCCCTCACTTCGCCCCAGTTCCTTTACGTCCACCCGCTCCAGATGAAAAGGAACTCCAAGCGTTTCACAGATCTTCTGAACAAACGCCGCATCCTCCAAACTTTCTTCCCCTCTAAGCCCGTGTTCCACATGAACCACTTCCATAGAAAAAGGGTGCTGTTTCTGGTACTTTTTAAGTACAAAAAGCAGGCATATAGAGTCTGCTCCCCCCGATACGCCTACTGTAATCTTCTCTTCTTTTTCAATCATTTGGTATCTTTCCAACCATTCCAATGCTTTTTTCATAGAAGCTCCTGCAATCTTGTATTCTCCTTTACTATAAAGAATTCCAGAAAAAATTGCAAGCTTCTTATCGATGCCAAAGGCCTCCCACCAGCACGGTCATATCGTCAAAGGCCTTGCTCTGCCGGTACTGAAGTACTTCAGAGAGTAACCCTTCCGCCAGTTCCCTGGCATTGTCCGTCTCTTGCTCCAGCAAAAAGTCCTTGATGATCTCCTCCGCGTGACGGGAAGGCAGCGCATCCAGAATCCCATCAGAGACCATGATGATAAAATCTCCGCTCTCCAGCTGCTTTGTGGTGTCATCATAGTCAATATTTTGCAGGATTCCCATAGGCAGGCTGGTGGAGGCCACGGACTCCACCCAGCCCTGGCGTTTAAAGAAGGTAGTGGATGCCCCGATCTTTAACACCTCGCACACCCCTGTATACAGATCCGTGGCACATAAATCCACCGTAGAGAAGGTCCCACTGTTTTGCAGAGTCATGACCGAGTGGATCATCCTCACTGCCGTTTCCTTTCCAAATCCTGCATTTAGAAACTGTTCCAGCAGCTCAATCACGGTCTCACTCTCCTGAGAGGCACCCACTCCGGAACCCATACCGTCAGAAAGGCTCATAATCATCTGACCGTTTTCTCTCCGAAACAGGGTAAAATTATCCCCGGACACCAATTCTCCTTCCTTCGTCATCCTGGCCACTCCGTTTAGCATATAGTACTGGGGCTCCTCCACAAACAGCACAGTGCTGAATTCTTTGTTTACAATGGCCCGGCTTTCCTGATCCGGCACCATGCGCTGGCGATATATTTCCGAGATCAAAGCGCCCACCTCCTTTGTGGGCACACATCTTCCCTTTCTCCTGGCCCGCATGGTTAAAAAGACCTGTCTTCCTCTTTTCTCTCCTCCAAGTCCCCAGGCGTCTTTTAATAAAATGCCATGCATCCCCAAGCGCACTTCCAATTGCCGATATAAACTCTCGTCCAAACGCTTAATATCATAGATGGCGCTGGCCGCTTTCTGAAAAATCTGGGCTGTTCCATAGAGCTGTTCCGCCACAATTCTACGGTTTTCCATCATGCGGTTGCTCCATAAAAGATTTAGCTTAGCCATGCGAAAACCCTCTCCCAGCACCTCCAGGAACCGGTCGCTCTGGGAACAAAACTCTGCAAATGCCGCTTTGCGTCCCTGGTTAATCTCATCCCCTTCCTCCTCAATTGCGCTTAGCATTCCATATGCCCTTCGGCAGGTACTCTCGTAGGCCTCCTCCCAGCATACCTGCCTGTTTTCGCACCCTGCGCACACCCGCTCCCTCACTTCCTGGAATACCCCTTGGATATCCTCCTCGCTGAGCCGCTCTTTTTTGCTGGGCAGGTGGGCAAAAGTGTCGGCCAGATTGAAAAAGGAGCCCGCAAAATTCTCCAGCCGTTCCCGTCCCGGCTCCACCGCCAGTGCAGCGGCCGTCTCGTCCCGCCCCCTTTCCTTTAGGGCCAACTTTATAGCATCCCACATCACCCATAACAGGCTGACAATCAATACCGCAATTACGAACTCCCCCATCTTCTATCCTACCTCCCGTCTATTCTGCTGCTAATAGGATATTATAGCGGCAGCAGGCTGCGAGATTTGTCGTATTCGGAGGGGAATCCCCAAAAACTTATAGACAAAAACAGACTGCCGTATCGTCTCTTCGATACCACAGTCTGTTTTTGTCACTCTTCTGGTTTAAATAAAATCTCATCTCCGTAGACCAGTCCCAGCTTGTCCCTGGCCACCTCAGCCACATACTCATCCGTCTGCATATAATCTTCCAGCTCCTGAATCTCTTTGGTTTTTTTCTTCTCTGTATCGATCTGCTTTTCCAGCTGGGATTGCTGTTTTGCATAGCCAGCGTTTTTCTGCTTCAGGGTACTGCTCTGGACACTTAAGCTAATCAGCAGCACTGCCACCACGGCAGAGATTGCCACCATGCCCTTAAAATTGCCTCCAGTCCTGCCTCTTCTTCTTTTCCTCATGTTTTGCCCTTCCTGAAATACCGATTTTGGGGTTTCGTTATCTTTCGATTCTACTGTTTATTAAAATACATTCTAATCTCTTTTACCTTATTTTTCAATGTTTTTTGCGCTGTTTTTCCAACTTTTTTCCCAAAAAATCGCCATGGTGCGCAAAGAATATGAAGAATCCACAGGATTGCCGTCGAAATGCCCCGAAGCATGACGGTATAGATCCGAAAAATCCATCTGCTGATGCTTAGGTGATAGACCGCCATACCCAAAAACATACCGATCACCGAAAAACCTCTCAAAGTGCCGCTGTTTTCCTGAAAAATAACACCAAAGGCACAGGCCCCCGCAAAGCACCAATAGAAAAAATCCAGCCCCCCAAGCAAAACCTTATGGCGTCCAAATACCGCTCTCACAGCCCTTAGCAGATCAAAACCGAAAAGTAAAAGCACGCCAGTAGAGACTGAAATGAGGAAAAAAAGGGCTTCTCCCCGTATCATCTCACTCATGTCCTACCGAAACAGGCGCCCGAAAAGAGACTCTCCGTTCTCCTTCTTACCGCCTCCATTAGAATAAGTAAGACTGTCAATCTTTCCCTCAATATCCACCTCTCCCTTTTCCAGGGTCAGACGTTTCACATGCAGTTCAGACCCTTTTACCATCAGCATTCCCTGCTCTGTCTCCAGCAAAATCTCACTCACATCAAAAGAGAGCACATCCGATACCCCACTAATGGTTCCGCTGTGTCTGCCGCTAATGGTTACCTTATGTGCTCCCGCCGTCTGTTTTTCTTCCATGAGCCCTCCGCCAATCTGGTCTTTTTTAAATATATTAGAAAAGGGCTCTATTTATTACAAATACCGGTAAAGCTCCCTGGCCTCATCCTTCTTTACCGTTTCCTGGACATCCAACACCTCCACCTTCACGGCCTTGGTGCCAAATTGAATTTCCAATATATCTCCTTCCTTTACGGAAGCGGAAGCCTTAGCCGCCCGTCCGTTGATCAGCACTCTGCCCGCATCACAGGCTTCATTGGCCACGGTGCGTCGTTTGATCAGCCTGGAGACCTTTAAATATTTGTCTAACCTCATATCCCTTCCTCTCCTCTGCCACTTTCCTTGGGCAATGCAATATAAATATATAAGAGGGGACCTGCCAGTCCCCTCTCTTCTTACCGTCATTCTTACTGATTAATCAGATCCTTCAGCGCCTTGCCTGCTTTAAACTTGGGTGCTTTGGAAGCAGCGATGGTCATCGGCTCGCCGCTCTGAGGATTTCTTCCTTCTCTGGCTGCTCTTTCAGAAACTTCAAAGGTACCAAAGCCAACTAACTGGATTTTTTCACCTTTTTTTAACTCTTCAGCAACGATATCCGTAAATGCTTTTAATGCTTTCTCAGCGTCCTTCTTTGATAACTCTGTCTTGCTTGCAATTGCAGCAACTAATTCTGTTTTGTTCATGGAATATTCCTCCTGTAAATTTCTCTTCTTGTTCTATTTTGTCTAAAACAAAATTCTCGTCCGTAACCATTCAGTCTTTTCAACGTCCTCTGCAAAAAGCACATTCAACACATCTGGTTAATGAAATTTTTGCACTCCTGAATCGTCACCTTTATGGTTTCAGAACTGCACCCGTCTACTGATTTCCCGGCAAGTTCCTACGTTTATTTATAATCTCTTCCGTCCTATTTGTCAAGGAATTTCATGCACTTTCATCTAATCTTCCCCAGAATTTCAAGAATGGCCTGAAAAACAGCGGTTTCGCCGCTTTTTAAAGCATTTCTTCAATCATCTGTAATACCTTAGCTCCCAACTTTTCAGACTTCTCATTGGCGTCTTCCAGAGAGGTACCCTTCACACCATAGTAGAACTTTACCTTCGGCTCTGTACCGGAAGGCCTTACACACAGCCACGCATCTTCTGTCAAATCATAGTAGAGCACATTAGAGGCGGGAAGTCCCGTGGGTGTCACCTCTCCGGTCTTTATGTTGCGGATCGTCCCCTCCTTGTAGTCTCTGGCTGCCACAACCTGATAATCTCCGATTCTGGCAGGCGTCTCCTTTCGAAGCGTGTCCAAAATTTCCTGAATCTTTTTCAGACCCTCGATTCCTTTCAGCGTAATAGACTTAATATCATCCTTGTAGAAGCCATACTTTTCATACATCGCAATCATGGCATCCCACAAGGTCATATTCTTTGTCTTATAGAACGCCGCTGCCTCACACAAAGCCATAGTTGCCACAATGGCATCCTTATCCCTGGCGTGGGTTCCGATCAGGCAGCCATAGCTTTCTTCAAACCCGAACAGATAGGTGCCTTTTTTACTCTTTTCAAAGCCCAGAATCTGTTGACCGATAAACTTAAAGCCGGTGAGTACCTCGATAAACCTGACTCCATATGCCTTGGCGATGGCCGCCGCCATATTGGTGGAGACAATGGTGCTGATTAAAACGCCGTCTTCCGGAAGACTTCCGTTTACAGCCAATCTCTGACCAATCTCATAGTCCGCCAGAAGACAACCGGACATGTTTCCAGTCAGGGAGATATATTCCCCGCTGCCGGTATCTTTTACATAGACACCTAAGCGGTCTGCGTCCGGGTCGGTGGCCAATACCAGATCCGCGTCGATTTTCTTTGCAAGCGCAAGCCCCAGCTTGAAAGCCTCCGCCGCCTCCGGATTTGGATAGCTAACCGTAGGAAACTCCCCATCCGGCAACTCCTGTTCGGGCACCACATAGACATTTTCGAAGCCGATTTCCTTCAAGACTCTTCTGGCCGGAATGTTTCCGGTTCCGTGAAGAGGTGTATAAACAATCTTCAGATCCTTTTGGACTTGTTGAATGGCATCCCAGTGAATCACTTGACTTTTCAAGGCCTCAATATAAGAGTCGTCGATGGCCTGTCCGATCACTTCATAGAGGCCTGCCGCTTGCGCTGCCTCCTGATCCATGGTTTTTACCGTGCTGTAATCCGTTACCTTTTTCACCTCTGCCATAATACCCGTATCGTGGGGTGGGGTGATCTGGGCCCCATCCTCCCAGTATACCTTATAGCCATTGTATTCCGGCGGATTATGGCTGGCCGTGATATTGATTCCAGCAATGCAGTGTAACGTACGCACTGCATAGGACAGTTCCGGAGTAGGTCTTAAGGATTCAAAAATATAAGCCTTGATACCGTTGGCCGCCAGGCACAGGGCTGCCTCTTTTGCAAACTCCGGCGACATCCTTCTGGAATCGTAGGCGATGGCTACGCCCCGGTCCTTGGCTCCCACAGAGGCTATGTAATTTGCCAGACCCTGGGTGGCCTTACGTACCGTATATACATTCATGCGATTGATACCCGCTCCAATCACTCCGCGAAGACCTGCGGTTCCAAACTCCAGATCCGCATAAAACCGCTCTTTGATCTCCTGCTCATCATCCGCAATTCCTCTTAGCTCTTCCTTTGTCGCTTCATCAAAATATGGGTTTGAAAGCCACTGCTCATACATTTGCTTATAGTCCATTGCATTGCCTCCCTAATTTTTCTTTATGTGCTTTATTATAATATACTTTCCCGTAAATGAAAAGTTCTATTCCAGCATTCTTAAAAAACTGTTTCGTCTGTCTAACTGCCTGGTCAAAAGCTCCAGTTTCTCCATGTGTTTTCCTGGAATCCACGCCTTATTATGATTATAATAGTAGTTTGCCAGCTTCCAGAATTTCTCAGGAAAGGCCAACCGGATACGCAGATATTCTCGTTCCTCTTTCCCAATCTGCTTCTCCTTATCATATTCCTCCAGGATAGCCGCTCCAATACGCATGGACCAATTCTGCTTTTCTAAAATCTTTCGCAAAAATTGATACAGATCCGCCATCTGCACATCATACCGGCATTTAGAAAAATCTGTAGTGGCTGTGCCCGCCCGACTCATCAAAATATGGTGCTGATTATACTCTCCATGGCATAAGCTGCCTTTTCTCAGGCTTTTCTGACGCAATTCGTCCATAGAAGCCTCCTGTAGCATACCCACACTTTCCAGGGCCTGTTCCAAAAAGACCGAATAATGATCCAGATATCCGCGCTCAAAGGGGCTCTTAGCCTGCCTGCCCAAAATAAAGCTGTGCACCTTCTTTAGCTCCCGAATCCTGCGAAACAGCTCCTCTGCGATGGGCATTCCCAGGTAAGTCTTCTCTTCCCTGGGCAAATACATCCGTTTGTGCAATCTGGCCAGATTCCCAGCGGCCTCCCGGATATCCTCTTCACTTTTTGTATCGCACTCTCTTCCCTCAAACCAGTCCTTTACCATATAAGCTGTTTCATCTTTGTCCAAAGAAATCAGGTTTCCTTCCGCATTTTCTACAATGCAGTCTACTCTCGGATACCCCTCGTCTCTCAGATGGTGCAACAGCTGATTTTGGAATTGCAATTTTCCACCCTGGCCCGTGGCCTCCGTCAGAAGCTTCAACCCCTGGTCCGTCTCACAGATAAAGGAACCTCTGCCCCTTCTGGTGCTTAAGACCTTAAAGTCATACTGCTCCAACACTCTCAAACCCCTCTCATTCACACCGATACCCCCACTTTTTTACTCCCTCTATACATATGCCGGTGCGAAAAAAATTATGTGGTCATCGAAGGGCTTTGCTGTATTCCAGCAGATACTCCCTGGTATTGTGCTCAGGAACCTCCAGCACATGCTCCAAAAGCTGAGCCAGCACCTGTCCGATTTCAGGCCCTGGCTTCATCCCATCCCCGATCAGGTCTGCCCCGCAGACAGCCAGCTCCTTTAAGGTTAGACACTCCTTTCTCTCTAAAATCCCCTGATAGATCCTACAAATCTGAGCCAGACGCTCAAGCTGCTCCCTTTTGGTATCCGGCGCTTTTGCACAGGCATCTGCCCTCTGAACCTGCAAAAGCTGTGGATACAGCTCTCGTCCCAGCTTACTCGCCAGCTTTCTTACGCTCTCCTCCCGGGGCTTTGGCCGGATCCCATGATACTCCACCAGCTTTACCGTCTTTTTTATAGTGGCATTATCAAACTTTAGTCGTTTTAGAATCTGCTTTGCAAGCTCCGCCCCTACCCTGGCATGTCCGTAAAAATGATCGATCCCATCCCGGTCTGTGGTACGCACCAATGGTTTTCCCAGATCATGAAACAGCATGGTCAGTCTCAGAGCTTTCTCCTCCGGAACCTCCCCCAGGGCTGCCAAAGTGTGTTCCCCCACGGAATACCGGTGATGAGGATTGTTCTGGGGCGTCTCCATGGCTGCGTCAAACTCCGGAAGAATGACAGAAGTAATTCCAAGTTCCCAGGCTTGTCTCAGATAGTCTGGGTGGGGGGAATTCAACAGCTTTACCAACTCCGTCTGTATCCTCTCCGCACTGATGCGTTTTAAATTCCCTGCCAGATTGCGGATAGCTTTCCTGGTTTCCTGCTCAATAACAAATCCAAGCTGGGCGCTAAAGCGAACTGCTCTTAAAATTCGCAGCGCATCCTCTTCAAATCTGCAGGAAGCATCCCCTACACACCGTATCACCCCCTGCTTTAAGTCCCCGGCTCCGTCAAAGGCATCCACAAGGCCGGCGGATGCGCTGTAGGCCATGGCATTAATGGTAAAATCCCGTCTTTTTAAATCCTCAATCAGATTATCCGTAAAGGTGACTTCCCTGGGATGCCTTCCATCCTCATACTCTCCATCTAGTCGATAGGTGGTCACCTCATATCCAACCCGGTCCATCAACACTGTCACCGTTCCATGCTGCAATCCCGTATCCACGGTTCTGGGAAACAGCTCTTTCACCACTTGAGGTTTGGCAGACGTGGTGATATCCCAATCGTCCGGCGTCCTGCCAAGTAAAGAATCCCGCACGCATCCCCCAACGGCAAATGCCTCATAGCCATGCCCCTCCAGTACCTCTATAATTTTTTTTACTTGTTTTGGAAGCACCAACTGCATTCCTACTCCCTCCTTTAAGTAAAAATGTCAAAAGTCCCGGAGGTCTTTTGACATTTATGTTGTCCATACCGGGGCAGAGTTCTCCCGCCTCCGGTATCATCCTATCTTATAAATATGAAAAAAGCAAGCACCACCATGCCAAGCACAATCCGATACCAGCCAAACACCTTAAAGTCATGCTTTCGGATGTAGCCCAGCAGGAACTTAATCACAGCCACGGAAACCAGGAAAGCGGTCACCAACCCTGCCAGAAGAATCACAGCTTCCTGAGGGGTAAACGCAAAGCCAAACTTCAAAAGCTTTAAGAGTCCGGCCCCGGCCATTACAGGCACTGCCAGGAAAAAGGTAAACTCCGCCGCCAAGGTCCTGGACATTCCAATCAGGATGCCTCCCAAAATCGTGGCTCCGGACCTAGAGGTGCCGGGAAATACTGCGGCAATCAGCTGAAACAGCCCAATATAAAACGCCGTCCGATAGGTGATCTGAGAAACCGAACAGATCTTAGGCTGTCTGCCCCTGTTTCGGTTCTCAATCACCAGAAACAGGATACCAAACAGAATCAGCATGACTGCTACCGTCTGGTAGTTATAAAACAACGCGTCAATCTGCTCCTCCAACAACAGTCCCACCACCGCAGCGGGAATACAAGCCACCAGAATCTTAAACCACATCACAAAGGTATCTTTTTTAACCCAATACTTTTCCCTGGAGGAAAAAGGCCATAGTCGGTTCCAAAATAAAACTACCACCGCCAGGATTGCACCCAACTGAATGACCACCAGAAACATAGACCAAAATTCTCTGGACACATCTAGGGATATCAGCTCATCCAGCAGAATCATATGTCCTGTGCTGCTGATCGGTAGCCACTCGGTGATTCCCTCCACGATACCAAACAATACGGCCTTTAATATTTCAAATACGTCCATCTTCAACCTCGCTTTCCTTACATTCCCTTTTTATCTGCTTATGCCGTCATCTTCTGTTTTATGAACATTGTGTTTCATCATATCACGTTTTCCCGGCAACCGCAACCGTTCCCCGAAACTTTCCGTTTTCCCTCTATGACGTTTCTCCGTTTTTATACTATCGAAAAATATGTCTTTTGCAATATTCTCTAACAAGAATTTCCGGTATCCCTTGACTTTTTTCAGGGAATCGACTATAATCAGAGGCGTAGTAAAGATTAATTGGATGTAAAGTAATTCACTAGTTATTAGAGATTATATTTGACACCTATATAATCTGTAATAACTAGTGGATTTTTTATTTTCAGTCTACAAATTAAATTTCTTATGGAGGCACGAATATGAACAAGGGTACAGTAAAATGGTTTAATGCAGAAAAAGGTTATGGATTTATCACAGGAGAAGACGGAGCAGACGTATTTGTACATTTCTCCGCCATTCAGGGAGAAGGCTTCAAGTCTCTGGAAGAGGGCGAGGCTGTTTCTTATGACCTGACCGAAGGCGCTCGCGGTATGCAGGCAGCCAACGTGGTAAAGCTTTCCTAATTTTGTTATTAAAAAGGGCCTCCGCATCTATCCCGATGCGGAGGCCCTTTTGACCTTTTCTTTTCTGCTTAGCGCATGGTAATTGTAAAGGAATAGCCCACTGCGCTCTGATACGTTTTTCCTTTCACCTTCTTATTGGCTACTACAAAGAAGGAATAGGTTCCCTTCTTTTGAATCTTCTGCTTTTTGATTTTCTTTACATTAAATTTCGTTTTCTTTGTCTGGCCGAT
This sequence comes from uncultured Lachnospiraceae bacterium, assembly GCA_902476645.1. Classification (GTDB taxonomy): domain Bacteria; phylum Bacillota; class Clostridia; order Lachnospirales; family Lachnospiraceae; genus CABSEG01. The sequence continues at coordinate 30,746 of CABSEG010000014.1, read as the reverse complement.
TTTCTTAAAGGTATCCCGGTCGCTGGATCTTCCCTTTCTTCCATAGATCGTATAGTTTGTGGCTCCCTCCACCTTCTTCCAGCTTAAAGAGACGCTCCTTCCCGACTTCTTAAGGTTCACCTTCGGCTGAGTGTTGGTGTAAGCGGTGGTCCAGGCGCTGTACTTTTTGCCTGTGCTGGTCATCACGTAAGAGCGGATCTTCACCTGGTAAAAAGCATTCGGCTTTACGCCTTTAAGCTGTGCATAGCTGGAGTAGGCGTTGGCCTGTATCTTCTTTCCCACTTTTTTCTTTCCCTTGGCATTGTAAAGCTGAATCTCATAACCGTCTACGTGGTCTTTTCCTGCCCAGCGCATACTCACGGTTTTGCTGCGATAGCTTCCGGAGGATACGTCAATGCCGGTAACCCCTGCAGACAGAGTGGTCCCTCTGGCAACCACGCCGTACGTATAAGCAGCTGTGTAACCTGCAGCAGTTCTTTCCGGAACGATCAAATATGTGTACTCTGTTTCCGGATTCAGCCCCCCTATGGTGACTGCGTTCGAATTTGCCACTGCCCGCTCCTGTCCCGCGCTACCATTGACATAATCGTATACCCGGTATGCAGTTGCTCCGGATACCGCCGGCCACTGTAGGGTAATGGCATTGGTCTTGGCATCGGACTGCTCCACACTGCCTGCCTTCATCATATCCGGTCTTGTTACCACCTCAAGAACGTTGGAGTACGCCCCCAGCGCCCCATTTTCCATAACAGCCACTTTTACATAGTAGGATTTTCCTGCGCTCAGGTTGCTGATATAAGCGCTTGGGCTGTAGGTATCTTTGGTTGCCCAGTTGATCTGATCATCAGACCAAGCCACCTGGTAGCGGATACGCTCCCCTGTCACCGCATCCCAATTTACCTGTACACTAGATGCGGAATCTGCAGTCTGCTTTAAGCCAGTCACGGTCCGGGGCGCTGCCAGCGCACTCAGCCCCAGCAACATGGCCAGTACAAAAACCACAGGTACAAAGGCAAGCCATTTTTTTCGTTGTAACTTTCTTTTCATGTGTCATCCTCCCTTTCATTCTGTTTTTGCTCTTTATTGAGTCCTGACGCCCCTATTATAGCATACTCTGTTCGGAAGGGCTATCCTTATCTCATATTTTCCATCTGGAAGATTATTATTTTTGTTTGTGATCCACATAGCGCCGGATATTGGAAGCGTTCACATACTTTTCCGCACAAGTTCCCTGGTCGATCACCAGCGTAGGGGCTTGTCTGATTCCATACTTTTCCACCAGCTCCCGGTTTTCTTCCGCATCCACCAGCTGATACTCTTCTCCCTTCAGCATCTCTCTGGCGATTTTGCAATTGGGGCATGTCTTGGTGGTAAAAAGATACTTGATACCCTCCACAGGCTTTACATCCACCTGATCTCCGGATACGGTAACGATACTTCCAGACACCCGTTTCAGCCTGGAATGCTCCGGATCATAGAGCTTTCTGTTCTTATACTCCTGGGTCTTTCCGTCATTCCAGTTTTGCACCGGGCGGTAGTAACCTGTAATCCTGCTATACACCTCCGCCGGTTTGCCACAGTGAGGGCAGGTGAAATGCTCTCCGGAAATATAGCCGTGCTCCTTGCAGACGGAGTAGGTTGGAGACAGCGTATAATAAGGAAGTCTGTAATTTTCCGCAATTTTACGCACCAGGGATGCCGCCGCCTTCCAGTCCGGAAGCTTCTCTCCCAGAAATGCATGGAACACGGTTCCGGATGTATAGAGAGTCTGCAACTCGTCCTGAATATCCAGGGCATCAAAAATATCTGAAGTAAATTCCACGGGCAAATGGGAACTGTTGGTATAGTAAGGAATGTCTCCCTCTTTCCCCGCTGTCTTAATGTTGGGCCAGCGCTCTCTGTCATGCTTTGCCAAACGGTACGATGTGGATTCCGCAGGCGTAGCCTCCAGATTATACAAGTCCCCGTATTCTTCCTGATAGACTACCAGGCGTTCCCTCATATGGTTTAACACATCCCTGGTAAACTTCTGGGTACGCTCATGGGTTAAGTCCTCTCCCAGCCATACGGCGTTGAGTCCTACCTCGTTCATCCCTACCAGACCGATGGTGGAAAAGTGATTGTCAAAGCTGCCCAGATAACGCTTCGTGTAAGGATAAAGTCCTTCCTCCAAAAGCTTGCTGACCACGGTTCTTTTCGTCTTTAAGGAACGCGCGGCAATGTCCATCATATGATCCAGCCTCTTGTAAAATTCCTCCTTGTTTTTAGAAAGGTAGGCGATTCTGGGCATATTGATGGTCACCACGCCTATGCTGCCTGTGCTCTCTCCGGAGCCAAAGAATCCCCCTGTCTTCTTGCGCAGCTCCCGCAGATCCAAACGCAGCCTGCAGCACATACTGCGCACATCGCTGGGCTCCATATCGCTATTAATATAATTGGAAAAATAGGGAGTTCCGTACTTGGCTGTCATCTCAAACAACAGACGGTTATTTTCCGTATCAGACCAGTCAAAATCCCTGGTGATAGAATAAGTAGGGATAGGGTATTGGAAACCTCTTCCGTTGGCGTCCCCCTCAATCATGGTCTCAATGAAAGCCCGGTTCACCATATCCATCTCTTTTTTGCAGTCCTTATAGCAAAAATCCATCTCTTTTCCACCTACGATAGCCGGAAGCTCAGACAGGTCATCCGGAACGGTCCAGTCCAGGGTAATGTTGGAGAAGGGGGACTGGGTACCCCATCTGCTGGGAGTATTCACCCCATAAATAAAGGACTCAATACACTTTTTTACTTCCCGATAAGATAAACGGTCTGCCTTTACGAAGGGTGCCAGGTATGTGTCAAAAGAAGAAAACGCCTGAGCTCCGGCCCACTCGTTTTGCATAATCCCCAAAAAATTCACCATCTGATTACAAAGTACAGACAAATGCTTTGCCGGAGAGGAGGTAATTTTTCCCTCAATACCACCAAGTCCCTCCTGAATCAGCTGCTTTAGAGACCATCCGGCACAATATCCGGTAAGCATAGACAAATCATGTAGATGGATGTCTGCGTTTCTGTGAGCCTGGGCCACTTCCTCATCGTAGATCTCAGAAAGCCAGTAGTTGGCCGTCACCGCTCCGGAATTGCTTAAAATCAATCCTCCCACAGAGTAGGTGACTGTGGAGTTTTCCTTCACTCTCCAGTCTTCCACCTTCACATAGCTGTTGACAATATCCCGGTAATTCAGGAACGTGGATTTCATATTCCTGACCTTTTCCCTCTGCTTCCGGTACAGAATATAAGCCTTCGCCACCTCCGCATACCCTGCCTGCACCAGCACATGCTCCACACTATCCTGAATGCTTTCCACATCAATCTGCTGATTTTTGATTTTAGGCTGAAAATCCGAAGTAACCCTAAGCCCCAAGAGGCTGGTCATATCTTCTGTATAATTCATCTGTGTGGCATTAAAGGCCTTCTCAATCGCGCTGCTGATTTTGGCAATATCAAAATCCGCAATCTCTCCATCCCGTTTTACAACTCTAAACATTCTGCAATCTCCTCTCAATATCCGCGTCATTCCACCGATGCACCCTGTCCCAAGCCAGTCTGCCTTTTCATAGAAACTGCTTTTCTCGGCCTTCTCGTTTTTATCTATCCGAAATCAAGCGTTATCATTGTAACAGAGTTCGAAACAGGAGTCAACACAAAAACACTATATATAGGAAGTTTAAAAAGCACTTCTACTATATATAGTGTTTATAAAAATTCCTTATTCTTCCGCAATACCGGGATGTATTCCTAGAAATCCTCTGCGGATTTTCCCTCGTCCACGCTTCCGTACAATTCCATGGGCACATAGGCCTTTACATAAATCCCTTCGGAAAGATACTCCTCCTTCAAAAGCTGGCCATGTTTTCGGATCATCTGGATGACCCCTGCCTTGCTATAGGGATAGATTCTCTCAATCAGCACCTGCCGTTCCCTTAACAGTTGCTCTAAAAGCTCCAGCAGCTCAGACAGGCCCTGTCCCGTCTTGGCGGAGATAAACAGCATATGATCTGCCCGGTAATCCTGCAATCTGGGCCTCTCCTTTAGCAAATCCGCTTTGTTAAACAGGGTTATCACGGTTTTACCGGATACTCCGAGATTTTGCAGCGTCTCGTAGACCACATGCATTTGCTGTTCCATGTCCGGATTGCTGGCGTCTGCCACATGGAGAATGATGTCTGCGTACCGTGCCTCCTCCAGCGTGCTTCGAAAAGCCTCAATCAGATGGTGCGGCAGCTTCCGGATAAATCCCACCGTGTCCGTTAAAAGAGCTTTCTGCCCTCCGGGCAGAGACAACTGTCTGGTAGTGGGATCCAGAGTGGCAAACAGCTTATCTTCCTGTAATACGCCAGCTCCGGTGAGCGTATTAAGAAGAGTCGATTTTCCCGCATTAGTATATCCCACAATAGCTGCCACAGGGGCCTGATTCTTTCCCCTTCTGGCCCTGGCCACCTGACGATGCCGTTTGACTTGGGCAAGCTCTCTGTTTAGCTGAGCGATCCGATCCTTTACCAGACGTCGGTCCATCTCCAATTTTTTCTCACCGGGGCCTCTGGTTCCGATACCGCCGCCCAGCCTGGACAGGGAACTTCTAAGGCCCACCAGCCTGGCCAGTCTGTACTTTAACTGCGCAAGCTCCACCTGGATCTTACCTTCACTGGTGAAGGCTCTTGAGGCAAAAATATCAAGAATCAGCAACGTCCGATCCATCACCTTAACTTCCAGCTCCTGCTCCAGATTCCGAAACTGGGCGGGAGAAAGCTCGTCGTCACAGATAATTCCCGTAGCATCCAGTTCAAAAATCCGATCCTTTAACTCTTCTATCTTCCCCTTTCCGATATACGTCCCCGGATGGGCCTGTTCCCGGCTCTGCACCAGTCTTCCCACCGTCACGGCCCCTGCCGTGCCCGCCAGTTCCTCCAACTCGTCCAAAGACTCTTCACCACAACAGACCCCCACCAGGATCACCTTCTCCACCAGGGTCTCCATTTTTATCAACTCTGCCATAAGCGCTCCTATCCTGACTCTCCAAACAGGCCATGCCTATCTGGTCTTTAAAAATTCATACTCCTTCTTTCCGTCTTCACTGGACGGATATGCCTCCACGTAAGCCTCTGCTTTCTCCTTGGCTGTCTCATAATCCTGTTTGTGCTCATAGGCCACAATCTCATTAAACAACAGCTCCTGTTTTCCGTCTTCTTCTTCCAGGGACAGTCCCTTTTCGATGTTTTTCAGGGCGCTGTCTGCGTCATTCTCTGCCAGGTTCGCTAAAACAATCCCATTGTAGGCCAGAGGTGTTTCCCCCGCTGTCTCTATATATTCCTGGTACATACTCTTGGAATGAGTATAATCCTCCATAGCCAGATATACCTGCCCCATCAGAAAAAGTGCGTCTCCATTCTTTTCCTCTACCAGCGCGTCCAGTTCTTTTTTGGCTGATTCGTAGTCTTCCAGGGCATAGTAGATTCTGGCTCTCTGGCAATAGTCCTGGGGGGTTTCCGGTTCAATGTCCATGGCCCCGGAAAGATAGGCTCCTCCCTCAGCGGAGAGCTTTTCCTCTTTGTAGCATTCATAAATATTCAAATAAAGATCGTAATCCTCCGGAGATAACCCCACTGCCGCATCAAAATTGGCTTTGGCCTTTTCCTGCTCCCCAAGTTCCAGATAGCAGGCTCCCCTCAGATAAAAGGCATCTGCCTCCTGGGAAATGTCTAGAATGTTATTACAGGTGTTTATGGTTTCAGAATAATCCTGCTGCCGATACAAGGCGGCTGCCTTGTAAAATAACAAATCCCGCCGGGTCTCTTTCATACGGTCATTCGTAAGCTGATAAGCTTCGTCGAATGCATTCACCGCCTTCTCATATTGCTCCAGGCCCATATAAGCCATTCCCATACCGCGGTACGATACCAGCACATCCTCATCCGTCCCAATAGAAGCGGAAAAATTTGACAATGCCTCCTCATAGTGCTCCTTCCGGACAGCCGCCATCCCCTCATCTGCCAGACTTGGCGCTTCTTGGCCCCCCTGGCACCCGGAAAGCAAACATATCACAGCCAATAAAGCCAAACATCGAAGTCCTTTCATACATCCCTCCATGTTATATCATTCTTTCGCATCTTTTGTATCATAACACATTTTTAGAGGAATGCATAGTGCCCCCCTTTCCTGGCAAAACGCCAAGCATCAGCCAGCCAAGGCTCCCAACAGCCTGAAAGAGAATGGTTCGTATGAATAAAGCGCACCAACCTGCCTGTGGTCCGGGCTTTTCAGCCCTCAGAAGGTAGCACAGCGCCTCTTTTTTTTCCTGCCACAGGGTGGCAAAAAAGTCAAAGTCCGACCATTTTGAGGGCAAATATTCCACCGGAACTGCCATCTGTGAAACTGCAAAGCCTCCCCATAACAGTACCAACCCGCTGGTCAATACCCATCTTTTCCATCCCCGCCTTATGCCTATGCGTGTTTCGTATCGTCTCAGGAACAGAAGCGCTGCGATTCCAAGGCAAGCCCACAAAATTGCGGTTCCGGCACCGGCCAACACACATAAAAGGTCAAACTCCAAAGGGGTACCGGAAATCCCATAGCTTGCCTGAAGCGTCTGTTCTGCCATCTGTCTGGTCTGCCCTGCCGGTATCCTCGCTGTGATTTGATCCAGCATCACCTCGTCCCCTGCCTCCACCACAATCCGGCGGGAATCCTCGCTGAGGACTCCCCGCACCTGATAAGCGGTCTCGTTCAGGTACAGGGTCAGACCCCCGGCTATTTCGGAGCCAAACAGTTCCCATGCCGCCTTTTTTCCGAGGAGACATCCTTTTCGATCTTCCCCGTCCAAAACAGGGGCACCGGGGTAAAGCAGCCTGGAGCTCCCGCACAGATACAAAAGTTCTGCCTGTGAACTTTTTCCGGTCTGCGGATTCCATAGCCAGGCTTTTTCCTGCTCTTTCCATGCAATAAACTCTAACGCAGCCGCCTCCTTTGGAAGCTCCCTCTTTCTTCTGCGGACATCCCCGGCCAGAACCCCCTCCTCCTCTTTTAACCACAGCTTCTCTCCCGCGCCTGCCAGACTTCCGCGATTTATCTGCGCCTGGAAGGAAACATATAAGGTCCAAACCAGCAATCCCAGACATAGTATCCCCTTTACTTTACACCTCATACTTATTTCCCCTCTGCCGTTTTCCCTTCGCCATTCAGACATTTATCCCTCCAATCGGATTCTGGAACCATCCTCCAGGACTCGGTCACTGGAGACAATCACCTGCGCTTCTCCCCCCAGACTGTCCTCTGACAGCGCGGCATACGTACTGTTTTTGTCCAGAACCGTGACATCCATACGCTTTGCCGTCAGCACTTCGCCCAAAACGGTGTCCTCCTGTTCCACAAGTAACACGTAATACTGATTTTGATCTCCCTGGTATAATGCTTCTATAGGCACACAGACAGAATAAGGCTCCGACTCCCGAACCACCTCTGCCGTAGCGGAAGAGCCGATCTCTAACGTCCCTTCTGGAAGAGGGATAGATACATCCAAAAGCGTCTCGTCCTGTTCGTTGACTTTTATGGAGTCTACCTTCAAATCCCGGATCTCCTGCTCGCTTCCCGAGGGAGTAACCGTAACAGGAGCGTTTCTGGCAAGATATTCTTCCTGGTCTGCCGGCATCTGGGCCACCAATTTACACCCGGCCGATGCATCTGCCAGCAGCATTGCCGCTCCGTCTGCGGTTCTCTCCCCCACGGAAATGTTGGTCTGGGTGATCACTCCGCTTACCGGGGCGGTTATCCTCCCCTTCTGTTTCACCAGTTTTTCTAATTTGGGTAACTCCTGCCTCTTTTGCTTTTTCTCTATGCCTGCAATCCGGGCGGTACTGTCATTTGCAAGCGCTTCCCCGGCATCCTCCAGACCCCTTTTGGCTGTCCGCACGGCCTCCTCTCCACTTGAGAGGGCCTCCTCATAGGCTGCCTCGCACTCTCTGACTGCTTCCTCCAGCTGTTCCAAAGATATCGGCTCTGTGTCCGAAGACTGGACATTCTCAGACTTTTTCTTTCCCTTTTTCTGCTTCTGTTCTTTCCCATGTTGCTCCTTCTTCGCCTCTTTTTGAGTTTCCCTGGCTTTTTCCAGCTCTTCTTTCGCCCTGGTTAATTCCTGTAAGGCCCGGGATGCTGCCTCATCTGCCTGCTGCGTAGCAACCTGATAATCCTCTTCGGCCCGCGCTCTGGCAATCTGCTGCTTTCTCTCCTGTTCTTCCCTCTGACTTTGCGCATCCCTTTGCTGAAGACTTAACATCTTCAGTTCCTGCTTAATTCGCCGAATTTGTTCTTTCACATCTTCCAAATCAACCTCAAACAAGAGATCTCCCTCTTTTACCGCACTCCCCACTTCCACTGAAATGGATTTTACCAACTGCCCTTCGGGTATGCGCACGGCCTCTTCCCGGTTCTGTACCACCTTCCCGCCGCCGCTTACGGAATGCGTAATCTTTTTTCTTTCTGGCGCATTGGCCGTCACTCTGGGAATAGTCATGCTATCTGCTGCTCTGGATAGAAAGGTAAACAAAAGCATCAACACCAGGAAACCTGCAAGTAGTCCCATCATCTGTCTTTTCACGTCATTCACTCCTTTACTGCCACCTGGGCGATTCCTTGCTCCAGATAATCGCGCCCAGCCATAAACACAAAAAATGCCGGGAGCAACGCCACCATAGAAGTTGCAAAAGCCGTGGCAGCATCCTCCAATCCGATTTCAGGCAAAAAAAGCGACATCGGCCATAAGGATTTATCCTTTAAAAAAGCCAAAGGCTGCTCTATCAAGTTCCAGCATTCCAAAAAAGAAAGCACGCCTGCAGATACGATGCCCGCAGACCCCAGGGGCAGGCCAATTACAAGGAAAATCCTCAGCTCGCCCGCCCCGTCCAGCCTGGCAGATTCCAAAATAGCCTCCGGTATCTGACGGAAAAACCGATACATCAAAAACACCGGAAGGGTGGAAAAGGCTGACGGGAGAATAATGCCCAAAGTCTTGTTTAACAACCCCAGCTGATCTAACACCAGGTAGTTTGAAAGCATTAATACCTGAAAAGGCATCATCATCAGTATTATGTAGACAGTAAACAGGATTTTTCGAAAGGGGAAGGAATACCTGGCAAATCCCCAGGCCGCCGGGATTCCCACCAGCATCTGCCCCGCTAAAATCCCTCCTGTCATCTTCACTGAATTCCAAAACATCACAAAAAATCCCGGCGAGTCCAACAAAAGCTCCACATAAGAACGAAGAGTGGGGTAGAGGGGCAAAAGACGAAAGCTCACATAGCCTCTCCCCCCTTCTGCGGCTGCCGCCAAATACTCCTTGATCTCCTGCCCTCCCATCAGGGAACCGGAAACCAGAAACAGTACCGGATAGCAAGCAATCAGGGCAGGCAGCAGCAAAAAAATGCCCGGCCATTTACCCCTCAAAGCTCATCGCCTCCTTCCCATGCTTTTTTCAACAACAAAATCAATCCAAACACAAACACTGCTGTCAGGGCCGCCCCAGCTGCCATCTTATCCAGATCCAGATTCCGATACCAGTTATTAAACACATGTTGCAACAGATACATACTCTCCTGGGGGTAATCCCCTGCCACCAGATAAGCCTCCCGAAACACCTTAAAAGAATTTAAAAAAGACAGCACACTGATGGTATACAGAGAGGGTTTTAAACTGGGAAGGGTAATATATCGAAAACAGGCCAGTTTCCCTGCGCCATCTACTCTGGCTGCCTCGTACAGGCTCCTGGAAATCCCGGAAAGCCCTGCCAGCCACAGCACAATATCATATCCCAAATTTTTCCACAGATAACTAAAAACCAGTACCCAAAAAGCTGCGTCCGTATTCATCCAATCCGGGCCGGTTATTCCAAACAGGTGCAGAAAACCGTTTATAAAACCGTTTCTGTGAAAGGTCAGTCTCCACAGCAACACCACGGAAGCTGCCGGAATCGCCATAGGAACCAGAAACGCACTTTTGATCCATTTGCCTAACCTTCCCCATTGCTGTAATACCAGCGCCGCCAAAAGGGATAAAACGATCAGCAGAGGAATGCAGATAGCCGTAAACCGTACCGTATTGCGTACTGCCAACCCAAAGGCCTCGTTTTCCAAGACCATTTGAAAATTTTTCAGGCCCGCCCACGCTCCGCTCACCGAGCCCACAAAAGCTCTCCGTATGGTATCCAGGAAGGGAATCCATAGAAAGATGATAACGCCAAGCAGGCTCGGCAGGACAAAAAAGAGTCCTGCCCACTGCCTTTTTGCCTTTTTTCTTCTCATAGGCCTACTCCGAAAGGTATAGCTGGATCTTTTTCAGCGCATTCGCAGCGGCTTCCTGAGGCGTTACGGAGCCCTCCAGGCAGGCCACTCCCTGCTCGGTCACTGCCTCAATCACCACCTCGTCGGCCTCCACCGGCACGTTTAATGTCTCAAAGCTGTCTTTTAGCACCTGAATATCGGCATCCTCAGGCCAACTTAATGCTAATGTAGCCATAGACCCCTCCTCGTCGGCTACCGCCATTTCCGTGTTTTCCACACCTGCCTTGTCCTCCAGACTCTTGGCAAGCCCTTCCTTGTTTACCGGGAAACCGCCTCCCTGGTTCACAGTCTGGGCCTCTCCGGAGAGCAAGTAGGTCACAAAGTCTTCCGCAGCCTGGACATTTTGGCTGTTGCTTAAAATGCCCAGAGTCTGAGAGGGGATAAAGGTTTTATTCTCCTCATCGGTAAAGGCCCAGCCGCTTCCCTCCTTGGATTTGTTAACTGAGGTCACGGTGGAAAAGCTGTTCATATCTGATAGGGCTCCCACATTCACCAGAATAGAGCCATAAAAATATTCAATTGCTCCCAGTCCCAGATCTCTCATGGTGGCCGTGCCTTCCTGGCTACCTCCTGCGGTAAAGGTGTAATAACCTGCCGCGTTTTCTCCTTCTCCGTGCTCATCCAAATCGTAAATTTGTTTGAGAGATGTATAAAACTGCGCCATTTTTTCTTGATCAAAAACCCCATCCTTTGTTTGCCAGGAGGCAGAGTCCAGATAGTAAAGGGTATTGACCAGCTCCTCCATATCTGTGCTTTCCAGGATAAAGGGCACCTGTGGATGATCCTCTCTCAGCGTTTGTGCCTTATCTGCCAAAGTCTTGAGATTATGAATCCCATCCAGCGTCTTTTGATCTGCCTGGATTACCGGAATGGAGAATCTGCTGGGTACGGCAAAAAGACCATCCTGAGTTTGATAGGTATTCACAATATTTTCATAAAGACCATCCTGCTCTCCTATTTTCTGCGTCACTCCGGACAGATCCGCCAGCAGTCCCTTTTCTATGTAGGAATCCACAGGCATTCCATCCAGAATCAGAATGTCGGGTCCCTTCCCTGCGGCAATGTTGGTATTTAACGTACGCAGCGCATCAGAAACCGTCACCCCATCCTCCCCGGAAACACCGATCTCCAGAGATACAAATACATCCGGATTTTCCTTCTGATACATGGAAATTGCCTGTCGGATTTCCGTGTGATCTCTTAAGCTGTAGACTTTTACTTCTGTGCTGGGCCTGGAAGGGGTATCCTCAGAGTACACATAGTGTAAGATCTTATAGTCTTCTCCTTCCAGCACACCTAACGCAAAACTGCCATCCTCCAAGATTCCCATACCAATGAGGCCAATACTGGGATTTGCCAGAGAGTTCAGGGCGCCGTCTATAATCTGCTCAGAGATGCTTCCATCCATCACATGGCGATACAGCCCTCCATCATCGCAAAAATACAGAGCGTCCTCCCCGTCCTGCATAAACAGTACGGGAGAAATTCCGCTGACGGTGTATCCATCCAGGCTTGTTCCCAACTGTTCTGTCATATTCTGATCCTGCCCCAGGCTTTCTCCAGACTCCAGGTCATAATATTCCACCTGCCCATTGGTGATGACCATCATGCGATCCTTGAGCACCAGAAAATCATTCACCCAGTTTCCAAAAGAATAGGTCTTTTCAATCTCTCCTGTCTCTTTCTGAATCCGATAGATATTTTGCTGCATATCCATGGCATAAAAGGTTCCATCCTGGGCAAATCTCAGATTTGACAGCCAATTTTGCTCCAGAATCCCGTCCCCGCCGGATGTCTGCGCACTGGAAGCAGCTTCTCCCACCGCCTGATCGCCTTTTGAAGTTTCCTGGGATTGCTCTTCTTCCCCGGCACCCCCATTTTCGCTTCCGGGCAGGCTCACCGGAATCTGATGTAACTGCCCCTGTTCATCTACCAGGTAGGGAAAATACTCCACTCCTCCATTTTCTGTTCCTCTCATGGAAACAATTCCAATTTCTCCCGTGGGAGAAAGGCTGACAGAAGACACATAGTCTTGTTCCTGCAAGGCCACCTGGCAAATTTCTTCCCAGGTTTTCCCCCCGTCTTTAGAATCATACACCACATCTGCGGTATCCGTTCCGCCGAAAATTCTCAGGCGGCCATCTGCCAGGTTTCCCATCGCCATCAGGGTGACTAGCCCCTGAGGAAGGGAAACCTCTTCCTCTAAATAACGGCCCATAGCCGTTGCGGCCTGATTTCCTCCTGTTTTTGTTCCATCCTGTTTTTTTGCGCATCCTGCCAAAAGGCTAACTGCCAGGGCTACTGCCAGAAAGACGCATAGAATCTGTCTTTTCATAATATCCTCCTTACGTTATGGTGCAGTAGGTGTACTGCCGTTTTCTTTCATCTTTGTCATCATAGCATCCCTCCCTCTAAAAATCCTCTAAGGACTTTAGAAATATTCTAGGTCACAAAATCTTTAGATTTTTTTTAGAGATTTCTATGTTATACTGGGGGCCTACAACGGAAACTAGACAAGAGGTAAGAAGACATGAGAATTTTGGTAATTGAAGACGATGAGAGTCTGTGTGAATCTCTCCGCTGTCATCTGATTGCAGAAGGTTTTGAGGTGGATTTATGTCATGATGGGGAGGAAGGACTCCACTATATGCAAGAACGGGCCCACGATCTGATCCTGTTGGATCGCATGCTGCCTGGTATGGACGGCCTTACGGTCCTGAGAAAAGCCAGGGCTGCCGGTATCCTGACTCCGGTGATTCTGGTGACGGCTTTGGGGGAAATCTCCGACCGGGTGGGAGGACTGGACTGCGGAGCGGATGACTACATCGTAAAGCCTTTTGCTCCCACCGAACTGATGGCCAGAATCCGGTGCATTTTCCGGAGACCCAGAGAATGGAAATCTCTGGAGCTTTTTTCCTGCGGGGATCTTATTTATCATCCGGATCAAAAGCGCCTCTCCTGCGGGGAAAAAAGCTGTACGCTCTCTAAGAGGGAAGGGGAACTGCTGGAGTTTTTTTTGCGCAATCCCGGACAGGTCATCCCCAGAGGAGTACTCTTAAACCGGGTCTGGGGGCTGGACAGTGATGTGGAGGAGGGAAACCTGGATAATTATATTCACTTTTTACGCCGCCGCATCCGGGCTGTGTGCAGCCGTCTTTCTCTAAAGACCGTGCGCGGGGTAGGCTATTGCCTGGAGGAACCAGATGATTAAAAAATTACATTTACAATTCACCTTTTTTTGTACCCTGATTACCAGTCTGATTTTGGTGTCCATGTCCCTTTTGTGTCTGAGCGTCATCGAATCCCAGTCCAAATCCGGAAGTTTTGACACTTTTGAAAACAATATCAATTCTATTTTAACCCATCTGGAAGGTCAGTCCGTACTGACCCACCAGTGGCTTCTTCAGATGGAATCAGGTTATCACTTAAAGCTTGCCATCCGGGACAATGGAATCCCTCTGTTTTTTGACTCTCTGCACAGGGATACACAAATTACAGAGGCCTTCAGCCAGGCAACCCGGATTGCCAAAACAGACTACGGTCTGGATTTGCAAAACCTCTCTCCCTCCACCCTTACGAACCACCAGGAGTTCACCATGACAGCAATGGGCGGAGAGGAGTATTACGTCTCAGCGGCATCCATTCCCAAATCTCACGGAAGTTTGTCTGTCGTAGCCCTCTATCCTCTTCGGGCAGAACAAGCCCGACTCTGGCAGCAACGTCTGGTCTTTCTGGGCGCAGATATCCTGGCAATTCTTTTGCTTGGCATCTTCTCTTTCTTTTTTACCAGGCGTATGCTGCGCCCTATCCAGGAAAGCAAACAAAGACAAGTACAGTTTATTGCCTCCGCTTCCCACGAACTTCGCTCTCCTTTGACGGTAATCCTAAGCAGTCTGTCCGCTATGCAGATTGCACCGCCCTCACAAGCCCAACGCTTTGCGGATGCCATCCAGGATGAAGGGCGACGCATGGCCCGCCTGATCGACGATATGCTGGCTCTGGCCAACGCAGATAACCACAGTTGGACCATCCATCCCGCTGCCATTGAATTGGATACTCTTCTGCTACAGACCTACGAAAAATATGAATCTGTGGCTGCCAATAAGGGGCTTTCCTTCGACGTGGAACTGCCCCAGGCAGACATTCTGCCTGTCTGGGGAGACGGAGAGCGCCTGGCGCAGGTTTTGGCTATCCTCATCGACAACGCCTTCAGCTATACGCCAAAAGGCGGACGTATCCGGATGAGTCTTGAAAAGACAGGGGATGGGGCCCAAATCCGGATCTCTGATAACGGCCCGGGAATCCCGAACGATCAAAAGGAAGCCATTTTTGAGCGCTTCTACCGCGGGGATGTATCCCACAAAGACAAAGCTCACTTTGGCCTTGGCCTTTGCATTGCCATGGAAATCGTCCGCCTTCACCGGGGAAGCCTGGAGGTGCTGGACACCCCGGGCGGCGGTGCCACCTTTCTTGTAAAGCTAAAAACACGTTGACAAAAGGCTGCCTCCTAGAAGCCCAGGACGGCAGCCTTAATCTCATTTGCCTTTCTGTAGATGTCTTCGGCATCCTCTCCCACATGAAAGGTTCCCTTCTCATATAAAATCTTTCCATTGACCATGGTCAGTATCACATTCTGTTTACTTCCACTGTAAACCAGATTTTTTGTAATATTGTGAATTGGCTGCATATTGGGCTGATGCAGATCCACCAGGATCAAATCTGCAAGCTTTCCCTTCGCCAAGGTATCGCATTGGGTAAGTCCCATAGCCTTTGCCCCTCCCAGTGTGGCCATGGCCAACACCTGGTTGGCGTCCACGGCTGCGGCATCCTGCTCCCTTAATTTGGCAAGCCCTGTGGTTAAAAACATTTCCCGGAACATATCCAGACAATTGTTACTGGCTGGGCCGTCTGTGCCAATGGCAAGCCCGATTCCCTTTTCCATCATCCTGGTCACAGGTGCAATGCCACTGGCCAGCTTTATATTGGAACCCGGGTTGGTGATGGCAAAGACTCCTTTTTCTTTCAGCACCTCCAGATCCTGTTCATTCATATGAACACAGTGGTAAGCCCCACCGCCAAAGTCAAAGATGCCCAGGCTGTCCAGATAGCAGGTAGGCGTCATGCCTGTTCTTCTGACGCATTCTTCCACCTCTGTCTTTGTCTCCGAATTGTGACAGTACACCGGTGCCCGGTACCTGGCTGCCAGTGCGGCCACCTGGCGAAGCAGCTCCTCCCCAGTGGTATACTCCGCATGAAAACCCAGTCGAAATCCGATCAGTTCATGAAAATTCTGGTATTTTAAAAACCACTCTTCCAGCTGTCTGGGTGACTGCACAAAATCATTGAGTCCTCCGGTGAGTACCGTGCGGAATCCGCAGTCTATGGAAGCGGCCGCCATGGCATCCGGTTCCAGATACATGTCAAAAGCCGCTGTGATTCCGCTGGTCAGATATTCCAGAATGGCCAGTTTCGCCAGATGGTAAATCTCCTCCCCTCCAATCCTTGCTTCCAAGGGAAACACTCTCTCATGAAGCCATTCCCGCAAAGGCAAATCATCGGCATAGGAGCGCAAAAAAGTCATTCCTGAATGAGTATGGGCGTCTTTAAAACCAGGCATCAATAAATTTCCCCTGGCATCGATTTGGCGATCCCAAATTTTCCCGTCACGGGGCTGTTCTGTCCCCACACCCAGAATCCGGTTTCCCTCCACCCAGAGTTCTCCCTCCTGCACCTGGAATCCGTGTTCCATGGTCAATATCCTGGCATTATAAAACCGTATTCTCATATACAGACCACTCCTCTTTATAAAGCTCCTATTCTGACTATGACTTCCGTCACCAACTTTTCGAAAAGAGGCGCGACTCGGTCTGCGGTCTGTTGAACCTCACTATGGCTTAAGGGTCGGTCTGTCATTCCGCAACCCAGATTAGAGATACAGGAAACTCCGCAGACTCTCATACCCATGTGATGGGCAGCGACCGCCTCGCAGGCAGTACTCATGCCCACCGCGTCTGCCCCCAGACATCTGCACATGCGCACCTCCGCAGGAGTCTCAAAATTGGGCCCTGTAAGCTGAAGATAGACGCCCTCCTTCAAAGAAATCCCCAGTCTTTTGGCGGCCTTTCGTAATAATTCCTGTAATTGTCCGTCATAGACCTGACTCATATCACAAAATCTGGGGCCCAGCTCATCCAGGTTGGGGCCAATCAGAGGGGAGGGAACGAAATCGGAAATCTGGTCCGTGATCATCATGAAATCCCCCGCCTGAAAGCTGGGATCCAAGCCTCCAGCCGCGTTGGTCAAAAATACGTATCTTGCTCCCAAAAGCCCCATAAGACGTACAGGAAGCACCACATCCTCCATGGTGTATCCTTCATAATAATGGACTCGTCCCTGCATAGCCACCACAGGGGTATCCCCCACATAGCCAAACAAAAAACGCCCCACATGTCCCTCCACCGTGGATACGGGAAAGTCCGGAATCTGATTGTAGGAAAGCTCCCCAACCACGCGCATCTTCTGGGCATAGCCTCCCAGTCCAGACCCCAGCACAAGGGCCACTTTGGGTACAAAATCTATCCTGGTACGCACCAGCTCCCTGCAGCGCAACAGCTTTTTATATGCCTGGCTCATCCGTCTCCTCCCCCTCTATTTTACAGCTTTTCGATGACATAGGTTTTTAACAGGTTGGTGTTTCCGGGTTTTCCAAGAGGAACACCCGCCGTCAATACTACAGATTCTCCCTCCTTCACCAGCCCCGCCTTTTGGGCTGCTTCTGCTGCGTGAAGGAAGAGGACATCCGTACTGTATTCTTCCCGAATCATCACCGGGTATACTCCCCAGGATAAATTCAGTTGCCTGCACACATGCTCCTCGGTGGTACAGCCCACAATCAGACAGCTGGGGCGGTATCTGGAGATCATCCTGGCAGTGGCCCCTGTCTTGGTCACCGTAATAATCGCTTTGGCTTCCAAATCCACAGCCGTCGTACTGGCCGCATGACAGATGGCATTGGTCATATCCAGCTGCTCATACCTTCTCCTCTCGGTAAAAATCCGGTCATAATCGATATCTTCCTCTGTTCTTTTGGCAATCCGCACCATGGTCTTTAAGGCCTCGACCGGATACAAGCCTGCCGCTGTCTCTCCGGAAAGCATGATAGCGCTGGTACCCTGGTAGATGGCATTGGCCACATCCGTAGTCTCCGCTCTGGTGGGCCGCGGATTTTTGATCATGGAATCCAGCATCTGGGTAGCCGTAATTACCTGTTTTCCCGCGTTATACGCCTTACTGATGAGCTTCTTCTGAATTACCGGTACCTCCTCCAGAGGAATTTCCACTCCCATATCTCCTCTCGCCACCATAATTCCGTCGGCTACCTGCAAAATCTCATCAATGTGATCCACGCCCTGTTGATTCTCAATCTTGGCAATAATATTGATGGTAGAACAACCCTTTTCCTTCAAAATCTCACGGATCTGAAGCACGTCTTGCGCGGTTCTGGTAAAGGACGCGGCGATAAAATCAAACCCCTGTTCTACCCCAAAGACAATATCGTCATAATCTTTTTTACTGATAAAGGGCATATTCAACTCCACACCAGGCACATTGATTCCCTTCTTGTCCGAAACTTTCCCGCCATTTTTCACAAGACAGTGAATATCCCGATCGCGTATCTCGGTTACTTCCATCTCAATCAACCCATCGTCGATCAGAATGCGGCTTCCCTTTTTTACATCCCGATATAATTCTTTATAGGTAATGGATACCCGCTCTTTCGTCCCCTCGGTCTCCTCTGCGGTCAGAATAAACTCCTGTCCCTGCTCCAGAGTGATCGCTCCTTTGGCGAAAGTTCCAATACGGATTTCCGGCCCCTTGGTATCCAGTAAAGCTGCAATAGGCTTTTTGGCTTCCTTTCTCAACTTCTTTAACAGTTCCAGCCGGTGTCTTTGCTCCTCATGGTCTCCATGGGAGAAGTTAAATCTTGCAACATCCATTCCTTCCTGTATCAATGTTTCCATCACGCCATCTTTGTCCGTAGACGGACCCAGCGTACATATGATTTTCGTTTTTCTCATCTTTTTTCTCCTTTAAAAAACCACTATATTCACAGAAAAAGACAGCCCCATAAAAAAGAAATCGATCTACGAATCACTCGCACGTTCTCTTTCACGGGGCTGCCTCCTTTCTGACATTCCAGATAGTATCATTATAATCCGAATGTGCCAGTTTTGCAATCAAAGTTCCAAAAATCTGACGCCCGTTTTTCTCTATAGTTTTTTATAGCTGGTAGGTGTTCTGCCCACACATTTTTTAAAGGCCCGAATAAAGGTATTGGCATTTAGAAAACCACATTGGGCACTGATATTTTCTATGGATTCTGAAGTGTTTCGGATCATATCCTTGGCTTTGTTAATCCGATACAGTGTCAGGTATTCATAGGGGGTAATTTTATTTACATCCTTGTAGATACGAATCAGATAATACTTTGTCACGTCCAGCATGGCCGAGATCTCTTCCAGAGAGACTTTCTCCCTGTAATGCTCCTCCATATATTGGGTACAGGCATCGATAATTTCCACCTGTTTTGGCTTAATCCCGGCTCGCAGCTGCTGATGCTTCTGATTCGCCATGGCAGTCAGAACCGCGGAGATGTCATTGCTGATAAAAAAGTCTGAAAGCTCGGATAAATGCCCTGCATGGAAATTTAGGCTCTCCATCGCCTTCCTGGCCGGTTCCACATCCGAAAACTCCAGCACGGTCTCATATCTGTCATTCAGGTAAGTCTCATAAGGCTCCAGACCGGAACCTGAGATATAACACCAATACATCTCCCAGGTATTGGGGCCTGTGGTATAATACTCCACATCTTTACGACAATCCACCAGGACAGCACTCTCTTTAGGAACCCGGTAAGTCAGTCCATCACTGATGACAATCCCCACCCCGCTGATGGTTAATAAAATCAAATAGTTCTCTCTCTCTTTATGTTCCATTCGAAATTTGGAACCACATCTGTAGTACCCACACTCATATATATAGAACGGTTTCTTTACTGTATCCTCTGTCGGCGTGTAAATTGTACGTGTTGACCCTTGTTCCAGATCTGAAACACAGTTTAGCAACATATCACTTCCTCCTTTACTCTGTAAAATTCAACTTGCCCTTTCTATATCTATACGGTACTACAACTTTTATATAATATCAATCTTTTTTTGCAAAAATGCATAAATTTTTTATTACCGAAGGGTATTCTATCACCTTTCCCGTTTTTTGCTTTCACTCCTCTATATCGATCCCCAAGAGTTCGCGAATCCTGTCTCTATATTTTGCTCCGCTCCTCTCACCGTGCAGAATCTTGTTCAGATACTGGGGCGTGGTACCCAGCTGATCCGCAAACTCTTTTTGTGTCATTCCTTTATCAATCAAGCTCTTTTTGATCTGCTTACCCATCCAGGTAAGCTGCTGCTTTTTACTGCTTCCCGTAACTGCTGCCTCCTTTTTTCATGTCCGGTTTCTCCTGTTGCTTTTCTATCCTGTGCAGAAGAGATACCCCTTATCCAGTGGAGCATCAACTTTTTAACAACTTTCGCGTTTTGGGAGGCTTTCCGCTGATTTTACCCTTTTTCATTCCAAGCCTGCTGACTACCTCCATAAACTCTGAGGTGTCCTTTACAACTAGCCATTCACTTGGAGACATTCCATGGGATCGCAGCAAAAGCTTTTGGTTTCTGGTCGGCAGCTTCCCATTTTTCATTCGCTCACCTCCATAAATACGTTCTGTACACACAGACACATCTTTTTACTTTGATTATAGTTGAGTAAACCGTCACAATTTGTTATCATATTTATGGTATATTTATAACCCATGAGAAAAGTATATTTCCTAATCAGGAGATTGTCAACCGATTCTTTTCCTTTTTAGGAGATATTCCGTTACGAAAGGAGGAATTTTATGGAACTAAATACAAACACCATTGGCCAAAGAATCAAACAGCGCAGAAATCAACTGGGTCTTAAACAAATGGAAGTTAAAAATGCGGTAGGTGTATCCTCGGGAAACATGAGTGATCTGGAAAACGGAAATCGACTGCCATCTGCTGGTACACTGATTCGTCTTTCCCAGGTCCTGCATTGCTCCACGGACTACATATTAACCGGAGAATCTCCTGACCAGGAATTTTTTTCATCCATCACTGCAGAGGAGTCCGAGGTTCTGCGCCTTTATCGTAAACTTTCCGCAGATGACCGGGAAGAGATCCTGGCCATTATGAGACTGAAACACGGCAGAGCGCAGAAAGCTGGAAAGTCTGCTTAATTTTTTACTACTTATGGGTTATTTATTACCCATATTTAAAAAAAGAAAAGCACGGTTCCTTAAAACCATGCTTTTGTCCTCTGCTATACAAACGAGTCTTCATCCTGATCCGGTATCTCTTTTACCTGTTTGGCCGACGCCTCGTCCAGGGAATCAAATAAATATGTTTTACCCGAGGGCTGCCCCTCCAGAAACTCTTCAAAAAGCCGGTCATTCGCCATGCGAATCTCCTCCCGAAGTTCCCTGGCAGAGAGCAGCCTGCATCCCTGCCCCCGGATGATAATCTGTTCTAGGCCATCGGACGTGGCCACCGTCACGTCGTAGTCACGTGTATGCTCATGGGCAAATTTTTCAATATACCGATCAGCCGTCTCCGCCTCCTTCGTATACACTACGTGAATGTTGTGATAATCGAAAATCTCTGTGTTATGCCCTTTCACCCGGTAGGCATCGAAAACCGCAATCAGATGACATTGACGGATTGCCTGGTAGTTGCATAAGATATCCAGGAGCCTTCCCCTGGCTCCGTCAATATGAACTTTTGCCAATTTATGCAGATCTTCCCAGGCAAAGATAATATTGTATCCGTCTACCAGCAAATACTCCTCCCGATCCTTAGGCCGTTTCCAGGCCCGCCTCACAGCCGGCATGTGTGGTTCTGACTTTTGGGTCCTGGCCTTAATTCCTTTGTGAGGAATAAAGTCGCTTTTCCGATTTGCATAAAACGTCTTCTCCAGAATGGCATTCACTTCCTCCGTATCCATCCAGTTCTCTTCCACCGCGCCCTTTCCCGGCCTTTTCGCTGTGTCCGCAATTACAGGTTCCTCTGCCATTCCTTCCACATGCATATATTCCTTTACCTGATCCCAAGGTACGACAAAGCCGGCTCCATGGGCGCAAAATACAGAGCCTGTAGGATTATCCAGGTCTCCCTCCGGATCGTATCCCTTCTGGGCAATCACTTCCTGCGCATTATGGCAAGGCTCGTATCCGCTAAGAGCGGTAAACAAACTTCCCTCTCCCCTCGTATACGCCGCCACCTCCCTGGCATAGTCCTGCATCGTACAAACCGGAGCCGTTCCCTTCAGGATCGCGGTTTCCGCAGCGATCTGGGGCGGTTCAAATACAGCGCCTCGCCGTTCCAGATCCGTCATAGCCCTTCCAATCATTGCCTGAGGTACTTCCAGCGTCCATTCATAGTAGGGCTCCAGTAAGATACTTTGCGCCTCCATCAACCCCTGACGAAGGGCCCGGTAAGTAGCCTGTCTGAAATCCCCTCCTTCTGTATGCTTCAGGTGAGATCTTCCTGCAATCAACGTAATCCGCATATCCGTAATGGGCGCTCCGGTCAGTACGCCTTTGTGTTCCTTCTCTTTTAAGTGAGTCAACACCAATCTCTGCCAGTTGACCGCCAACTGCTGCTCACTGCAGGCCGAGGAAAACTCCAGGCCGCTTCCCGGCTCCCCAGGCTCCAGCAGCAAATGTACCTCTGCGTAATGGCGCAGCGGTTCAAAATGTCCGACCCCTTCCACAGTATTTCCGATGGTTTCCTTATATACAATTCCTCCGGACCGAAAGCGCACCCTGGTTGCAAATCTTCGTTCGATCACATTCTCCAAAATCTGAAGCTGTACTTCCCCCATAACCTGTACCTGAATTTCGCCCAGGCTCTCATTCCAGACAATTCTTAAGAGAGGATCCTCCTCCTCCAACTGCCGAAGCTTTGGCAGAATCTGGGCTGGATCACAGTCCATGGGCAATTCCATACGGTAGGTCAAAACGGGCTCCAAAAGGGGCAATGTGGCCTTTTGTTCACTGCCCAGTCCCTGACCAGGATAAGTCTTCTCCAATCCGGTCACAGCGCAAATACATCCGGCTGCCGCCTCCCCCACAGAGGTATATTTTTCTCCTGAGTAAATGCGGATCTGATTCACCTTCTCCTTCTCTTCCCCATCCGTATGCAAAGTCAGCCAGTCTCTGGCTTTTAAAGTACCTCCGGTGATTTTCATGTGAGTCAAACGATTCCCCCGCTCATCCCTGGTAATCTTAAAAACTCTGGCTGCAAATTCCTCCGGATATCCTGGACAAACAGCATACCGCAAGATCCCATCCAGAACCCTATCCACCCCCATGTCCTTCAGGGCCGAACCAAAAAAGCAGGCAAACAACCGTCGCTCCCGGATCAGCTCACTTATCTGCGCTTTTTCCACAACCCCTGTGTCCAGAAAACGCTCCAGCACATCTTCCCTGCACATCGCTATCTGTTCATAAAATTCCTGATCGGCTTCCCGTGAGAAATCGATGCAATTATCATCCAAATGCTGCCGCAGTTCCTGAAGCAGAACATCCCGGTCTGTTCCTGCCTGATCCATCTTATTGATAAACACGAATACCGGAATCTCATATTTCTTTAACAACCTCCATAAGGTTTTTGTGTGTCCCTGTACGCCATCGGCCCCGCTTATAATCAGGATGGCATAGTCCAGCACCTGAAGCGTCCGCTCCATCTCGGCAGAAAAATCCACATGTCCTGGCGTATCCAGCAGGGTCACCTTCAAATCCCCTAAAGTGCATTCTGCCTGCTTGGAAAAAATCGTAATTCCCCTGGCTCGCTCCAGGCTGTCCGTATCCAAAAATGCATCCCCATTGTCCACCCGTCCCATCTTGCGGATGCTTCCGGTCTTATATAAAATCGCCTCAGACAGGGTTGTCTTTCCCGCATCCACATGGGCCAACAGGCCAACACAAATATGTCCCGACGGCTTTTTCTTCGATAATCTATCTGTATTTTCAGACGTATTCTCCATAAGAAAATATCCCTTTCTGTTCTATCGTCATACATATCAGTATAATCATAGCACAGAACGGGACATAAGTCGATAAATCATTCTTTTCTGTGGAAATCAGTCAAGGCGTCCCATTATAAAGTGGGACGCCTTATAGAAAATGGCGGGGTTTCCCAGAATATTCCGGGATTCATCCTATTGACTTTTAGGACTCCAGTATCCCCATATTCTGGGCAATTTCAATATTTACTCCCAGCACGTTTACGCCATCAGCGCCAAACATACCAAAAAGTTTACCATCTGTATTGCGTTTTACAATATCCCGAATTGTATCCTCACTTAGCCCGGAAGCCTTTGCAATTCTGGGAATCTGAATCTCAGCCGATTCCGGCGAGATATGTGGATCTAATCCGGAACCTGACGCAGTCAGCAGATCTGTCGGGATGTCTTCTTTCTTGACATCCGGGTTCTTTTCCAGAAATGTCTCCATATCTGCTTCCACTCTTTCTGTCAAAGCCGGGTTAGAGGCCGCATAGTTATTGGACCCAGAGCCCAGTCCTGGAAACTCTGTTCCATCATTGTAGTATTGAGCGCCGTCTTCGTCTTCCTGATATACATTATAGTGGTAAGCGGAAGGGCGGCTCCACATATAATAATCCTGGGTAAACTCCTGCCCTACATGTTCTGCTCCCACGGTCTTTCCGCCTGCCGTGATCAGACTGCCGCCTGCCTGATGGGGGAAAATCAGGGATGAAAGCCCGGTCAGTAAAACCGGAAACAAAAATCCACAGATCACCATCAATACAACGGTCACCAGGACAGCCTGCCGTCCGTTGTGCAGAAAGCGTTTTACTGAATCTTTCATAAGTATCGTCCTCCTTATAATCCGATGACAGAAAGCAGCGGATGAATGATCATGTCAATGATTTTAATTCCAATAAACGGAGTCACCACTCCTCCCAAACCGTAAATCAACATATTTCTGCCCAACAGCTTTCCAGATGACATGGGGCGGTACTTTACGCCCTTCATGGCAAGAGGAATCAGCGAAGGTATAATAATCGCATTGAATATCAGGGCAGAAAGTATTGCGCTGTAGGGTGTCGCCAAATGCATGATATTCAAGACGGAAAGTTCCGGAATCGCCATCATAAACATAGCCGGAATAATGGCGAAATACTTGGCGATATCGTTGGCTATGGAGAAGGTCGTCAGGCTTCCTCTTGTAATCAAAAGTTGTTTTCCGATTTCCACCACTTCCAGGATCTTTGTGGGGTCAGAATCCAAATCCACCATGTTGGCAGCCTCCTTGGCGGCTGTTGTTCCACTGTTCATGGCAAGACCCACGTTTGCCTGAGCCAGAGCGGGCGCGTCGTTGGTACCGTCTCCGGTCATGGCTACAATCTTTCCTTCTGCCTGCTCTTTTTTGATTACATCAATCTTGTCTTCCGGTTTACACTCTGCTATAAATCCGTCCACCCCTGCTTCCTTTGCAATGGTAGCCGCAGTCAACGGGTTATCTCCGGTACACATAATCGTCTTAATGCCAATGGCTCTTAAACGTTCAAAACGCTCGATCATTCCGGGTTTAACCGTATCCTTCAGATAAATAACACCCAAAATATGCTCATTCTCACATACGGTCAGGGGCGTTCCTCCCAAACTTGAAATCTGGTTTACCTGATCCCTTAAATCTTTTGGGATCTTTCCTCCCTGTTCCTTAACGTACTGCTCTATGGCCTCGGCGGCTCCTTTTCGGATCTTTGTACCATCCGGCAAATCCACACCGCTCATACGGGTCTGAGCTGTAAATTCAATATACTGATATCCCGGCTGTTCCTGGCTATCGTCTCCCAGACGCCTTGCCAGCTCCAGTGTGGACTTCCCTTCCGGCGTTTCGTCCCTCAGACTGGTCAGGGCTGCACAGCGGATCAAATCCCCGCGCTTCGCTCCGCCTACCGGGAAGAAATCGGCAGCCAGACGGTTTCCGTAAGTAATAGTTCCTGTCTTATCCAGGATCATGGTATCCACGTCTCCGCATGCCTCCACTGCCTTACCGGACATGGCAATGACGTTAAACCTGGTTACACGATCCATACCTGCAATACCAATGGCGGATAACAGTCCGCCGATGGTGGTAGGAATCAGACAAACAGCCAAAGCAATCAACGTAGATGTCTCAAGCTCCACACCCGAATAGATTCCAATGGGATACAGGGTTACAATCACAATCATAAAGATGATAGTCAGGGATACCAAAAGAGTATTTAACGCAATCTCATTAGGTGTCTTTTTCCTGGAAGCCCCCTCTACCAGAGCAATCATTCTGTCCAGAAAGCTATTTCCAGGATCTGAGGTAATACGGATTTTCAACCAGTCAGATACAATGGTGGTGCCCCCTGTCACGGAGCAGAAGTCTCCGCCGGATTCCCTCACCACCGGGGCGGATTCCCCGGTTATGGCAGATTCATCCACAGAGGCAATTCCCTCTATGACCTCTCCGTCTCCAGGGATAATCTCCCCGGCAGACACCATTACAATATCTCCTTTTCTCAGTTCACTGGAAAGTACCTCTTTCTCTGTTCCATCTGCTTTCAGAAGACGGGCTTTGGTGTCTTTCTGCGTTTTTTTCAGACTGGCTGCCTGAGCCTTTCCCCGTCCCTCTGCCACCGATTCCGCAAAGTTTGCAAACAATACGGTAACAAAGAGAATCACGCATACGATGATGTTATAAATTCTATTTCCATCGGTGTCTCCAAACAGACCCGGGAAGATGGACAAAACCAGCGTGATGAAAAATCCTACTTCTACCACAAACATGACAGGATTTTTCATCATGTATCTGGGATTTAATTTTTTGAAGGAGCCAATTATCGCCTGACGCAGAATTTCCGGCGTAATCAGCTTTTGGTTTTGTTTCTTACTCATTTCAACGGTTCCTCCTTAACTAAGCCCATAAAGTTAGATGCTCCGCAATCGGACCAAGTGCCAGTGCCGGGAAGAAGGTCAGTGCTGCGAAGATATACACAACAAAAACGAGTATGATGGCAAAAGATACCGTGTCTGTATGCAGTGTACCAATCGATTCATTGACAAAGCGCTTTTTCATCAGCGATCCTGCAATTGCCAGCTGAATGACAATTGAGAGATAACGTCCGAAGAACATAGCAAGACCGGCCGTCACATTCCAGAACACCGTGTTATCTGCCAGGCCTTCAAAACCGGAACCATTGTTTGCCGCGGAAGAAGCATACTCATACAATACCTGGGACAATCCATGGAATCCCGGATTTGTAATTCCATCCAGCCCCGCCTGCGTGCCCACAGCAAGGGCAGAAAATGCCAGAATCAGGAATGGGTGGATGATAATACAAAGAGCGGTAAGCTTCATCTCCCGTCCCTCTATCTTCTTGCCCAAGTATTCCGGCGTTCTTCCAATCATCAATCCGCAGATGAAAACCGCCAGAATCGCATACATAATCATGTTCATTAAGCCTACGCCCTTGCCGCCGAATACCACGTTCAGCATCATATGTAGTAAAGGAATCATGCCTCCCAAAGGCGTAAGCGTATCGTGCATGTTGTTTACCGTACCAGTTGTAAAGGATGTGGTGGTGGTGGTGAACATGGCCGACTGCGCAATGCCAAATCGTACCTCTTTTCCCTCCATACTTCCCATGGATTGATTTAATCCCACATCTGCAAGCGCCGGGTTTCCCTGACTCTCCGCCCAGAAGCATACGCTAAGACCAATCAGGAAAATAATGCCCATGGCCAAAAAGATGGATCTTCCCTCGCGTCCATAGATACGGGCGGTAAAACTCCTTGGGCCGCTGATCTTTTTCACCTGTCCTTCTGCCTTTGCCAGAACACGCTTGCGGTCTCTGACCATCTTGCCAAAGGTAATCACGCAGGCCCCAGGCAGAATCATCATAGAGTATAGCTCAATTAAATTGGTAAGCATTGTGGGGTTCTCAATTGGAGTACTGGAATTGGCTCCCAGAAAACCTCCGCCGTTTGTTCCTATATGTTTAATAATTTCCAGCGCTGCCACCGGACCCATGGCAATGATCTGCTTCGTTCCCTCGATGGTGTCTACAATCACGTTTCCGCTGAAGTTCTGGGGAACGCCCTGCCATACCAGCAGCATCCCTCCGATAATGGACAACGGAAGCAGCACTCTGGTGGTTACTCGCACTAAATCTACGAAAAAGTTTCCAACATTGTCCTTCGTCTTTCCTGCCAACCCTCTGATGAACGCAATACAAGCGGCGTATCCGCTGGCGGCGGAGACAAACATCATAAAGGTGATAACCAGCATCTGGGACAGATAAGAAAGTCCAGACTCACCAGAATAATGCTGAAGGTTTGTATTGGTCATGAAACTGATAATTGTGTTAAATGAAAGAGTTTCTTCCATATTTCCAATGCCATTGGGATTAAACAATCCGATACTCTGGATCCTGAGTATGATATAACCCAGCAGTATCATAACAGCATTTGTCCCCAAAAGGGCCAGCGCATATGTTTTCCAATTCATGCCCTTTTCAGGCTTGATCCCGCTGATTTTATAAATGACCTTATCCACCCTGTCAAAAACGGGATCTGCAAACGTATGTTTTCCGGCTGCAATATGATACAAATAGATGCCCACCGGAATGACGATGATCAAATAAATGATTATCGTCAATGCAAGCTGCAGCATAATGATTTCCTCCTATAAAGATTAAAATTTTTCGGGATGTACCAGCGCATAGACCAGATAAACTCCCATAAATAATACAATTGCACCCAGAATGATCATAAATGTCTCCTCCTTACTCCTCCGAGTCCACCTGTTTGCGGCACCAGCCCACCAACAGATAGACCAATCCAACACTGACAGCCAGCGTGCCTAACATAGCTAAATCCATCATTTTTTTCATCTCCTCCTTTTCTCTTTCATCCTTTGCTATTTTAGCAGAGTTGTCATGAAATTTGTCTTAGCGTTTCCGGCACCGCATTAATATCATGTTAAGAAGCCGGCACTTACAGCCAATAAAAATGGCGCCGCCATTTCCTGTTTCTGTTTTTATTCGTACACCTGAATTTCTCTTAAAGGCAACGTAAAGGTAAAGATGGAACCATGAGGGATATTATCCTCCACAGATATCTGACCTCCATGGGCCTCCACGATAGAGCGGCAAAGACCGAGTCCCAGCCCCAGTCCTCTCCTGCTGTCTGCCTTACCCTGACTGGCCGTATAGAACATATCAAACAGATGCGCCTTTTCCACGTCCGGTATACCAGGCCCGTTATCCGAAATGTGAACCACTGCCATCTGTTCTTTCTTCTCCGCCCAAAGAACAATTTTGGAACCAACCGGCGTGTATTTGATCGCATTGTTCACAATGTTAATAATCACCTGCACAATCAGACGCACGTCCATTTCCGCCATCAAGAGATCTTCCGGAAATTGAACATGGATATCGTGTTCCCCTGCATGCCGATCCAGATGGGCCATGGCCTCCCGGAATACATCCTCCACCAGCTCCCCGTTTGTTTGCAGCTGCATGGTGCCGTTTTCAATACGGGTGATCGATAACAGATTTTCCGTCAAATTCACCAGCCACATCGAATCATCATAGATGGAATGGTAAAGCTGCTGTTTCTTTTCCTCCCCCAATTTCTCACTGTTTTCCATAAGCATTCCCGCATTGCCGCTGATACTGGTCAGGGGAGTGCGCAAGTCATGGGAAATTGCCCGCAGCAAATTGGAGCGCAAACGCTCTCTTTGCGTCTCCAGAGCAATCTCCTGCTTTTCCTGCTCCAGGCGCTTTCTTTCCAGAATCAGTCCGCTTTCATTAAGAATGGCAATCATCAGATTCTTCTCAAATACTTCCAGATCCGGATAATATTTTACCGGAATTCCCACAACCCCCATAACCCCCTGAATACCGCGGACGGCCATATAGAGATTCTGGGCCTGATTCAGGGTCCTTGTGGTTGCTCCTGCCCGTTTATTGTTCTTGACTACCCAGTCTGCCACCCCCCTCTCCTGGCTTGTAAGAGTTGCCATTAACTGCTGTTCTTCTTCCTTTGGCGTTGCTTCAAATTGTAGCGTGTCTCCCTTAGCCAGTGCGTACAGAATCGGGCGTTCCAAAAGAATACTCAGCTGCCTGGCCGCCAACCCGATAATCTCTCTCTCATCCTTTCCCTGTTGAAGCTTTTGGCTGCAATTCATCAAAAGTTCTGTATAATAAGCCTTTTGCGCAGACTGTCTGGCCTGCTTTTTTACCCGAATTGCCAGAGTACTGGAAATCATACTGGCTGCCAGCATTATCAAAAATGTGATTGGATAATCGGAATCCCGCACCTGAAACGTATATCTGGGCTCCGTAAAAAAATAATTAAACAGGGATAAGCTTAAAAAAGAACCGATAATTCCATACAAATGTCCCTGCGTCCAGATGGCAGTAATCAGCACTCCCAGGATATAGATCGTAATAATATTGGCGTTTCCAATCCCGGCCTCAAAAAATCCTAAAGCGATGCAGGTAGCAAGAGCGGTAACGGCCAAAGTCTTTACCAGGTCCTGCCAGCGAAACCAGTGCCCCTCTATATGCCAGTTCAAAGGTCTTTTTTTATAAAGAGGCTGGGTATCGGGAATAATATAAATGTCGGCAAGACTCCCCGCCTGATCGATCAGTCGGTCTGCCAGACTTTTTTTCCCAAAAAACATACTGTAGCGATGATTGGTTCTGCCCAACACAATCTTCGTTACGCCGCTGACTCTTGCATACTCCGCAATTTGCACTGCAGGGTCTTCCCCGTATACAGAGGAAATCTGCGCGCCCAGCTGCTCTGCCAGCCGCATATTCTCTCTCAGCTGTTTTAACTGGGCTTCTTTCATATCTTTCGTTTCAGGTGTTTCCACATAAAGCGCCGTAAATCCACTGTGAAAGGCCTCTGCCATACGGGCTGCCGTGCGAATTACTCTTTCACTGGATGGAGCGCTGGACAAACAGATCAAAATGTGCTCTCCAGCCCTGGCTCCTGCCTCATTTCCTGTCTTCTGAGCTGCCCTGTTTAATCGATCCGCAGTGCGCCTCAGGGCAATCTCCCGCAAAGCCGCCAGATTTTCTTTTGTGAAAAAATGATTCAAGGCCCGAAGTGCCTGCCCCTTTCGGTAAACCTTTCCCGCCTGTAGTCTGGCAATCAGATCCTCCGGCTCAATGTCCACCAGCTCCACCTGGTCGGCCAAATCAAACACACGGTCTGGGAACCGTT
>CABSEG010000013.1 GCA_902476645.1 uncultured Lachnospiraceae bacterium | reverse complement strand
CTCTTTCCCACATTCTTAAATACCCGATATGCCTGCTCTCTGGACAGCGGTGCCAAAGAGCCGCTATGACCCTGAATCAGGTACGCTTCCGGATCCTTTCCCCGGGTGAACTCCTCAATGACCTGCTGTAGTTCCTGGGGAATCTGGAAAATTCTCTTGATTCCCTTTGTCCCAATCAAAACTTCAATCTCCGTTTTCCCCCGAATATCTTTATTTTTAAACTTTAAAATATCCTGGAGCTGAAGTCCTGTGCCCACGCCTATTTCAAACAGAATATAATATTTGTCATCCACTTCCTTCAGCTTCTTTTTAAACTTCTCCAGTGTCTCTTCGTCCTTGATCGGCGATACCCAGTTCATTGCGCTTCCTCTCCTTTCGGCTGGTGATCCTCCGGCTCCTGCTGCCCTCCATGGGTTCTCTGATAATCCTCTATAATCTGCTCTGCCTCGGTCATTGCCTCTTCTTCCCGCTGTGCCTCCCGCCTTCTCTCTTCTTCTCTTTGCCTTTTTATCTGTTCTTTTTCCAATTCCGCCCGGATCTCGGCCTCCAGCTCCTGCACAGACTTGCTGTCAATCTCTTCTTCCCTCTTTACTCTCTCTTCCCGCTCTCTCCGCCTCTCCTTGCGTATCATTTGAGATCTGCGGTTTCTCACATAGGCAACCACTAAAACAGGCAGAAGAGCAATGATCAGGATCAAAACTACAATAGCGGCTGCCACGTCATGACTGTAGATCCATTCCATGGTTCCAGACCAGAATCTTTGTACATGCTCCACCAATACCGCAGGGGAAAAACCTCTCTCTCCCGGTTCTTGCTGTGCGCTCTCTGTCTGTTCCAGATCTTCTCTGGCAACCGTCTCTTTTACAGCCTGGCTGGTCGTCTCTACCAGCTGCTGAACCTCCAGACTTGAGAAACGCACCGGAACACTTCCCACACTCCACCCTTCATAGGTATACTGGAAAGTTCCATCTGTGGTATATACCGCCTTTACGTTCCTTTTCTTTCCCTTTTTAGGAAGGGAAACCTGCGCGCTCTCCATATATTCCATAACCGGTTCCCTGGCCGTTTGAGACTCCAGCAGGGCTGCCCGCCCGCACAGTTTCATGTCCATTAAATCGGCCACTGTCAGCTCTGCCCCAGACTCCTCCATCGTTTTTAACGCAAACTTGTTATACCCGTAATCCAACAGGGAACTGGTCTCCTCATAGGTCTTCACGGCACCGTTAGTGCGAAGGACTACACAAATCAGCTCTCTGCCGTCCCGGTTTGCCACGGTCACCAGCGTATTCAGAGCATCGGAGGTATATCCATTTTTCCCTCCCACACAGCCTTCGTACTGATATTCTCCGCCCTGCATCATTTTGTGATGGTTGATAAAATAGCGTTCTTCCTTTACCTTGTTTGTTTTGGGAATGGAGTACTCCACGGTTCCTGCAATCTCAGCCAAGGTCTCATTTTCAAAGGCTGCCTTTGTGATCAGTGCCATATCATACGCACAGGTATAATGATCCTCATCCTGGAGCCCATGGGCGTTGGTAAAATGGGTATTGACGCATCCCAGCTCCTGAGCTTTTTCGTTCATCATCTGTACAAATTCTTCTATGCTGCCCCCTACCTTTTCCGCAATGCTATTGGCCGCATCATTAGCAGACTCCAGCATCAAAGCATATAGAGCCTGGCGCAGAGTGATTTTTTCTCCCGGCTGCAACCCACAATGGCTGCTCCCCTCTTCAATACTGTAAACAGCATGTTCCGAACATTTGAGCTTTTTGTCCAGATTGCCGTTTTCTATGGCAACCAGCGCAGTCATAATCTTTGTAATACTGGCCGGATACTCCTTAGCCTCCATATTCTTACTGTAAAGAAACGCGCCGGTATTGGCATCCATCACCACAGCCGCCTCCGCCTCTACCTGGGGGCCTTTTGGCCATCCTGGTGTTTCATTACTTTCTACAGGCAAAAAATATGATTCGGGAAACTCGGTTTCGGTTTCCGTCTCAACCTCCGTTTCCTCCACCCCTTCTTCTGCTCCCTCCTCCGAGGCCCGCACACGCCCCGCCTGGAAAAAGCAACTCAAGCAGACACATAGCGCCATCAGAAA
Source organism: uncultured Lachnospiraceae bacterium (assembly GCA_902476645.1). Taxonomy (GTDB): domain Bacteria; phylum Bacillota; class Clostridia; order Lachnospirales; family Lachnospiraceae; genus CABSEG01. The sequence continues at coordinate 43,151 of CABSEG010000013.1, read as the reverse complement.
AAGGATAGAATACCTTCTTTCTTTTTTCTTCATAAAAGTTCTCCGTTGTTCTTTCGCATATGCATGCGGTTTTTATTATGCAATATCACATATTATTATAGTTCATCTTTCCCCTTTTTTCAACGACAAATTCTGCGCTTAACCGGAAGTGGACAAGGGTCAAAGAATGCGCTATGATAAAGAAAATATGCTGTAAAAGGAGAACTTTATGAAATCAAATCTGACAACACTCTGTTATCTGGAAAAAGATGGCTGTTATCTGATGATGCACCGGGTCATGAAAAAGCATGATATTAATAAAGACAAATGGATTGGTGTAGGCGGCCATTTCGAGCTTGGAGAAAGCCCGGATGAATGCCTGCTCCGGGAAGTAAAGGAGGAGACAGGACTGACCCTTCTGTCCTATGAATTTCGGGGTCTGATTACATTCCTCTGCGATGACTACCAGCCGGAATACATGTGCCTGTATACCTCTGACCACTTTACAGGAGACCTGATCTCCTGCCCAGAAGGCAATCTGGAATGGGTGCCCATCCATCGCATCTACGATTTAAATCTGTGGGAGGGCGATAAAATCTTCTTTCGCCTGCTTTCCGAGCATGTCCCCTTTTTCTCCCTAAAACTTCGCTACGAAAAGGGTGTCCTCATGGAAGCCTGTCTGAATGGTAAAGCGCTCAGTCTCTGATACAAAGAGACGAGGCCGCTCCATCAAACCTGATTATTGATTTCTCTTTGTTTTCGTCCATAAAGGAAAAGAGAGGAAGGAACCTCTCTCAGATTTCTTCCTCTCTTTTTCTTTATGAAATGAATACTTAGCCTTCAATGGCAATATGATTTTTCTGTTCTACCGCCTGAGCCTCTTTCTTCGGAATAGACAATTTCAAGATACCATCCTCAAATTTCGCATGGACATCCTCTTGGGTTACTCCCTCTCCCACATAGAAGCTTCTGGTCATGCTGCCTGCATAACGCTCCCTGCGGATGTATCTGCCCTTCTTATCTTTTTTATCTTTGTCCAATCCCTTGGCCGCTGAGATAACCAGGTAGCCATCCTGAAGCTGTGCAGTAATCTCATCTTTCTTAAATCCAGGGAGATCAATGTCTACTTCATAGCCATCCTCTGTCTCTCTTACATCCGTTTTCATCATGTTCTTTGCGTGTTTTCCATATAGCGGATTCTTTTTTCCAAAGAACTCTTTTTCAAACGGGAAATCCATCCATTCATCAAATAAGTTTTCTCCAAAAATACTAGGCATCATCATAAGTCATTGCTCCTTTCTGCTGACGTTGTTGATTCATTAGCACTATCGGAGAATTTCCGAGGTGTCGATTTTCTTTTTGAATAAAGGATTTAGATTTTTTCTTCTTCCTTTGTTCTATATGTAATATAACACCTATATTTTATAATGTCAACACCTATTTTTAAAGTTCACATTTTTTTCACATTTAATCAAATTTCTTTCCTCTCTCTTATCTTGAAAAAAAATGGAAAGGGCTTTAAAATACTTTTGATAAAACAGTATTACATCATAGACAGGAGGCAATTTATGTTAGAAGAAAACGCTTTCATTTCCTTTCTGAAAAAATTTGATGAATATCCCTTCCGCGTAAAGATAAATCAGAAGGAATACCTGATTGGGGAGGGGAAACCGGAATTTACTGTGATATTCAACAAACCCATCCCCTTAACTTCTCTGATGACCAGTACTTCTCTGGCTTTAGGTGAGGCATACATGGATGGAACCTTAGAAATTGAGGGAGATCTTTACTATGCCCTGGATCACTTCTTAGGACAAATGGGAAAATTCTCTACGGATAAATCTGCACTGAAAAAACTCATCTTCAGCTCCACCGCCAAAAAAAATCAAAAGAAGGAAGTACAAAGTCATTACGATATCGGAAATGACTTTTACAGGCTTTGGCTGGATGAAACCATGAGCTATTCCTGCGGATACTTTTTGCACGAGGATGATACTCTCTATCAGGCACAGGTGAACAAGGTAGACTATATTCTGAAAAAACTGCACCTGGAAAAAGGAATGTCCCTGCTGGATATCGGCTGCGGATGGGGATTCCTCTTAATGGAAGCCGCAAAAAAATACGGAGTCCACGGCACAGGAATCACACTGAGCGAAGAACAGTATAAAGAATTCCAAAACAGAATCAAAGAAGCGCATCTGGAAGATCTGCTTACGGTGGAACTAATGGACTATCGGGATCTGCCAAAGTATGATCATACTTTTGACCGCGTGGTCAGTGTAGGTATGGTAGAACATGTGGGGAGAGACAATTACCAGCTTTTCATGGACTGTGTTAATCAGGCTCTGAAGCCTCAAGGCGTCTTTCTTCTTCATTTTATCAGTGCTTTAAAGGAGCATCCTGGAGATGTGTGGATCAAAAAATACATTTTCCCAGGAGGAGTGGTTCCGAGCCTGAGGGAAATGCTCTACTGCGCTGCCGAGGATGGTTTCCACACCATGGATGTGGAAAATCTGAGACTTCACTACAATCGAACTCTGCTGTGCTGGAGAAAAAATTATGAAACCCAGCTTGACAAGGTAAGAACCATGTTTGATGAGCGGTTTGTACGTATGTGGGATCTGTACCTGTCCGCCTGCGCGGCCACCTTCCACAACGGAATCATTGACCTGCATCAGATACTGCTTACCAAGGGTATCAACAATCAACTTCCCATGGTGCGATGGTATTAGACCGTTTATTGTATTTACTGACAGTGGAGGATATCCCATGCTATACTTTGAAAATGACTACTGTGAAGGGGCTCACCCTGCTATCTTACAAAAATTACAGGAGACCAATTTTGAGAAACTCCCCGGTTATGGAATGGATCCCTACTGCATGTCCGCCAAAGAAAAAATCCGAAAGGCTTGCAAATGCGCACATGCAGACATCCATTTTCTTATGGGAGGAACCCAGACAAATGCCACTGTGATTCGTTCTTTGCTGCGCCCCTATGAGGGGGTGATCGCAGCCGAGACCGGCCATATAAGCGTACACGAGGCGGGGGCCATTGAGGCATCCGGACACAAGGTTCTGCAACTTCCTCAGAAAGACGGAAAACTCTCCGTATCCATTCTTAAGGAATATCTGAAAAATTTTTATGAAGACGAAAACCACGATCATATGGTGTTTCCCGGTATGATCTATCTCTCCCATCCCACAGAATATGGAACACTCTATTCAAGGCAGGAGCTTACGGATCTTTCTTCCATATGCAGGCAGTATCATCTTCCTCTGTATCTGGATGGGGCACGTTTAGGCTACGGTCTGGCAGCTAAAACCACGGATGTGACACTTGCGGACATCGTCTCTTATACGGATGTTTTTTCCATCGGTGGAACAAAAATAGGCGCTCTGTGTGGAGAAGCTGTGGTCTTTCCGAAAAAAGCCCCAAAGCACTTCGTAACCCAGATAAAACAGCAAGGCGCTCTGCTGGCAAAAGGAAGGCTTTTGGGTATTCAGTTTGATGCCCTTTTTACTGAGGATCTGTATATTACCATCAGCAAAAAGGCCATCAAGGCGGCTGAAAAATTGAAATTTGCTTTATTGGAACAGGGCTACCGTCTTTTTGTGGACTCCCCCACCAATCAGCTCTTTGTAATACTGGAAAATTCCAAGATGGAGAAGTTAAAAAAAGAGGTGGCTTTTAGCTTTTGGGAGGCATTGGATGATTCCCATACCGTGGTGCGCTTTGCCACCAGCTGGGCTACCAGGGATGAAGATGTTCAGAAGCTTATTCATTGCCTTGACAGCTATAAGCCCATCTAGCCTTTTAACTGTCTGGTTGTCTTCGTCATTTCATAAACCACATAGATTGCCACCAGAATCTCGGTAATGGGCATAGCAAGCCAGATAGCATCCGCTCCTATTATCTCCGGAAGCAGATAAATCAAAAGGCCGCTGATTACAAATCCCCTGCCCACGGAAACCAGAAAAGCTGCTTTGGGTTTCAGCAGCGCCTGAAAATAATAGGTTGAAAAAATATGAAATGGCAGCAACAAAAAGGAACTTCCATAACACCCCATAATAGAAGGCGCGATCTGCAAAACCTCCTGTGTGGGAGTCATAAAAATCCGAATAAACAAATTGGGAATTGCCAGAATCAACACCGTCCAGATTAGTGCAAAAAAAGCACAGGTAATCAGAGAATATTTTAAAGTCTGGCGAATTCTCTTCCCCTTGCCCGCTCCGAAGTTAGTGGAGATAATCGGCTGAGCCGCCTGGCCTACACTGTAGGCACAGCACTGTACAAAGGTACTGATATTCACAATCACGCCGTACACAGCCAAAGCATTGGTTCCCAGATATCTCACAATCTGGCGATTAAACAAAATTGTTAAAATTCCCATAGCCACATCGATAAAAAAGGTGGAAAAACCTGTAACCGAGATTCTTCCCAGTTTTTTCACCAAATGTTCCGGTTTCACCAATCGCAGCGTATTTTTCTTCGTAAAGAAATGGGCAATCATCGCCAAAAACGAAACAACAGAACCAATCGCCGTAGCAAGTCCCGCTCCAAAAGCTCCCATATTACATACGAAAACAAAGAAGTAATCTCCAAATATATTAAAAATACCTCCCGCCAAAACGGCTGCAGTGGCCAATGCCGGATTCTTATCGTTGCGCAGGTAGGCAGCCAGCATCTGGTTAAATAGAAAAAGCGGAATTGCAAACCGAATCGGTTTGACATACTCCCTTGCTAAAAACATCGTATCCTCGGAAGCGCCAAACATTAGCAGTAATTCACGTTCAAAAAAGAACACTGCCATCCAAACAATAGCTCCAAGGATCACAGAGCCAATAACGGAGGCTGTAAAGTACTGATTGGACTGGTCTTTATCTTCCTTTTGCTTTCCTCTGATGGTGCTAAAAAGAACAGAGCCGCCAATTCCCATAAGCAGACCAAGACTGTAGATGATATTCCAGACCGGAGCCACCACAGCCAGCGCGGCTGTACCCTCCGGACCATGATACTGCCCCACCATGGCCATATCCACAATGGAGTAGATGGAAGTGATCAATGCGCTTCCAAAAGCCGCAGTCAGATACTTGATATAAATATGTTTAATTTTGCCATTCAGGAAATCCATTCTAGTCCCCCTTTCCATTAAAAAAGCCGGATAAGTAACAGACGTTCCAGTCTGTGCCTTATCCGGCCCATCATTTCTGTCGAATGATTTGCCCTCCGAGCAAGTCTTTTTATTCTATAATAGAATTTATACTTTGTCAATGTTGCAGATTTCTTTATATCTTACTTTTCCGTTTTGCTCCTCTGACTTCATAAGAGAAACCTTTTTTACCGTCATCTCCAGCTTTGGAATCTGAATCCGATAAGGTTTTTTTGCAGAACTCTTGCGCACCAGTGTAATGTGTGGAATGAATGTTTCCTGATCACAGGGGATGCCGCCAACTCTAAGCGCCGATCTTAAATCCTTTACATAGGTTTTCAGCCTTTGATTTCCCTTTACGCCAGCCCATAAAACATTTCCAAAATTTCCCTTATCAGCTAAAGTCATTTTAAATTCCGGCAAAGGGACTTTCTTAAGAATCTCTTTTACATGCCCAAGATTATCATATTCCCCGATAAAAGCCAAAGTCATATGTAAATTCTGGGCAGGCACATAATTTCCCTCCACCCCCTGTTTCTTCAACTCATGCATACAGCGAACCAATGCCCCTCTCATTTCTTCTGAAATCTGTACGGCAATAAACAGTCTCATGTTTCCTCCACCTCATTTTCTTTAGAATACACACGTTCAAATTTAAACTATTTGATTCCCTCCACACAAATCCAGTCGGTACCCTCCTCTGTGTGAATTTTTATGTCCGAAAATCCTGCTTGTTTAAATAGCATATGATATTCTTCCAAAGTAGGATTAAACAACTGATATCGAGCAATGTTTTCTAGCGCCGAGTCGCTGAGTCCCTCTTTCTGGTAAATATCCGCCACAAGTAAAAACACACCTCCAACTTTCAATATTCGCAAAACCTCTTTTAAATTTTCAGCCGGATCAGGCCAGAAATAAAAGCTTTCTACCGTAATAATTTTATCAAAACAATTTTTTTCAAAGGGAAGTTTTTCAACAGAGGCCTTCAAAATTTCTGTTTTTCCGCGGCGTATTTCTTCCCGATTCATTTCCTGTGACATCTTTACGGACACATCCGAATAGTCCACTCCCGTCAGATGACCATCGGGAACCAACCGGGAAATACGTTTCAGCGCTGCTCCTCCGCCACAACCGATATCCAAAACAGAGTCCTCTTCCCGGAAGCGCAAAAAAGAAAGAGCCCAATCGGTAACCTGAAAATGGCTGCTATTCATTCGCAGCAGCATCTGTGCTCCCTCTTCTCCCCTTGGTTTACCCGGATTTCCAATTTGCGTGATCTCTTCCTGAGATCTTGCTCTATCTTCCATAACCTTATAACCTCCTCTTATCCGATATTTGTATCTTATTTGAAAAATGCTCCATACTTATTAAAAATTCTCGTTATATTTTTAATAATATAAAAGAAAGCTGCAACTCTTGTGTAAGAAGCTTACGCTTCTCATAACTCACACAAAGAACTTGCAGCATTTTTTTCTGGCGTCGCTAAGAGGATTTGAACCTCCGGCCTACCGCTTAGGAGGCGGTCGCTCTATCCAGCTGAGCTATAGCGACAATAAGCTATAAACATTAGCCTATCTAGTATACCTCATATTTCTGATATTGTCAATCTTCCGCAGGAAAATTTATATGTCCCTGCAACCAGATATTTCCCTTAAATCTTCTTCCCGGAGCGGGTTCACCCTGGAGATCTTTTTCGTTAATACAAATATCAAAATTCATCTCATTACAGTCCAAGTTCATCTGGTATACCATCTCTCCGGTAACCAGATTTTTCACTTTTTCTACCCTTCTAATCTCTCCCAGTACATTGTAATGGTCACATTCCATGCCATAAGGCATAAAGCAGGTGTCCACAATGGTAAACACGTCTTCCTGATGAACTCTTCTGGAAATCATTGTATAGGTATCGATATCCTCCAGAGTCAAACTTTCCATAGCCTCCTCATTTCCTTTTCTGGCTTCTGCAATCAGGTGACTCCTGTTTTTAGTCGCCTCACGGTCCAAGTTCATCTGCTCCTCAGTCTTACAAATAGGAAGTAAAATTCTCCCCTGTAAGGATAATCCAGAAAACGTAGTCGTGATATTCCGTCTAAGCAGCCGATTTAAAATACTCTCTCGGATATACTCTGCCGCATTTTGAAGATAGAAGATCAAAGAAACACCTACTCTCATGTCTTCGCACACACCCGCAAAGGAATCATTCTGGGAGCGTTTTTCAATAACCAAATCTTCTTTTGTCGTTTCTCCAGAACCCTGAAAATATGGGAAATAATATTCTTGATGGAATCCGTCTTCTTCCAAACTGCCACAGAGTATAATTCCCATATTTTTACCAAAGGTTTTGCTGTATTCTATGAAGATATCGTGCCGACCTTTTCTTGCACTCTTTCTATTCTTAGAGTCCCGAAATACCTCCTCCAGCAGGTGCTCAATCTCTGTTCCTTTTCTCAAATTGCTGAATCCGATTGCTCTCAGATAACTATGCACTGCATAATCCTCCCATCTTTCTGTCTCCGGCACGGCTTATTGGATCATTTTCTTACCTCCCATATATGGCTGAAGCGCCTCGGGAATCCTTACGGTTCCGTCTGCATTCAGATTATTTTCAAGAAATGCAATCAACATTCTAGGAGGCGCAACCACGGTATTATTTAGCGTATGTGCCAGATATTTTCCATCTTTTCCATTTACACGTATTTTTAATCGTCTTGCCTGGGCATCTCCCAAATTGGAGCAGCTTCCCACTTCAAAGTACTTTTTCTGACGGGGTGACCAGGCCTCCACATCTACAGATTTTACCTTCAAATCAGCCAGATCTCCGGAACAGCATTCCAGTGTCCTGACGGGAATATCCATTGAACGGAAGAGATCCACGGTATTTTGCCATAGTCTGTCAAACCACATTTTACTTTCCTCCGGCTTACATACCACAATCATCTCCTGCTTTTCAAACTGATGAATTCTGTATACACCTCGCTCCTCAATTCCATGGGCTCCCTTTTCCTTTCGAAAACAGGGTGAATAGCTGGTCAGTGTCTTTGGAAGCTCTTCCTCCGGAATAATTGTATCAATGAATTTTCCAATCATAGAGTGTTCACTGGTTCCAATAAGATAAAGATCCTCGCCTTCGATTTTATACATCATGGATTCCATTTCCGCAAAACTCATCACACCCGTCACCACATCGCTACGAATCATAAACGGAGGCACACAGTAGGTAAATCCTCTGTCAATCATAAAGTCTCTGGCATAAGAAATCACTGCGGAGTGTAGTCTTGCGATATCTCCCATCAGATAGTAGAAACCATTTCCAGCTACCTTTCTGGCACTATCCAGATCGATTCCATGAAATTTTTCCATAATCTCCGTGTGATAGGGAATCTCGAAGTCCGGAATCACCGGTTCCCCGTATCTTTGCACTTCCACATTCTCTGTATCGTCTTTTCCAATCGGTACTGATGGATCAATTATATTGGGTATCACCATCATGTTTTTGAGAAGAGCTTCTTCAACTTCTTTTTCTCTGGCTGTCAATTCTTCCACCCTGGCTGCCTGGGAAGCCACCTGCTTTTTAATTTCCTCTGCCTCCTCCTTTTTTCCCTGTCCCATCAAAGCTCCAATCTGCTTGGACAGTTTATTTCTCTGTGCACGAAGTCCTTCTACTTCCTGCTTTATACTTCGATTTTCTAAATCCAGCTTTAATACTTCATCCACTAATGGAAGCTTGGCATCCTGAAATTTATTTTTAATATTCTGTTTTACTATTTCCGGATTCTCCCTCAAAAATTTTATGTCTAACATGACCTAAAGTTCCTTTCTCCAAATCTTTTGCCGGCGATTTTTCTAAACCAATTTCACCGCTTTCGCATTTAACTTTATACAAACATATGATAAACCATTTTTAAAGAATCGTAAAGTAAATTTTCCTGTTCATACAGGCAAAAAGTTCTGCGTCATTTTGCAATCACAGAAAAAAAGAGAAATTTTCCCGGTATTATTTACCGCAGGAATTTCTCTTTTCTTACGTTATCTATAAATCCTGGTGCATGTTTACAGCCTGTCGAAGCGCCTCTTTTTCCTCTTCCCCCAATACAATGTAGGATTCTCCTTTTACAATTTCTTTAATGTAAGTATAACATCCCTCTCTGCTATGAATAGCATTTAACACAAATCCATTATTTTCTTTATCCAACATTGCCAACGCAAAGCTAAGTTTTCCCCCCATTTCTTTGAAAGCGTCGTATTTTACAATCGCTGTCTTATTCAAGGTGATATTCTGTACTTCCTTCAGCTTCTTAATTTCTTCCATATGATTTTTATTGGATTCCACCAGTGCATCCAGCTCATTAAAGCTGCGTATAAAGGATTTTTCCAGGGATACCCCATCCTTTCCTCTCATAAAGATTTTGTATTTATTTAAAAAACGATTCATTTTAAATGACATCTTGATCATATAAAGCAGTACAATAATTAAAAATAAAATAACAATAATTAAAATAATACCCGGATCGATTCCGATAAATTGCAAAATTCTGCTCTCCATTATTTTCCCCTTCTAGCGAATTGATTCCAGTAGATCTATAATTCTCTCCAGTTCCAGACTGGAAAAATATTCAATCTCTATTTTTCCTTTTTGTTCGTCTTTTCTCTGGATGGAAACCTTCGTACCTAAGATTGATCGTATTTTTTCCTCTATTTCTTTATATATAAAGTCGTTTTTCTGCTCAATTTCCTTTTTTTTGGGTTTTTCCTTCGTAATCCCTTTTACCAATTTTTCAGTTTCTCTGACGCTTAGTTTTTCGTCAAATACTTTGGTTGCCAGAGTATACTGTAATTCCTTATCTTCTGTACCCAGAAGCGCTCTGGCATGCCCTGTTGAAATCATATCGTCCACCAGCATTTGCTGTACCCTGGAATCCAGTTTCAACAGACGCATAGAGTTCGTTACCGCAGTTCTGCTTTTAGATACCCGTTCCGCCAGCTCATCCTGTTTTAGTTGAAATTCCTCCAGTAATCTTTTAAAAGCCTGTGCTTCTTCAATTGGATTTAAATTTTCCCTTTGAATATTTTCTATCAAAGATATTTCAACAATCTCCTGATCCGTATACGCTTTTACAATCACCGGCACTTCCTTTAGACCTGCCAGCTTTGCGGCTCTCCATCTTCTCTCCCCTGCAATGATCTCATAATGATCTTCTTTTTTCTGAACAATCAATGGTTGAATAATACCAAATTGCCGGATCGATTCTGCCAACTCCAGGAGCGCGTCTTCATCAAAATTTTTTCTTGGCTGTTCCCTATTTGGCTCTATTTCCGTGACTTTTACCATCACTTCCTCTTTTTTTACCACCTTTTCCACAACAACGTCCTGTTTTGTCCTTTGCTCTGCTTTCCGCTGATTGGGAATTAAAGTGTCTAATCCTTTACCTAATCCACCTTTTCTCGCTACCATTCTTCTTCTCCTCTATGTATCACTTCTTCTGCCAACAAGCGATAACTTTCTGCCCCTGCTGATTTGGAATCATAACTGGTTATGGGCATTCCATGACTGGGCGCCTCCGCCAGTCGAATATTCCGCGGTATAATTGTCTTATAAATATTTTGATTCAAATTATTCTTTACATTTTCCACCACCTGCAGAGACAAATTTGTTCTTGCATCGTACATGGTAAATACCACGCCCTCCATCTCCAATTTGGGATTAAGCCGTTCTTTTACAAGCTCAATCGTATGAATCAATTGAGATAATCCTTCCAGAGCATAATATTCACATTGAATGGGCACTAAAACGGTATCGGCTGCGCACATAGAGTTTATGGTTAGCATATTTAGGGAAGGTGGACAATCAATCAAAATAAACTGATAATTGTCTTTTATAGTATCTAAAGCATTTTTTAAAATATACTCTTTTTCTTCTGTTCCGATCAATTCTATCTCTGCAGCTGACAGATCAATATTAGATGGAAGCAGCTCTAAATTTTCGTATTCTGTTTTGATAATAGCGCTTTCTATGGAACATTCCCCGATTAACAATTCATAAACTGTATTTTCTACTTCTTCTTTTTCAATTCCTAACCCACTGGTGGTATTTCCCTGCGGATCCATATCCACCACCAAAACTTTTTGTCCCATTTCTGCCAAAGATGCGGATAAATTAATTGCCGTCGTTGTTTTTCCAACTCCCCCCTTTTGATTTGCTACCACAATGATCCGGCTAACCGCCATTGCCTTTTGATTTTTTTTGTTATTTTCCTTATTTTTTTTTCTATTATTTTTTTTCATAAAGATATCTCTTCTCTTTACTATTTTACATAGTTTTTGGTTATTTTCTTTTAGCAAAAGTTATTATAGCATTAAATCTTTTAATAATCTATAGCTATGTTTCACGTGAAACATAAAATAATCATAAATTTTTTTCCATTCTTTTATGTTTCACGTGAAACATTTCAAGATGTCTTATTTTTCTTTCCTGCTTACCATTTCATTCCATTCCTTTTGCATCACAGAAAAAGTTTGTTCCTTACTTTTATATTCTTCTATGTTTTTTTCTAATATTTCTATATTTTCCGTTAATAGCTGCAGATTTTCATAAAGCTGATTCATCTTCCCTTTCATCGAATAATCAATGGCTCTGGGAGAGAAAATTTCAAAATCTATATCTGAACTTTCTTGAATTTGCCGGATCTCATTTTGTATAATTTTTTCCATTTCTTTGCATTCTTTTAATTTTCTCTCTTCTTTTTGAAGCTTATCCTGTGCATCCTCTAAATGTTCTTTTAAATATTCTCCTAACATGCCATCTCCTGCTCTTAATCAAAAACCGCTTATAAAATTTTCACATAAATACGTCTTCTTTTTCTTTTTATCATATAGTAGTTTTTCTCCCTTTTCAAGGACTTTATCTCATTTTTTCATGTATTCTTTTTCCACGTCCAAGCAAAACATGCAATTTGAAAAGGATTGAATTGGTATCTTATTTTTTTATAAAAGAATTGTATCTGACTCCATTTTAGACTATAATATAAGTAGCTGTTTTCAGAGAATATTTTTACATGAATGGGAAGGAGCATGTATGATATGAAACATAAATTAAAAACATCCATTTTTTTAAGCGCACTTGCCGTGTTAATACTTCACATTGTCAACTGCTTTATTAAGGCAGCTTCCACTGTTAAGAATCTTCTCTCCAAAGACAGAGGAACCTTTTTTCATTGGCGTTTTGGCAATATTTATTACACAAAAACCGGAGAAGGAACCCCTCTCCTTTTGATCCATGATTTATCTCCTTATTCCAGCTCCTATGAGTGGAATGAGATGATTCACAAACTTTCAAAGGATCATACCGTATACGCCTTGGATCTTTTGGGTTGTGGCAGATCTGACAAACCAAGCATGACCTATACCAACTTTTTGTATGTCCAATTAGTCAGCGACTTTATAAAGCAGGTAATTGGTCAAAAGACAGATGTTGCTGCCACAGGAATGTCTTCTTCCTTTATTTTGATGGCCTGTCACAATGATTCGGATCTCTTCCATAAGATTATAATGATTAATCCGATAGGTATCAGAAAATTAAGCAGCATACCGGGAAAACGGTCCAAAACGTTAAAATTTTTGATGGAATTACCCGTAATCGGTACGACTGTTTATCACATGAACGTTAACCAGAGCAACATTGAATATTTATTTACGGAAAAGTATCTTTACAATCCGTTTCGTCTCAAACAAAAGTATGTTCATGTATACCACGAAGCTGCCCATCAGGGTGATGGAGGAGGAAAATATTTAATGGCCAGTCTGGCGGGTTCCTATGTAAATGTAAATATGACCCACGCTTTATCTGACCTTAACACAAGTATTTTTCTCATTGCAGGAGGTCGCTGCGAAGACTGTAAAGAGATTATTCAGGAATATACGAACATCAATCCGGCTATAGAATCTGTTTTGATTGAGGATACGAAGCTACTTCCACAGTTGGAATCTCCGGATGTCCTCTATTCCCATATGAAAGTATTTTTATAAAAGGAAATGGGGAAAAGAATATTTTTATTCTTTTCCCCATTTCCTTTTATAATGGTTCTTTTCCTGGTATTCCTGCCTTTCTCGGATAAATTTCAGGAGTTTTTTTCTCCTTTTCTATAAAAATCAAGGATCTTTCGATTCTACTGCCCGGAAGAGAAAATTTCTCGCATGATTTTATAGTTCCGCCCAACAATGTAATTGCTTTTTTAGCACTTCTTAGTTCCTCCTCCACATTGCCTGATTTGTAGGATACAAAATGTCCATGTATTTTTGTATACGGTATACAGTATTCTGATAAAGTAGACAAATTAGACACTGCTCTGGACACACACAGATCAAAAGACTGCCGGTACTCTTTCTTTCTCGCCATGTCCTCTGCTCTTCCATGAATGGCTTTTATCTCGAATAAGCCAAGCTTATCTATCACCTCATTTAAAAACCGAATTCTTTTATTCAGAGAATCCAACAAGATCACATGCAGATGAGGAAAAGCAATTTTCAGAGGGATTCCCGGAAAACCAGCTCCCGTACCCACATCAATCAAATTCTTACAGGCATTCAAATTCAGAACTCCTGCCAATGCAAGACTGTCTACAAAATGTTTTTGCATTACCTCATCAAACTCTGTGATAGCCGTCAGGTTCATTACCTGATTCCACTCAATCAACAGCTCATAATAATCCATAAATTGCTGGATCTGCTTTTCTGATAATTCTATTTGAAAATATCTTGCTCCTTCTTCCAGAAGTCTGCTCTCATTCTTGCTCATTCTTTTCTCCATTTGCATCATACCTACTCTGCCGCATTTTACTTTCTGCTTTCCAGATACACCAGAAGAACCGAAATATCCGCTGGAGATACACCGGAAATTCTGGATGCTTGTCCAATGGAAATGGGTTCGTAAAGTTTTAGTTTTTGTACCGCCTCCGTTCTCAGGCTTGGTATCTCATCATAACAAATATCCCTGGGTATTTTCTTATGCTCCAGCTTCTGGAACTGCTTCACCTGCTTTTTTTGTCTCTTTATATATCCTTCATATTTGATATTGATATTCACTTGCTCCCGTACCTGTTCAGACAATTCGGGACGATCTTTATCAATCTCCTTTAGCAGATCATAAGTAAGCTCCGGTCTGCGTATCAGTTCCCCAATGGTGGTACCTGACTTCAAAGGAGTACTCCCGTTTCTTTCCAAAAAAGACTGTACTTGTTCAGTGGCCCCAATATTAGCATGTTCCACTCTTCTGATCTCTTTTTCAATTTCTTCTTCTTTTTCTAATAATGCCTGATATCGCTTTTCACTGACCAGACCTGCCTCATATCCTTTTTTTGTCAATCGTAAATCTGCATTATCCTGCCTAAGCAGCAAACGATACTCGGATCTGGAGGTCATCATCCGATAAGGCTCTCTGTTTTCTTTGGTCACGAGATCATCAATCAATACCCCTATATAACACTCGGAGCGATCCAAAATCAAAGGTTCCTGTCCCTTTAACTTTCTCGCGGCATTGATACCGGCCACAATTCCCTGTGCCGCAGCTTCCTCATAACCGGAACTGCCGTTAAACTGTCCCGCGCTAAACAATCCCCGAATACTCTTAAACTCCAAAGATGCATCCAGTTGTCTGGGATTAATACAGTCATATTCTATGGCATAAGCATTACGCACGATCTTGGCATGTTCCAGTCCCGGAACCGTATGATACATCTCATGCTGTACGTCTTCCGGAAGAGAACTGGACATACCTCCCACGTACATCTCTGATGTATATAATCCCTCCGGCTCTATGAAAACCTGATGGCGTTCTTTTTCCGCAAATCGAACCACCTTATCCTCAATAGATGGGCAATACCTTGGCCCTGTTCCCTCAATCACACCAGAATATAGCGGAGAGCGATCCAAATTATTTCGTATAATTTCATGGGTTTTTTCATTGGTATAGGTCAGCCAACAAGAGACCTGATCTATCTGCACCTGATTTGGATCTGTGGTAAAGGAAAAGGGAACTACTTTCGGATCACCAAATTGTTCCTGCATTTTACTATAATCAATGGTGTTTCCATCAATCCTTGCCGGTGTACCTGTCTTAAAACGAAGCATCTCAATTCCGTTTCTTTTTAGAGAATCCGTTAGATGGTTGGCTGCCTGAAGCCCATTTGGTCCAGTATGCACACTCACATCCCCATAAATGCATCTGGCCCGTAAATAAGTTCCTGTACATAAAATACAAGCTTTGCAATGGTAAATAGCTCCGGAGAAAGTTTTTATACCTGTAAGTTTTCCTTCCTCCACTATGATTTCTGTTACTTCCGCCTGCACAATAGAAAGATGGCTGGTATGTTCCAACACCTTTCTCATAGATCTGCTATACTCTGCCTTGTCTGCCTGTGCCCTGAGAGAATGCACAGCAGGTCCTTTGGACCGATTCAGCATTTTGGATTGAATAAAGGTTTTATCAATGTTGACTCCCATTTCCCCACCAAGAGCATCCACTTCCCTTACCAAATGACCCTTGGAACTTCCTCCTATATTGGGATTACAGGGCATCAATGCAATGCTGTCCACACTAACAGTAAAAATCACTGTTTCAAATCCCAGCCTTGCACAAGCCAGAGCCGCCTCGCAACCTGCATGGCCTGCCCCCACCACCACAATATCCACCGTTTCTTCTAATCGATTCATATATAAAGGCCTTTCCTTTGTCTATTCACTGATTTTCCACATTAGTTATACACATTTTGTTGATAAAATGTGGGTAACCTTCTATTTTCCCATACAAAATTTAGAAAAAATCTCATTTACAAGATCCTCTTCCACCGATTCTCCAATAATTCTGCCCAATGCCTCATAAGCGCTCATTAGATCAATCGAATAAAAATCTTCCGGCATATTTTTCTCCAAACTTTCTCTCACCTGATCCAGACTTTCGGCTGCCTCTAAAAGCGCTGCCTTCTGTCTCATATTTGTAATGTAAATCTGATCGTTATAGGAAAGCTTTCCGGTAAAAAATAAATCTCTGATCGCATTTTCCAATGTATCGATTCCCTTCTGTTCCTTTGCAGATACCGGCAAAATCACCGGGTTTTCTCCTACAATCTTCCGAATCTCTTTTTCCCGGGTCACTGCCTCTAAGTCCGATTTATTTAACAGCACAATACTGCGCTTTCCCTCTAAAAGCTTTGCAATCTCCTTATCGTTTTCATCCAGCTCTGTGGAGGAATCTACCACATAGATTATAAGATCTGCTTCCCTGGCATAGGACCTTGCCTTTCCCACGCCAATCTTTTCCACCACATCCTCTGTCTTGCGAATTCCTGCTGTATCAATCACATTCAGGCTAATTCCATGTATAGAAATCTGTTCCTGCAAAATATCCCTGGTAGTACCTGCAACCTCCGTTACAATCGCACGATCCTCTCCTATCAAAAGATTTAGCAAAGAAGATTTTCCCGCATTAGGCTTGCCCACAATGACTGTCATAATTCCCTCTGTCATCTTTTTTCCATTCTCATAGGAATCAATCAAAGCATGGATTTCCTTTTTCCACTCTGCTTCCTCCCTGTCAAGAATCTGTGGATAATTCTCCAGACTCATATGCTCCGGATCATCCAGAGCAGACTCAATCTTAGCAATGTGATAAAGAATTTTGCTTCGAAGCTTGCTGATCTTTTCTCTAAGAGAACCCTTTAGCTGACCTAAAGAAGACTGCAAAGCATACTTATTTTTTGCCTGTATAACATCCATAACCGCCTCTGCCTGGGACAAATCAATCCTTCCGTTTAAAAAGGCTCTCTTAGTAAATTCTCCCGGCTGCGCGGGTCTGGCTCCGCACTTTATGGCGGTTTCCAGAATACGCTTCATTGCAAACACGCCCCCGTGACAATTGATCTCCACCGTATCCTCTGCCGTAAAGCTTCTTGGCCCCCGCATCAACATAACCAAAACCTCATCCACCAGTTCTTCCCCATCATAGATGTATCCATACTGTATGGTATGGCTCGGGCATTGAGAAAGACTCTTTCCCCCATATTTTCGCTTGTACATCTTGTCTGCGACGGTAAAGGCCTCATCTCCGCTGATTCTTATGATACCAATCCCGCTGTTGCCCACCGCCGTAGAAATGGCAGCTATGGTCTCCGTCTTCATGAGCATCCTCCTTCTGTAAGTCGCAAAAATGCTATTACCGGTCAAATCCCCAATCCTATGGATTGGGGTTCCTTTGACCAGAAATAGCACTCTACTTTCCATCTTAACCGGTAATATGTCACTTTTATTTCTTTAACGTCACAACTACCTTCCTATAGGGTTCTTCCCCTTCACTGTGAGTAGAAACATAAGGATCACTCTGAAGGGCGCTATGGATAATTCTCCTCTCATAGGGATTCATTGGCTCCAGAAATACAGGCTTTCTCGTTCTTTTTACCTTGGATGCAATATTCCTTGCCAGATTTTCCAAAGTTTCTTTCCTGCGCAACCGATAATTTTCTGTATCTACCTTTACACGAATATATCCAGGAATCTCTTTATTTACCACCAAGCTAACCAGATACTGGATAGAATCTAATGTCTGTCCCCTCTTTCCGATCAGGACACCCATATCCTTTCCCGCCAGCTCTACGTTCAGATTTTCCTCTTCATCAAAGGAAGTGGTAATTTCCACGGTCATCCCCATTGCAGTTAACATTTCAGTCAAAAATTCCCTTGCTCTTTTCATCACAGCATTCTGATCTTCTTTGCTAAGGGGTATTTTCTTGGATGATTTTTCCTGAGTATTGGAAGGATTTTTCTTTTCTGCCTGCTCTGCCTTACTCTCTGGTTTCCCCTTTATCTCAGGCTTTACCTCCGTCTTTCCTTTTCCCTCGGTCTTTGCCTCTCTCTTGCCTTCTTTTTTTGGCTCTCTCGGTTCTCTTTTTTCTTCCTTTATTATCTTGGGCTTAGGTGTTTCCTGAACTTCTTCTTCCACGGTATCCAGGGTCAATTCCTGCTTTCTTCTCGCCTGAATGACTGCAGGTTTTCCTCCAATCAGGCCAAGAAATCCGGAACTTCCGGCATCCAACACTTCATACTCAATATTATCGCTGCTGGTTCCAAGCTGGATAGACGCTTCAATAATGGCATCCTCTACTGTTTTTGCCGAAACTTTGATAAATTCCATTTGTAAACCCTCCCTGCCATGAATGGACCTGATCCATTCCTTCAAATCTACTTCTTCTTGTTCTTCTCGTTAAACTTCTCTACCATGCGTGCCTTGGATGCGAGGCTTCCCGGCTTTGCATCAGAATGACTCTTATAATACTCCGTGGAATTCTGAATCTGTTTCGCCCGGTCCTGAACAGAAGATTGTTTCTTCGGACCTTCGATATTTTTCACATTTGCTCTGGCCTGACTTGAAATTTTTTGAGGAGGAAGCCCCATCTTCTCTCTCTTTTTATTTTCCTTCTCCAAATTTTTCTTTACCACTTCGTCAATATCAATATGATCCAGATGCTTATTTACAATAATCTGCTGAATACTCCGGATCACAGAACCGGCAATCCAGTAAATACCCATACCTGCCGGCAGAGAAATACAAAACACCATAGACATGATAGGCATCACCGTATTCATGGTTTTTAAGGATCCCTCCATGCTTCCGCCTTCTCCATTGCCTGTGTTTACCTGGGGCATCAGCTTTGTATTCAGCCACTGGGTTACACCTGATAACAGAGGAATCATCAGGGCACCAATCACCAGAATAATATCTCCGCTTGAAAATCCCGATCCGATCATGTTCAAGGGGGAATCTGCTATATTCAATCCCAGAAAATAATTCATCCTATCTACCGTTTCCTGGGTACTTGTCACCAGATTGGAAAGCTGCGGAAATTGCGCAGCCAAATCTCCCCAATTATCCGGTTTGAATTTATATAAGGTATCCACAATCGTATTGGCCGTATAACCAAGTTTGTCGAAGTTCACCTGGTTTTTTGACGCAAAATCTGCCAGATATGCCTGTGCTCCATCCAGAGTCAGCAGCTTTTCCACCAGAGGCATAAACGCCTCCTTTACGCCGCTTACGTAGGCGGGAACATTCCAGATTACCCGATATAAAGCAAACAAAATCGGAAGCTGAATCAGCATCTGTAAGCAGCTTCCCATAGGCGACACGCCATATTTGGAATAAACTGCCTTGGTCTCCTCATTCATTTTCATCACGGAAACCTGATCTCTTTTGTCTTTATATTTCTTATTAATTGCCTGTAATTCCGGGTTCATCTTAGAAGACAACTTCGAAAATTTCTGCTGCTTGATGGTCAGAGGCATCAAAAGCAAATAAACAGCCACCGTAAATAAGATAATACAAAGACCAATATTCGGTATACTCAGTATATTATTGCAGAAATTAAAGATGCCATCCATGATGTAGCCCAGCAAATTTGCCACCGGCCCAATGATGAATGTGGTACTTTTTGTTAGTAGCATAATCTCCTCCTACCCACTTTGCGTTTCATGTCCGTAATTAGATTCAGGGAACCGGGTCATATCCTCCTTTTGAAAAAGGATTACATCTTAAAATCCTCCAACAAGTCAAAATCAATCCCTTACATGCCCCGTACTTTTCAATCGCCTCCATCCCATACTGGGAACAGGTTGGAATATACGGACACTTTGTCCTTTTCATAGGCGAAAGATATGTTCTATATAATTTAATCATTCCGATTAATATGTTTTTCATCTCTGCTCATTTCCTTCATGCTCAAGTCGTATCATCAAATTTTGAATCTTACCCAAATGCAGCAAAGCGCTCTCCACTTCCCGGTAGGTACACTTCTTTGCCCCTGGTCTGGCTATGAAGATCATGTCATATCCACATGAAAATTCTTTTTCATGCAGGCGATAGCTTTCTCGGATCAATCTTGTCAGACGATGTCTGATAACGCTGTTTCCAACTTTTTTACTGACAGAAATACCTAATCTGTTTTTTTTCAGACTATTTTCCATCTGATATAATACCAGGTAACGGTTTGCCGCTGACCTCCCGTTTTTATAAACGTACTGAAAATCCCTGTTTTTCTTTAATGACTCCGAAAATTCCATTCCGCTATCCTTTTGCTTCCATTTTTAAAGAAAAGAGAAGAAAAGGCCACAAAAGCTGCGGCCTATGCTGATAATTTCTTTCTTCCTTTTGCTCTTCTGGCAGCAAGTACTTTTCTTCCTCCTGCTGTTTTCATTCTAGCTCTGAATCCATGAACTTTTGCTCTGGATCTCTTTTTCGGCTGAAATGTCATCTTCATACTCCTGGCACCTCCTTTTTCTCCACCAAATATCCTGCTCAACATCTATTGATAAATTGGCAAAAAATTTTCTATATGTCTGAAAACATCATTGTCCATTATATTCGCTAAACCCAGCAAAGTCAAGTAATTCCTGAATTTTTTTGCTTTCTTTTTTTCACAGTCATCCACAAAAATCATGGTTAACATAAAGTTATCCACAAAATGGGGATATCTTGTGAATAACTTTTTGAAACAATGTGAACATTTCCAAATATACCACTCTTTTTGCCTGATTTTCCACATTCTTTTTCCCTGTTGATAATCTGGACAAACCTATCCACATCTTTTTTTCTTTTTTTCACATTCCACACATTTTCCACGATGATTCCACATTCCATTCACATTTCACTTGATAAATGAGACATTTTCGAGTATCATTAACGTAGAGAAATTGGGTTCAAAAGGAGATTTCAAATGAACAGCATAGCAGAAAAATGGGAGGAAATCCTATATACGGTAAAAGTGGAGCACGAATTATCCGACGTCTCCTTCAATACCTGGCTTTTGCCGTTAAAAGTACATAGCTTTGATGAGCAGGAGAATAAAGTCTCCATTCTGGTTCCAAGTGAACAGATGGGGCTTAATTATATTAGCAAAAAATATACGCTTCCTATTAAAGTGGCAATCGCAGAGATTACAGGTATTGACTGTCAGATTGAATTTATTCTTCCTGAACAGGCCGCAAAGATGGATACTCAGGTAATTCACAATTCCGTATCAAATGATATTATTGAAAAATCAAATTTGAATCCAAAATATACATTTGACACCTTCGTTGTGGGTGGAAATAATAATTTTGCCCACGCAGCCTCCCTGGCAGTAGCAGAATCACCCGGTGAGATGTACAACCCTCTATTTATCTATGGAGGTGTGGGACTTGGGAAGACGCACCTGATGCATTCCATCGCCCACTTTATATTAGAAAGAAATCCGCAGACGAAGGTCCTCTATGTGACCAGCGAATCTTTTACCAATGAACTGATTGAGGCAATCCGAAACGGGAATAACACGGCCATGACAAAATTTCGGGAAAAGTACCGGAACATTGACGTACTCCTTATCGATGATATTCAGTTTATTATAGGAAAAGAATCTACACAGGAGGAGTTCTTCCACACCTTCAATGATCTGCATGGCTCAAAAAAGCAGATCATTATTTCTTCTGATAAACCGCCAAAGGAAATTCAGACTTTGGAGGGCAGACTGCGTTCCAGATTTGAGTGGGGACTAATCGCAGATATCTCTTCCCCGGATTATGAAACCAGGATGGCGATACTGCGTAAAAAAGAAGAACTGGACGGTTATACCATTGATGACGAGGTGATCAAATACATTGCCACTAATATCAAGTCCAACATCCGTGAACTGGAGGGCGCTTTAAACAAGCTGATGGCTTTCAGCAACCTGGAAAAAAGAGAAATTACAGTAGCATTGGCTGAGGAAGCCTTAAAAGACATCATCTCCCCGGACGATAAAAAGGAGATTACACCGGAACTCATTATTGATATCGTGGCAGAGCACTTTCATATTAAACCGGAAGATATTAAAGGAAATAAACGAAATTCAGAGATCGTTCATCCCAGACAGATTGCCATGTATCTTTGCCGTGAAATGACAAATACTCCCTTAAAGGGTATCGGTGCCATCATGGGGAAAAAGGATCACACCACGATCATTCACGGGTGTAAAAACATTGCCGCCGAAATGGAAAAGTCCGACTCTGTCCGCAATACCATTGAGGTTATTAAAAAGAAGATCAGTCCCGCATAATCCACATTCAGATGTTTATAAAAATGGAATATTATGTGTATAGATTTCACGGTTCATGTGGGTTGTGAATAACAAAACAGTTATTCTTATCCACATACCGTGTTTTTCACAGCCTTATTCTGTTCTTAAATACCGTTTTTATGCTGTATTTAAGAATTATTCACAAATCAACATCCCCTACGGCGATTACGACGGATTTTCTCTTTATTATCTATAAAGCACACCACAAAGGAGTTATACACATCATGAAAATTATTTGCCCGAAAGCAAGCCTGCTAAAAAGTGTAAACATCGTTTTAAAAGCCGTTCCGGCTAAAACTACCATGCCTATTTTAGAATGTATCTTAATTGATGCTTCTTCTTCAGATATTAAGTTTACTTCTAATGACATGGAACTTGGTATTGAAACAAAAGTAGAAGGAGAAATTCTGGAAAAAGGCGTAATTGCACTAGACGCCAGAATTTTTTCGGAAATCGTCCGGAAATTACCTGACAATGACGTAACCCTGGAGACAGATGAAAATATGCAGGCTATCATTACCTGTGAAAAATCCAAATTCCATATCTCCGGTAAATCCGGGGAAGATTTTGCTTATCTTCCCTATGTAGAACGAGAAGCCAGTATTGTTTTGTCTCAATTTACATTAAAAGAAATCATTCGTCAGACAATATTTTCAATTGCGGCTAATGAAAATAACAAAATGATGACTGGTGAATTGTTCGAGGTGGACGGACACCTTTTGAGAGTGGCCTCCCTGGACGGACACCGTATTTCGATCCGAAAAATTGAATTAAAGGAAGAGTATCCCAGGCAAAAAGTTGTGGTACCGGGAAAGACCCTGACGGAGGTCAGCAAGATTCTTTCAGGGGAGACGGAAGACGATGTGGCTATTTTCTTTACAGCCAATCATATTGTCTTTGAATTTGACGATACGCTGGTGGTTTCCAGACTTATTGAAGGAGAATATTTCCGGATCGATCAGATGCTCTCAAGTGACTATGAGACAAAAGTAGAGGTGAATAAAAGAGAGTTGTTAAACTGCATCGACCGTTCTACTCTTCTCGTGAAGGAAAGCGATAAAAAACCGATTATCATTCATATTACAGAAGGGGCAATGGAGCTTAAAATTCAATCTCAAATCGGGTCCATGAACGAGGAGATTGATATTATGAAGGAGGGAAAGGACATTCTCATTGGGTTTAATCCCAAATTTTTGATGGATGCTTTGCGGGTGATTGACGATGAGACGGTGACCCTCTATTTGGTGAATCCTAAGGCTCCCTGCTTTATCAGAGACGAAGAACAATCTTATATCTATTTGATATTGCCGGTGAATTTTATGGCATAGGAGAGGAAAAACATGGAAACAATTCGACTGAGAGAAGAATACATCAAGCTGGGACAGGCGCTAAAGGCGGCAGGTTTGGTTAGCTCCGGAGTGGAGGCAAAGATGGCTATCCAGGATGGGCAGGTCCGGGTCAACAATGAAACAGATACAAGAAGGGGCAGGAAGCTTTATGACGGGGATGTGATATCCTTTGGAGCGGATGTTGTCCGAATTATAAAATAATTGGTGCAGACATGGTCATAACATCCATAAAACTGGAAAATTTCAGAAATTATCCTTCTTTGAAGCTGAAGTTTGACAGAGGGACTAATCTTTTTTACGGAGATAATGCGCAGGGGAAGACCAATATTCTGGAAGCTGTTTACCTGTGCGGAACGACGAAATCCCACAAAGGGAGCAAAGACCGGGATATGATACGCTTTGGCCAGACGGAGGCTCATCTGCGCATGAAGCTTTGCAAGCATGGGAGCAGATACCGGATCGATATGCATTTGAAAAAGAACAAGACCAAGGGGATTGCCATCAACGGCATTCCCATCCGTAAAGCCAGCGAGCTGTTCGGCATCGCTAACTTCGTTTTTTTCTCTCCGGAGGATTTAAATCTTATCAAAAACGGTCCGGGGGAAAGACGCAGATTCCTGGATCTGGAACTGAGCCAACTTAGCACACTCTATCTTCAACAATTATCCAGTTATCATAAGATCTTGAATCAGAGAAATAAGCTGCTAAAGGAAATCGCCTTTCATCCGGAATATCTGGATACGCTTGATATCTGGGATGAGCAGATGATTCTGTATGGAACCAGGATTATTGAGGAGAGAAAGCAGTTTGTAGGCAGGTTAAATGAGATTCTCCATGACATACATAAGAAGCTTTCCGGCGGTCGGGAGGATCTTTTGATTCAGTATGAAAACAATGTGGACGCTAAAGATTTTGCCGGAAAGTTAAAGGCAAACAGGGATCGAGACTTAAAGTTTAAGATGACGCTAATCGGTCCTCACAGGGATGATCTTGCCTTTTTTGTTAAAGATACGGATATTCGAAAATTTGGTTCCCAGGGACAGCAGCGTACGACAGCTCTTTCCTTAAAGCTGGCGGAGATTGAGATGGTAAAGCAGGAGACAAAGGATACCCCTGTATTGCTGTTAGATGATGTGCTTTCAGAACTTGACAGCAACAGACAGCATTATCTTTTGGACAGCATTCATGATATCCAGACCATGATTACCTGTACGGGAATTGATGAATTTGTAGAAAACCAGTTTCAGATAAATAAAGTATTTCACGTAGTAGATGGAATCGTCTATGAATAGAGCAGGAGGTTACTATGGGCACGGAACAGAATCAAGAGTATGACGCTGACCAGATACAGATTTTGGAAGGATTGGAGGCAGTGAGAAAAAGGCCTGGCATGTACATTGGAAGCACGTCCACGCGAGGTCTGCACCACCTGGTCTATGAGATCGTGGATAATTCGGTGGATGAAGCCCTGGCAGGCTACTGCGATACGATCCGGGTGACGATTAATAAAGACAATTCCGTAACCGTCATCGATAATGGAAGGGGAATCCCGGTGGGCATCAACCATAAGTCCGGACTTCCGGCTGTGGAGGTGGTCTTTACGGTTCTTCATGCAGGCGGCAAGTTTGGGGGAGGAGGATATAAGGTGTCTGGCGGTCTGCACGGTGTGGGAGCCTCTGTGGTAAATGCACTCTCCAACTGGCTTGAGGTGACAATCTACATGGACGGAAAGATCTACAGACAGCGCTATGAGAGAGGAAAAGTGGTAGAGAAACTGAAGGTCATCGGAGCGTGTGAGCCGGAAAAGACAGGAACCATGGTGACCTTTCTTCCTGATGATACCATATTTGAAGATACAGAGTTTGACTATAATGTCTTAAAGCAGCGACTTAGAGAGATGGCATTTCTTACCAAAAATATCAAGATTATTCTGGCGGATGAGAGACCTGAGGAACGGATTGAGAAGACCTTTCACTATGAGGGAGGCATTAAAGAATTTGTTAAGTATCTGAATAAAGGAAAAACGCCAATTTATCCGGATATTATTTACTGCGAAGGTATGAGGGATGAGATCTACGTGGAAGTGGCTATGCAGCACAATGACGGTTACAATGAGGGCGCATACAGCTTTGTAAATAATATTACCACGCCGGAGGGGGGAACCCATCTGACCGGATTTAAACAGGCTCTGACGAAGACCTTTAATGCCTATGCCAGAGCAAATAAACTGATTAAAGAGACGGAGGCTCTTTCCGGAGAGGATATCCGGGAAGGACTGACGGCTATTGTTAGCATCAAGATCGGAGAACCCCAGTTTGAAGGACAGACTAAGCAAAAGCTTGGAAACAGCGAAGCCAGAGGAGCTGTGGACAGCGTGGTGTCGGAACAGCTTATGATCTATCTGGAGCAGCATCCTCAGGCGGCAAAAGTGATTTTGGAAAAATCCATCATGGCTCAGAGAGCCAGAGACGCGGCAAGAAAGGCCAGAGATTTGACCAGGAGAAAGTCTGCTCTGGACGGGATGTCTCTGCCTGGAAAGCTGGCGGATTGCTCCGATAAAGATCCCAAAAATTGTGAGATTTACATTGTGGAAGGAGACTCTGCAGGAGGATCTGCCAAGACAGCCAGAAGTAGGGCTACACAGGCTATTTTGCCTTTGCGGGGAAAGATTTTAAATGTGGAAAAGGCCAGATTGGATAAGATCTATGGAAATGCGGAGATTAAGGCCATGATTACGGCCTTCGGAACTGGGATTCATGAGGATTTCGATATTACCAAGCTGCGCTATGACAAGATTATTATCATGACGGATGCGGACGTGGACGGAGCCCATATCAGTACATTGCTTTTAACCTTTTTATACCGGTTTATGCCTGAGTTAATCAAACAGGGACATGTCTATCTGGCACAGCCGCCTTTATTTAAGCTGGAGAGAAATAAGAAGGTCTGGTATGCCTACGATGACAAGGAATTAAATGACATTTTAGAGCAGGTGGGCAGAGATCAGAATAATAAAATTCAGCGCTATAAGGGGTTGGGGGAGATGGACGCCCAGCAGCTGTGGGAGACCACCATGGATCCGGAAAAGCGGGTACTTCTTCGGGTGACCATGGATGATGAGACCTCTTCGGAACTGGATTTGACATTCACAACCTTGATGGGAGACCAGGTGGAACCCAGAAGAGAGTTCATTGAGGAGAATGCCAAATATGTAAAGAACCTGGACATTTAGGAGGTAGGAAAGAGTGGAAGATAACATTTTTGATAAAGTACATGAAGTCGATCTGAAAAAGAAGATGGAAGATTCCTATATCGACTATGCCATGAGTGTCATTGC
This sequence comes from uncultured Lachnospiraceae bacterium, assembly GCA_902476645.1. Classification (GTDB taxonomy): domain Bacteria; phylum Bacillota; class Clostridia; order Lachnospirales; family Lachnospiraceae; genus CABSEG01. The sequence goes on along the minus strand of CABSEG010000013.1, from coordinate 16,207 downwards.
TTCCCGCGCGCTTCCTGATGTGCGGGACGGATTAAAGCCGGTACAGAGAAGAGTTCTGTATTCCATGATCGAGTTAAATAACGGTCCGGACAAACCTCACAGAAAATGTGCCCGTATCGTCGGCGATACCATGGGTAAATATCACCCTCACGGGGACAGTTCCATTTACGGCGCATTGGTCAACATGGCTCAGGAGTGGTCCACCAGATATCCGCTGGTGGATGGCCATGGAAATTTTGGTTCTGTGGACGGAGACGGAGCTGCGGCTATGCGATATACAGAGGCCAGACTTAGCAAAATCTCGATGGAGATGCTGGCGGATATTAACAAGAATACTGTGGACTTTGCGCCAAACTTTGATGAGACGGAGAAGGAGCCGGTGGTGCTTCCTTCCAGATATCCCAATCTTTTGGTGAATGGCACCACGGGCATTGCAGTGGGAATGGCCACCAATATTCCTCCTCACAACTTAAGAGAGGTGATTGCGGCTGTGGTAAAGATCATTGATAACCGGATTGAGCAGGAGCGGGATACGGATATCAGTGAGATTTTACAGATCATTAAGGGACCGGATTTTCCAACGGGAGCTCAGATTCTTGGAAACCGTGGAATCGAACAGGCTTATCGAACAGGACGTGGAAAGATTCGGGTAAGGGCAGTTACACAAATCGAAACTTTGGCAAACGGAAAAAGTCGTATTCTGGTAACCGAGCTGCCCTATATGGTGAATAAAGCAAGATTAATAGAAAAGATGGCAGAATTGGTCCGGGATAAAAAGATAGACGGGATTACTGCTATTACCGATGAGTCCAGCCGGGAAGGAATGAGAATCAATATTGAGCTGAGACGAGATGTGAATGCCAATGTAGTATTAAATCAGCTTTTTAAGCATACCCAGCTTCAGGATACTTTCGGAGTGATTATGCTGGCCTTGGTGGACGGGCAGCCAAAGATCTTAAATTTGTTGGATATGCTGCTGTATTATATCCGGCATCAGGAAGATGTGGTGACCAGAAGGACAAAATATGAGCTCAATAAGGCGGAAGAAAGGGCCCACATTTTGCAGGGATTGCTCATCGCTTTGGATCATATTGATGAGGTGATTCGGATTATCCGTGCCTCTAAGACGGCTCAGATTGCCAAAGAAGGACTGATGGAGCGTTTTGCTCTGACAGATGTTCAGGCACAGGCCATTGTGGATATGCGCCTGAGAGCGCTGACGGGTTTAGAGAGGGAAAAACTGGAGAAGGAATACCAGGAGTTGATGGAACGGATCGAACAGTTAAAAGCGATACTGGGTAGTGAGAAGTTGCTGCTTGGTGTGATTCGGGATGAAATTACCTTAATCGGAGAAAAATACGGAGATGAGAGAAGAACTTCAATCGGATTTGATGTGTATGACATATCCACAGAGGATTTGATTCCCCGGGAAAATGTGGTAATTGCAATGACCAAGCTGGGCTATATCAAGAGAATGACCATTGATAACTTTAAAAACCAAAATCGTGGCGGAAAAGGCATCAAAGGGATGCAGACTCTGGAGGACGATTATATTGAAGAGCTCTTGATGAGCAATACTCACGATTATCTGATGTTCTTTACGAATATGGGAAGGGTATACCGCTTAAAGGGGTATGAAATACCCGAATCCGGAAGAACTGCCAGAGGAACAGCCATTATCAATCTTCTTCAGCTTGCGCCGGAGGAAACCATCACAGCTATGATACCGATTAAGGAGTATCAGGAAGGAACTTATCTGTTTATGGCAACCAGAAAGGGCATTGTGAAGAAAACGCCAATCGCAGAGTATGCAAATGTGAGAAAGACCGGGCTTGCAGCCATTACTCTGAAAGAGGATGATGAGCTCATTGAAGTAAAGACTACAGATGATGAAAAGGAAGTCCTTCTGGTGACTAAGTTTGGACAGTGTATTCGATTCAAAGAGACGGATGTAAGAAGTACCGGAAGAGTTTCAATGGGCGTTATCGGCATGAATCTGGCAGACCAGGATGAGGTGGTGGCCATGCAACTGGATTGCCAGGGAACCCATCTTCTGATTGTATCAGAAAAGGGCATGGGAAAACTGACTAAAATGGAGGAATTTACCCCTCAAAATCGTGGAGGAAAAGGAGTTAAGTGCTATAAGATTACGGATAAAACGGGTAATGTGGTAGGGGCAAAGGCTGTGAATATGGAAAATGAAGTCATGCTGATTAGCACAGAGGGAATCGTTATCCGCATGACCTGTAGCGACATTTCCGTTCTCGGACGGGTGACCTCTGGAGTAAAGCTGATGAATGTAAGTGATTCTTCCAGCGTGGCCAGCATTGCCAAGGTTCGGGAATCTTCTGTTAAGATCGAAGAAGAGGAGCAGGAGACAGAGAAAACGGAGCATTTAGAAGAGGAAATTGAGGAATAATATGAATCCAAGAAGAGTACTGGCCGTCTGGACAGCCAGGCTGGTGGCTTTTGCATGTAGAATAGTGGGAAAGCAGGGGGTAACCCTGGCAGGAAAGATTGCCCTTAAGATGGACCCATCCATCTTAAGGCAGTTGGCCGGGGAAGTACGAAAAGATATTTTTGTCGTCTGCGGTACTAACGGAAAGACTACTACTAACAATCTGCTCTGTGCAGCCCTTGAGGCAGAAGGATATAAGGTCATCTGTAACCACACCGGTTCCAATATGTTGGCCGGAGTGGTTTCTGCCTTTGTGCTGGGGGCAAAAAAGAGTGGTCGCCTGGATGCGGATTACGCTTGTATTGAGATTGACGAAGCGTCAACAGTGAGAGTATTTCCCCATTTTCAGCCGGACTACATGGTTTTGACAAATTTATTTCGGGATCAGCTGGATCGTTATGGAGAAATCGATCTGACCATGAAGCTTTTAGAGAGGGCTATGGGGATGGCGCCTCATATGAAGGTAATTGTCAACGGAGATGACTCTTTATCAGTCTTTTTGGCCATGAGCAGCCACAATCCTTATGTCACATTCGGCATTGGCCAGCCCTATTTTCAGAAAGAGGCTCAAAAAGAAATTCGGGAGGGGCGATTTTGTAAGCGCTGCGGCGCAAAATTGACGTATCACTTTTATCATTACAGTCAACTAGGGGACTATGAATGTCCGAACTGTTCCTTTCAACGTCCTGCACTGGACTTTGATGCAGAACAAATACAGGCAGAGGAAGGCCTTGCCTTTACGGTAGAGGGAAGAAGGATCACGGCTGAATACCGTGGCTTTTATAATATTTATAATATTCTGGCCGCCTATGCAGCCGCCAGGACAGCAGGACTTTCTTTAGTATCTTACAACCAGGTGTTGCACCATTTTAATCCTCAGAACGGCAGAAATGAAATGTTTCAGATTGACGGTACAAAGGTCATTTTGAATCTGGCCAAGAATCCTGCTGGCTTTAACCAGAATATTGTTTCCGTGATGGAAGATCGGAATCCGAAGGATCTGATTATTTTGATCAATGATAATGCCCAGGACGGCACAGATGTTTCTTGGCTGTGGGATGTGGATTTTGATCGTCTAAAGGATGAGTCTGTTCGTTCCATAACGGTAAGCGGCATCCGATGCCGGGATATGAGACTTCGGTTAAAGTACGTGGATATTCCATCTGAAATGGAGGAAGATGTGGAGAAGGCCATAGAAAAGCGTATCCGAAACGGAGAGAAAAATCTCTATGTACTGGTTAATTATACAGGCCTTTACCATACCCACAATATTCTCAAAAAAATGGAGGAGAAGAAGGCATGAATATCACCATAGGACATCTGTATCCGGATCTGTTAAATTTGTACGGAGACAGAGGAAATATTCAGTGTATGAAAAAAAGATGTGAGTGGAGAGGGATTCATGCCCGTGTGATAGAATTTCAGATGGAAGATAGGATAGATTTTTCAAAGCTGGATCTGGTCTTATTGGGAGGCGGTTCCGACAGAGAGCAGCGTCTGGTATGTGAAAAGCTTTTGGGAATTCGAGAGGATTTTAAAGCCTATGTAGAAGATTTTGGAGTGGTTTTGGCTGTATGCGGGGGATATCAGCTTTTGGGAGAGTATTATCAGACAGAGGAAGGAAAGATACCGGGACTTCATCTGGTGGATCTTTATACGGTTCAGGGGGAAAAGCGTCTGATTGATAATATTGTTCTGAAAAGTGATTTGGTATCCATGCCTGTGGTGGGATTTGAAAATCATGGCGGAAGAACGGTAATTGGAGATCATAAACCTTTTGGAAAGGTGCTGTATGGGTACGGAAATGATGGAGAATCCGGATATGAAGGGGTAGTATATAAACATGTAATCGGAACCTACCTGCATGGGCCTCTGCTTCCCAAAAATCCACAGGTATGTGATTGGTTGATTGCAAAGGCGATTGAGAGAAAAACCGGGGAACTCGTAAGGCTATCTGAACTTGAAGATCGTGAAGAAAAAGAGGCAAATGAAAATATGGTACATCGGTTGATTCAGTAAAATCCCGCATACCCAGCGGGATTTTTTGAAGAAAGTGTGAATTTTTATGAAATTAGTTTACATTTTTGAAAAAAAGGATTATCATAGAAATCACAGACGGCGAAAACTGATGAATTGGGATAAAAGGTAAATTATATGAAATTAAGAAAAGTAATGACAGTATTGTCCATTGCTGTTTCCATGTCTATGGTGATGCCTACCTTAGCGTTTGCGACGGAGCAAAACTCTATACAGACTGAATCTGAAACACAAAGTAGCGAACAGCAGACGGAGCAGACAGAACCAGAGACGGAACCGGAGTCTGAGACCGAACAGCAGACAGAGACAGAGACTCAGACCGAACAGCAGACAGAGACGGAATCGGAACCAGAGTCTGAATCCGAAATCCAGACAGAAATAGAGACAGAAACCGAAACTGAGACAGAGTCAGAAGACGAGTCGGATGAAGAAAAGAAGAGAAAAGAAGAGACAGAGGAAACCGAGACAGACAGCGAAAGACCTCAGGAAGAAACAGATGCTCCTGTAGATGAGGAAGAACTTCAGGGAATGGAAAACTCCATTTATGATACCAACGAAGAGCTGATCGAAGCCCAGGAAATCGTTATTCCTCCGGAGATTCAGGAATCTTATCGGTTTGTTAAGGTGAAAAAAGAGTATGCGATCTCGAAAAAAGCCGGTTTAAAGGTTTATGAGGAAATGAGTACCAAAGGAAGAGTAGTGGGAATGCTTCCGAAAAATGCAGTCTGCTACATCCTGGAAGATAACGATGATTGGGTATACATAGAATCCTGTACTGTGCGTGGATTTGTAAAAACCAAACGACTGATGACAGGAAACAAAGCCAGAAAATACGTCAAAAAGAAAGGAGAGAAGCATTTAAGTACGGCCATGCAGTGCATGAAACCTTATAAAAATGCGGCTCTCACCTATAAGATGACCACAGTTTACGATGTGGTAGCCAAGAAAGTGTATGCCCTGTGCAACACAGAAGAATTAAACGTCAGAGAGGATATGAGCAAAAAATCTGAGATCGTCGGAAAGATGCAGTTGGATACCCTTTGTTATGTCCTGGATGAGGAGAAGGACGGATGGCTTTTTGTGGAATCCGGCGACGTGAGAGGTTTTGTAAAGAAAAGATATCTGGATCGGGGAAAGAAAATAAAAAAATTGGTGAAAAAGACAGGGGAAGAGAACTTCCCGTTGGCAGAGCAGTTGATAGAGCCGGAAGAAAATGAGGCGTTTTATTATCGAATTTCTTCTACCCAGGAAGGAAGCGTATCGGGAGCTATCCGGGAGTCTGTTCTTTCTTTTGCCAGCCAGTTTCTAGGAAATCCTTATGTATGGGGAGGCACCAGTCTGACAAACGGAGCAGACTGTTCCGGATTTGTGCAGAGTATTTTTGCCGAATACGGGTATACACTTCCAAGGGTTGCGGAGGATCAGGCCCAGTATGGGACGAAGATCCCTGTGGAAGAGGCCCTGCCGGGAGATTTGATCTTCTATGCAAGGGATGGATATATTTATCATGTGGTAATGTACATAGGAGATGGAATGACCATTGAAGCCCAGAGCAGCAGTACCGGTATTGTCAACAGTACCGTCAATTATACGAATGCTGTGTGGGCGACCAGAATCATTTCCGATGAAGATACGGATGTGATAGATATGATCAACAGTCAGGAAGAGGACACCTTTTACACTATGGGAACAGAGGCGGATGCAGGGGATTATCTGGGCACCTTTAAATTGACCTCTTACTGTAGTTGTCCTATTTGTTGTGGTGTTTGGTCCGGAGGACCGACAGCCAGCGGAGCCATGCCGGTGGAAGGAAGAACGGTAGCGATGGCGGGAGTTCCCTTTGGAACAAAACTTTATATTAACGGATATATCTATACGGTAGAAGACCGCGGTACTCCTTATGGACATGTGGATATCTATAAAAACAGCCATGAGGAAGCTGCACAGTTTGGAGTGCAGTATGCGGATGTCTATCTGGCAGAATAACATGATAGAGGGACGGAAAATTCATTTCCGTCCCTGTCTTTCAAAAATCTGAGATCATTCGATCAAATTTCCATTTTTAACAATATAAGATTAGCCTGGTTTAAGACATGGAGATGAGGGTATGCTTCAGGTCGGCTCTATTCTGGAAGGAAAATATAAAATCTTAGAAAAAATTAGCCAGGGTGGTATGAGTGTAGTCTACCTGGCTGTCAATGAACGAGTCAATAAAAAATGGGCAATCAAAGAGATACGAAGGGATGGAAATGTTTCCGTTCCGATAGCAAAAAAAAGTTTATTATCGGAACTGTACCTTCTGAGAAACTTTAGTCATCCCAGTCTTCCGGCCCTTGTGGATGTAATTGAATGGGACGATTTCTTTTTGCTTGTCATGGAATATGTGGAGGGAAAAACCCTGAGTCAGATCTTAGATCAATATGGTGCGCAGCCACAGAATCAGGTGCTCCGTTGGGCCATACAACTGTGTGAGGTACTTGGATATTTGCATTCCCGTATGCCGCCGATTACCTACGGAGATCTGAAGCCTGAAAATGTAATGATAAGGCCGAATGGAAAAGTAGTTCTGATTGATTTTGGAACCGTTGATTCCAGAGATACCAGAAAGAGGGGGGCAGTTCCAATTGGGACGATCGGATATGTGGCTCCTGAGAGATATAACACAAGAAGCTACCCAGATGTAAGAGAGGATATCTATGGGCTTGGGGCTACCATGTACCATCTGCTGACCGGAATACATCCTGGCACCTTGCACGGAAAACAGATTTTCTTTGACGGAGAGAAAGAAAAAGTATCATGGAAACTAAAAGAAGTCATTCTGATTTGTACCCAAAAAAGGCCGGAGGATCGCTATTCTTCATGCAGTGAGCTGAAAAGTGCTTTAAACAAGTGCTTTACCCGTACAAAAGTCCAGAAAAACAAAGACCGCAGATTGTGGAAGCGTTTTCTGATTTTCTCTATTTTTTCTGCCTCAGGTTTTCTTGGAGCGGCAGGTTTTTATCTGGCAGAGTGCGAAATGCGAAACAGAGCTTACCGTCAATACCTGGAAGATGCGACTTCTTTTCCAAAGGAGGAACAAAAATGCCGAATGTATGAGAAAGCAATTTTATTAAAGCCTACAGAGGGAGAAGCTTATCTGAAACTGCTTCAGGAATGCTTCTTGTCAGACCATCTGTTGACAGTGGAGGAGGATGAAAGATTAAGGAATATTTTGGGAGTTGCCTCCGGAATGCCAACCTCCAATGAAAATAAGCTAAAGAGAAACAGAAAAGATTATGAAGCCTTTGCTTATCAGGCTGCCATGGCTTACTATTACTATTTTGAGGATGGAATCGATAATAAAAGTTGTGCTATAAAATGGCTGAATGTGGTAAGAAACGCTTCCACGCTGAGACCGAGTCAGATAAAACGGGGAAAAAGACTTGGAACAATTGCGGAGTATTATAGTAGCATCGGAATCGTCAGGCCGGATGAGAACGAAACAGTGACATATTTGGACTACTGGAAGGATATGAGGGAGTTGATTTCGGAAAATTTGTTTGAAACGGAAAGTATTCAAACAGCCGTGACCATGTATGGAGAGTGGATTGGTCAGATGTATCGACATTGTGATCAATTTGCAAAGGCAGGTATCACGAAGAAAGACATGGATCAACAAATCCAACAGGTAGAGAAGTATCTGTGGGAGGCAACAGATACAGTAAAAGAGACAAGGATAGACTCCTTATTGACAGACAGAATATTACAGATAAGAGAACAGATCAAGATGCTTAGAAGTATTATGGAAACAGTCTATGAGGAGAGAAAAAAGGAGGCAAAGGAACCATATGCAGAAGGTGGAAGAAATCCTTAAGATATACCATCTGGTGTTTCTATTCTGTCTTTCTATAGCACTGATTTTTCTGTTTTTGGCAATTTTTTTGTTTATTCGGATTTGTATGTTAAAAAGATTTGAAAGGAATGGAAACAAGTGCACAAAAAAGGTTATGCGCAGAGCAAAAAGGAGGTGGAAGCATGATAAGGAAACATAAGAAAGAAGTGAAAGTCCTGGTTTTATTTTATGTTATTCTGATAATAGGATTATGGAAATGGATAGGAGAAATCTGCTCTTTCACTTCAGTTCAGGGCGCGGGTTCGAAAAAGGAGTTAAGAATTGTAGATATTCAGATAAAAGATAAAGTATATGATAAGAGCGAGGGGGCAGCCATAGAAGATTATAGGCTGGAAGGAGTGAAAGAGGGAGATCTGGAGCAGGAAATAAGAGATGAGATCTGTCTGGAAGCAAGTTATGAAGACGAGCAGGCAGGAACAGAAAAACAGGTACAGGTAAGGGCAGACTTTCGAGAGGGGAGTGTGTTTGAGAAGGAATATGAACTGACTGTAGAGCACCATGTAAAAGGAACGATTCAACCAAAGCCTGTGAGACTGAAACTTAGCCAAGATTTGCGGGTACCTTATACACAGTACAGAGAGGAGCTATTAAAATCGCGTATAGTTCTCTCATACAGAAAACAGGATGTGATTGAGGGAGATCAAAAAATAGTGGACTCTATGACTCTGCCTGAAGTTGCAATTATGGATGAAATTCCAAGAGTTGCCGATGGACAGCCCTGTATGACCACTGAGAAGGGACTTAGGGTAATTGGCATTGATGATGAGGATTATGTTTATAGAAAGCAGGGAGAGCAGGGAGTCTGGGAACAAAAAGAAGTGGAGGGAAATTATCAATTTCTTTTTTGGGAATCTGAAAAAAGGAATCTTATCATAGAGCCACAGAAACTAAAAATCAGTGGAATAAATCTTATGAATACCTCATTCAATGCTTTTCAAGACCAGACAGATCCACAGATTTTTTGGCTCGGATCCAGCGGAACTTTAAAGTTGTCTCCAAAAGATCAGGTTCATTATGAGCTGGTAGCGTATGGGAAGGACTGGAAAGGAGATCTGACTAATTGTGGAATTAGAGAAAATAAGGAGGATCAGTGGTATTCTATCTGCCTGAAGGCCAGGGAACCTGTAGGCTGCGCAGAGCAGGAAGCGCAAGCATATCGGTATTCACAGAGTATAGACATTCAGGTAAGGCAAGATGTTGTCCCTCCCAAAGTAAAGATTTCCATGGGAATGGAACCATATGTAACAAGGGAGATAAAGGATGGCATTGCATTTGAAATATATAGTCGTAAGATTCTGGAACCGAGCATACAGATACGGGATTGGAAGGATCAGAAAAATACAAAGAGGGGAAGCGGATTAAGCAAAGTTTCTTATACCGTGTGGGAGATGGAGGAAGAGATCTGTACCGAAGAGCAATTAAAAGAAGAATTGGATAGATCTTTATGGAAATCTCTGTCATGTAAGGAGAAAGAAATTAAAATACCAGTACAGGAATTGGAGCTTGAGGCTCCATGCGGCTATGTGATATTGGTAAAAGCGGAAGATTATGTGGGAAACTCCCGCATCTATAGTTCTAACGGAGTTGTGGTGGATATACAGCGTCCTTCTATAGAGGTTCGTTTGGCTGGAGATGTGGGAAGATCAGGGATTTATCGGGGAAATGTACAGGCTCTTGTGAAGGTATCAGACAATGATTTTGGACAAGAACATAAAGGGAGTTCGGGAATTTCGGAGATTAACTGGAAGATTTTGCAAAACGGAAAAGTCAGAGAATCCAGGACTGAAAAAATAGAAATCGCATCAAAGAAAGACAGGATAAAAGTTGGAAAAGAATGGGAGAATATTACTAGGACGATTTTGATCCGAAAAGAATATAATAGCAATGACATTCAATTACATATCAAAGCCAGAGATCAGGCTGGAAATGAACATCTGTGCATCATTCCAATAAAAATCGATATTACAGAGCCTTCTGTATCTATTTCCTATCAAAGCAGGGAATATCCAAGAAATGGATTTTATTTTAAAGCTGACAGAACTGCTTTGGTAACTGTGACGGAACGAAATTTTGATCCGAATGGGATAATATTTTACCTGAAAAAAGATGATGAGCCTATGAAAATTGGTACCCTTTCCCAATTAAGCGGACAGATCGGCATCCGCGCAAGATGGAAGGACAGCCAGAAAGATATTACGAAGGAAGAAAACTATACGGATGCCAGAATACATCAGGCAAGCCTGGTCTTTCAGGAGGAGGGACATTACTTATTCGGTATTGTTTCCTGTAAGGATCTGGCAAACTGGGAGATAAAAAAAATTCAATATGAGGATGAAAAAGATCCCTCAAAAAAAGAATTTGTCATTGACAAAACGCCTCCTGTTTTGAAACTTGTATTTGAAGCGGGGGGAACGATCATTTATCCAGGGAGAAGTGAGAAAAAAAGAAGCTATCAAAATAAGGCTGTAAAAGTTAACATTTTGATTTTAGAACAAAATTTTGTTCTGCAAGGAAACAATACCCGTGTGAATATGCAGGTACAAATAGAAAAAAACGGAAAGAGCATTAAGGGCAGAAGAAAAATATTGTCACATCCAAATTCCTGGAAAAAGGATTCCAATCTTAAAACTTCCAGCCTGCAATTTATCAGTGACGCCAACTATAGTCTTTCTATAGAGTATTCGGATTTGGCTGGAAATCTGGCAATATATAAAAAAGTATATTTTACAGTGGATCAGACCAAACCAAAAGGATCCATCCTATTAGGAGGTCAATCAATACGTCAACCATTCAAATCTCAGAGTAAAATGTTCCTTTTCTATCAAACTGCGCAACAGATTGAATTGACAGGGAAGGATGACACTTCAGGGGTAAAGCAGATTTCCTATTATGTTACCAATCGAGTATGGAATATTTCAGAATTAAAAAAAGTGAAAAATTGGAAAAAGAAGGCTTCTTTTCTCTTGAAGCCTCAAAGGCAAGCTATTATCTATGTAAAAATCCAGGATATGGCTGGAAATATAAGATATCTTCGGTCAAAGAAAGTAATCCTGGATAGAAGAAAACCGGAAACAGATATTTCTATCCTCACGGAAAAAGCGGATCATGACATTTTCTCAAAAGATGTCTCTGTCAGAATTTCTGCGTATGATCCTGTAGTAAATGATTCTTGCTCCGGGCTAAAATCAGTATCTTATCAGGTGTTCAACGGAAAAAAAATTACCCAGTCAGGCATATATAACATCACAGGAATGGAGGATATAAAAGGTATCCAAGGATTTGAGCGCATTATCCGAGTGGATGCAAAAAGAAATAACAGCAACGATGTGACTGTCAGAATACGGGCTGTAGATCAGGCTGGAAATGATTCTGTGCAGGAACAAAAACTTAAAATTGATGTCAGTATTCCGAAAATCAGCATTTCCTACGGGAATACCAACTCTTCGAATCATCGCTTTTATAACCATTCCAGGATAGCCAAGGTAGTGATACGGGAAAGAAATTTTGACCCGGGGCAGGTTCAGTTTTTGATAAATAATAAAGAGGAAAATAAGGTCATCATCAGTCCTTGGAAAAGTAGCAGAAAGGGGAAAGGGACAGATGGACATAAGCATACTTGCCTGGTTACTTTTTTAGAAGATGGTGAGTATACCTTCACGGTCCGAAGCGGTGATTTGGCGGGAAACAAAAGTAAGGACAGAAAAAAAGATTATTTTGTTATAGATAAAACAGTGCCGGAAATAACCGTGGCTTACGACCGTCAAAAAACAAAACATAAGGTATATGATGGCACAGGAAGAACTGCTGTTATCACCATTAAGGAGCAGAATTTTCGGGAGGAAGATGTGAAGGTTTTCATTAAAGCTGCACTCCATGGGAAGAATCTTTCCGTACCGGTTATTAGTAAATTTCAGACAGAAGGAGATCTTCACAGAGCTACCTTAGCTTTTAGGAAAGATGGAGATTATACGTTTGCCATATCCTACAGGGATCAGGCAGGAAATCAGGCGTTTAGCTATGGTCCTGAAAGGTTTACTGTAGATACCAGACCTCCTGGTGTGAAGATTTCAGGAATAAAAAGATCCAATCAGGGAACGGTTGCACCTGTCATTACCTGCGAAGATGAGAACCTAGATGTGAAAGCCATAGAGGTGACAATAGAAGGATACCGGCATTCCAAAAGAACACTTCAGGGAATCCGTTCCAAAACGAAGAAAGGTATGCGTATTCAACTGGAAGACTTTGCGTATAGGAGACAATCAGATGATCTCTATACTTTGAAGATCAGCGTATCAGACTTGGCGGGAAATCAAAGAGAAGAGGTTGTTGTCTTTTCTGTAAACAGATTTGGATCCGATTATCGGTTGAATCCAAGTACCAGAGAGCTGGTTAAAGCGTTTTATTGCAGAGAGCCTACAACCGTTGGAATTTGTGAAATCAATCCGGATCCCTTAAGTTATCAGGAGATTATTTGCAGCAAAGACGGAAAGTTCTTTCCGTTAAAGGAGGGGGAGGATTATCAGATTCTGAAACGAAGGAAAAGGGGATGGTATCAGTACGAGTATGTGATCGATCGTAAGAATTTTATAGAGGATGGCATCTACGTGGTAACCGTTTACTCGAAAGACAAAGCCCGAAATAGTTGCAGCAATCAGGCTAAAGGAAAAAAAATATCCTTTGTGGTGGATCAGACGGAACCTTCTTTGGTCATTACGGGAGCAGAGGATGGGGGGCGTTATCAGAAGAAAAGTGTGGAAATTGCAGTAGATGCAAAAGATCTTATTTGCCTGGAACATGTCCGGTTGGAAGTCTTTACGGATGGGAAGAAGGAACCGGAACGATATTATTTTGGCAAAGAGCAGTTAAGAGAGAATTATGGTGTGGTGAGGCAGGAAATTTTAAGCAAAGATCAGTGGCAGACAGTGCGTATATATGCTTCAGACCGTGCAGGAAATGTCAGGGAGAAAAAGCTTCGGATTCTTGTCACAGAAAATATCTGGGTACTTTTTTATACAAATATCCTATTGGGTGCGAAAATTATGGCCGGTATCTGTGGTCTTGTGTTGATGACAACGATAATCTTAAAAAGAGTCAGGAGTAAAGGAAGCAGATAATAGTGGGCTTGTAGCCGCGTCCGGAAACGTGTATGTTCCGGACGCGGTATTTGTATTTTTTTCGTCTCTATAGTATAATAGCCCTAGTCAATAAAGGAAAGAGGAGGTCTTAGAAGTTGCGAACAATTCAGGTCAGCCAATTAACGGAACAGATAAAAGAAATGTGCATTGAGACGAATCATATGCTGTCTGAGGATATGAGTGCTGCACTGGAACATGCTATTCAACAGGAAGAAGCCCCGCTTGGCAGAAAGATTCTATGTCAACTGCAGGAAAACTTAAAGATAGCAGGAGAAGAACAAATTCCCATCTGCCAGGATACCGGAATGGCGGTGGTATTTTTGGAGATTGGCCAGGATGTGCATCTGGAAGGGGGGAATTTGGAAGAGGCAGTAAATGAAGGGGTCAGAAGAGGTTATACCGAGGGGTATCTCAGAAAATCGGTGGTAAACGATCCAATATTACGGGTAAATACAAAAGATAATACGCCGGCTGTTCTCTACAGTGAGATTGTTCCGGGAGAACAGGTGAAGATTACGGTGGCGCCAAAAGGGTTTGGAAGCGAGAATATGAGCCGTATTTTTATGCTGAAGCCCGCTGATGGAATAGAAGGAGTCAAAGAAGCGATTTTAACAGCAGTACGGGATGCAGGTCCAAATGCTTGTCCCCCTATTGTAGTGGGAGTCGGTATTGGAGGAACTTTTGAAAAATGTGCATGGATGGCCAAAAAGGCGCTGACGAGAGAAGCAGGCAGCCATTCTTCTATTCCATATGTCAGGGAGCTGGAAGAGGAATTGCTGGAAAAAATCAATAATCTTGGCATTGGACCAGGAGGTCTTGGAGGAAGAGTCACTGCTTTGGCTGTCAATATTAACACATATCCCACCCATATTGCAGGGCTTCCGGTTGCCATTAACATCTGCTGTCATGTGAATCGTCACAGCGTCAGGATTATATAGGAGGAACATATGGACAGACATATCAAAGTCCCATTGGATAGAAATGTGATTAAAACTCTGAGATCAGGAGATTATGTATATTTAACAGGAACAATTTATACAGCCAGAGATGCAGCTCACAAAAGGATGAAAGAGACTTTGGATGAGGGAAAAAGTTTGCCTGTTTGTCTAAAGGATCAAGTGATTTATTATATGGGGCCATCCCCTGCCAGAGAGGGAAAATGTATTGGGTCAGCAGGTCCCACCACAGCCAGTCGTATGGATAAGTATGCGCCAGAACTTTTGGATCTGGGGCTGGCAGGGATGATTGGAAAGGGAAAAAGGACAAAAGAGGTTATGGATGGAATTGTGAGAAATGGTAGTGTCTATTTTGCGGCTGTTGGCGGAGTGGGCGCTCTGTTGTCGAAATGCATTGTAGAATCAGAGATTGTGGCATATGAAGATCTGGGAACAGAGGCCATCCGGAAATTGCAGGTAAAAAATTTTCCTGTTATTGTGGTTATAGATTCAGAGGGAAATAATTTATACGAGACAGCCACTCAGGCTTACCAGAGGAACGTATAATGAAAAGAATCATATTGATGGTACTTCGAAATTTTATATTTGCTCCCTACTGGTTTTGGCAGCTTTGCATGTATGGAAGAGAAAAGGATACTCATACAGAAAAAGAAAGGTATGCGCTTTTAAAGAAAATTACCATTCATGCAAACAGGGGAGGAAGGGTAAAAATTATATCCACCGGAGAAGAATTTCTTCCGAAGCAAGATGGATTTATTTTATATCCCAATCATCAGGGGCTCTTCGATGTATTGGCTTTTCTTGAGAGCTGTGATCATCCCATCACGGTTGTGATGAAAAAAGAAGTACAGAATATTCCGTTTTTAAAACAGGTGTTTGCGGTTATGAGGGCAAAACCCATGGACAGAGCAGATGTGAAGCAGTCTATGAAAGTAATTCTGGATGTTGCAAAGGAAGTAACCGAAGGGAGAAATTATATCATTTTCGCAGAGGGGACCCGCTCGAAAAATGGAAATCAACCAGGAGAATTTAAAGGAGGAAGCTTTAAGGCAGCTATTCGGGCAAAATGTCCCATTGTGCCGGTGGCTATCATTGATTCCTTCCTTTTGATACCAATTCGGCCAAACCAGTTACCGTGCAGGTTCATTATTTAAAACCCCTGTATTATGAAGAGTACAAGGATATGAAGTCTACGGAAATTGCAAAATATGTAAAAAAAGTCATTGAAGAGAAAATACAGAACACACGATAGAGTGTGAAAATAAGAAAAAGCTACTAAATGTAGTAGATAAAAAGTTTAGAAAAAATATTGGAAAAATTGCAAGAATGTGGTTGACAAATAATACATTGTAAACTATAATAATACGTGCGTCACAGAAAATGTGGCCAAATTCATGAGAAATAGACATATGGAGAAGTACTCAAGTGGCTGAAGAGGTGCCCCTGCTAAGGGTATAGACCGTTTACGCGGTGCGAGGGTTCAAATCCCTCCTTCTCCGTTTTGTTTCTTTCCTGAAAGATTATGACACAGAAGTAGTTGACAAAATGTCGAAAAAGTGGTAATATAATCTTCAGTGCAGTTAAAATGTTTTGATAAAAATACAAAATAAAGTCTTGACAAAATAAACTGCGACATGATAGAATATCAGAGTTGCGCTTGGAAAAAGTGTGGCAAACAAGTCAGAACCTTGATAATTGAACAGCGAAACAACCTTGAAAATCCAAAGAG
>CABSEG010000012.1 GCA_902476645.1 uncultured Lachnospiraceae bacterium | reverse complement strand
GGCGGGCGAACCTCCACAGTGGAGCCAACCGGAAAAAGAGAGTTTACAGCAGCAAGTATGCCTTATCCAGTATTGTTTACTGCTCCAAGTGCGGAGAGATTTACCGGCGGATCGCATGGAATAACCGGGGAAAGCACTCCACCGTATGGCGGTGCTGTACCCGTGTGGAGCATGGACCAACCGCCTGTGACGCACCGACCATTCAGGAGCCGGATCTGCAGGCGGCGGTGGTGCAGGCGATCAACCTTGCGCTGGGAAACAGAGAAAGCATGATGGCTACTCTCCAGAAAAACATGGAGACAGTAATCCGGCAGGAGGACGAAACCTCATCGGAAGGGATTGAGGCCAAGCTGCTGGAACTGCAAAAGGAACTTCTGAAGCTGGCGAATTCGAAAAAGGATTATAACAGTGTTGCGGATGAGATAGACAGGCTGCGGGAATTGAAGCAGAATACCCTGGTGGAGAGCGCCGAACGGGAAGGACTAAAACAGCGGATCAAAGAGATGCGGGAGTTTCTGGAACAGCAGTCCACAGAGGTCACGGAGTATGATGAACTGCTGGTACGGCGGCTGATAGAGAAGGTCACGGTTTACGATGAGCGGTTTGAGGTGGAGTTCAAATCTGGGGCGAAGGTGGATGTGGAGAGGTAAATAACAGAATGAATGCGGTGCCTTGTGGCTTTTGAAATGGCTGCAAGGTGCTTTTTAATGGGCTGCTATCTAAAGAAGGTAACTTGTACTTATTAACCAGAGGGTTTATAATTGTACTGTGCTGATAGAGGTGGAAGATGACATCATCAGATGTGATCAGAGAATTATGTGAAGAGTGAATATTAGTATTTCAGAACTAGCGCATTGAATTGGTCAGTCACCACGAAATTTTTGCAAGAAAATAGAACAAGATACAGTTAGTGCAGAGGAAATAATGCCAATTGCGAATGAATTCGGAGTTATATTCGAACATCGTTTAATTATTTCATTTAATAATATAATTAGAATAGCAAATAAGAGTACTTAAAAATATAAATTTGTGTAAGATTGGGAGGAATAGGATGGATACCTTTTTTCATTTTCCACCAGATTTGTTTAATCTTTTAGTGGATACCATTCCTAGATTAAACAAAACAAAGAAAGATTTATTATTGTTTTTTGAAAATATAGGAGTACCATGCCAGCATTTACGGACATATTATGCACTATTAAATACTAATAGATCACAATTTAAAAAATTTGATGTTACACGAGAAATCTTAGCTTGGTTAAATCAAGAATCGGATAGAATGTTGGGAGTTCGTAGAAGGCTTTTGCAAAGAGTTATTGAATTTGAAGCATTCGATTCATGTTATCCAAATGATAAAGATCGTGCGAAGGCAAATGTAGCCGATATTAAAAAAATGGTGCAATTAAAAGACACAGTTACTAAATTTGAAAAGTTATTAAATAAGGAGCAAAATGAGAAGATTCTTATACAAAAGGAAAAACTTGATAAGATAAAAAGATCAAAAGAAAATTTTGAAAATTTGCGCCAGAGGTTTGCAAATTTATTTGCTATTCAAAATCCTCAAGAAAGGGGGAAAAAATTAGAAAAGGTTCTTAATGATATCTTTTCCTATTTTAAAATCGGAGTTAAAGAGGATTTTGTTATTTATGATGATGAAACAGGTAAAAACTACGAACAAATAGACGGTGTAGTAGAGATAAATCATTATTTAACATTGCTCGAAATGAAGTGGGAGAAAAATGCATTGGGGGCAGATAAAGTCGGGCGATTTATGTCAAGGCTTATGGTTAGAAAAAATGTGGATGGTATTATTATTTCATATTCTTCTTTTGCAGAAACAGCCTTAATCACAGCAAAGGAAGCTTTGGCAGTTTCTGTCCTTGCATTAATTGACTTGAAGGATATTTTTGATGTGTTAAATCAAGAAAAAGATTTATCAGAGTTCTTTTCAGAGATTATAAAAAATGTGAAGTTATATAAAAATCCTAAACCCACGGTTAAGATAGAGAATCTTAAGCGTGTTGATTTTAGTTTGTATGAGTAAGTAAGACACAAAAGATGGAGGGAAAAAGGTGTTTATCTCTAGGTTAGTTATTAAGAATTTTATGTCTTATGAGAATATAGAAATAAATTTGTGTGAAAAAGTTAATCTTATTATTGGAGAAAATAATATAGGGAAAACAACTATTTTTGATGCGATATTATTATGGGGAAAATGTTATCAACATAATATTCAAAAAAATGGCAAGGAGTTTTATAAAGAAAATCCAAATATATATATTAATTTTTCTGAATTACATTTTTTAAGAGCTGTTCGGGATGATGAACTATTCTGGGATAAAAGTAAAGATATCTCACTCAAAATGGTTTTGGCAGAAGGTGAAGATAAATTTGAACTTATGTTTACTATTGAAAAGCCACGCAGGATAAATAATGCGTATTTTAGATGTAAAATGGATAGCTATTCAGAGTTCGCTAGGTTTGCACAACATATACAAAATGTAGGAATGAAACTTTCGGAGGCAATAAATTTCTACCAAACAGCACCAGTGTCGCATATTTTAAAAAATGAACCGTATATGAATCTAGGACAGGTAAAAAAGAAGATAAGTTTAGGAAAATCAAATGAAGTATTAAGGAATAAAATTATTAGTATTCATCAAAAGTCTCCAGAAAAATCGGAACAGCTTAGAAGAGAAATAATAGGAGTTCTTGGAAAGAACTTTTCTTTTAAATTTCCGGCAAGAGGTAAAATGAATACAGATGAGTACATAGATTTAAGAATCCAAACAGAAAATACCAGTAATGATATTTGTGTACAAGGTAGTGGTTTTTTGCAAATATGCGAAATATTTTCTTCAATAGACTTTTTTGATAATTCTATCAATATATTACTTGTGGATGAACCGGACTCTCATATCCATGCAAAATTACAAAAACGATTATTACAAGAGTTAAGAAAAATACATAATACACAAATATTAGTTATTTCTTATAATGATAGATTCTTAGAAAATGTAGATACAGATCATTTACTTTTTATTAATCAAGAAGCTAAGACAGAGGGTATAGTTAATCGAATTGACATTTCAAAGATCAATAGGCTAAAACTGGATTTGGGTGGTATTTCAATGGCACTATGTATGTTAAATAATGCCAACAAAGTTGTTTTTTTTGAAGGGAAAGATGATATTGAGTATATTAAAGCATTATACGAGAAATGTAAAGATTTCATGGATTTGAAGCAATTAGAGTTTTGCTCCTTCTTTCATATCCGGGGTAGAGATTATATCGTGAAAAAAATGGAAAATATTCACAGGGTTTTAAATTCACTTTTCAATAGCAAAACTTATATTACAGTTTTTGATAAAGACTTTTGTACCTATGATTCGGTTGAAAAATTACGCAATAATCTTGAACAGATAAACAGAAGAAATTTAAAAGGATACTATCATAATGGATATTGTATTGAATCAGTATTGTTTTCAGAAAAAGATAAATTGGTGGCTTTTCTAAAACAGTTATCTGCATTGGACAGGGAAATAATAGAGGAATTTGTTTCCACTTGGATTAATAGACAAGTGGAAGATATTAAAAAGATTTCTAGCGATCTTTATATGAATCTACAGCTTAAATTCAAATCACAAAAAACGGAGGCTAGGCCGGAATTAGCCTCAATTGATTTTACTGATTATTGTAATGAAATAAACAACGATAATATTCAGTATCTTATGAATAAAGGAAATATAAAAAAGTTTATTCATGATTTTGAAGAGAATTTTTCATTACAGATTATTGAGGTTGATGAGGATTCTAGTGAGGAATTTTATAGTAGTCAATTCTTCTACAAGTATATTCAAGTATTATGTAATAACGATATGTTATTTGAATCTTATAGAGAATTGATGCAGCTCTTATATATCGATGATTAACTGTAGCTTAAATGATATTTTTATATATTGATATGTTCCCACATACGACCGGGAGGACCAAAATAGCGGTGGATCAAGTCGGACGAACCGCCCGGCAAATGACGTACTTCCTATCCTCTCGTGCCATATGGAGACGGTAGTGCTGCTGACGAGAAAGCGGGAGGAAGTGGAGGAGAACTGGAGGGGGGATCAGTAACTAGGAATAAGGAAATTCTTTTACTGTGTCCATCCGGAATTTGAACATTTTACTATTTAAATAGTTATCTGTATATATGCGGAGAGCCGGAATGATGAGCACAAATATGCGGTGGTGGACACATAAAAAGATTTCGATCAATTCTGAGTCATTGAACGGTCAGCTTTTTTCTGGTATAATCGTGGCCATGAAAGGGCTGATTGGTCAGCAATAAATTTGTATTGGGAGAGATGGGGAGGCAATCAAATTGAGGTACCAGGCCAAGAGAGATGCTATGGAGTGGCTGCTGATAGAACTTATACTTGTGTGTGAGTATGGCTGTAATGGAGCAGATCCGGAAATAATTTTATATAATAAACGTTAAGCGGCGGTGAATAAAAATGATAGATTTACAAGATAAAGGATATTGCCCTTCTATTGAAGAAATAGGTAAATATGTAAATAAACCTGTGTTTCTGCAATTTTGTTTCTATATGAAAGAGAAATATCATTGTAATGAGAGAGTAGAATTTAGCTCTTGCAGCTGGATGCCGGGATGGAATATCAAATTTAAAAAGTCTGGTAAGAATTTATGTACGCTTTATCCGCATGAGGAGTTCTTCACAGCTTTCATTGTAGTAGGGCGAAAAGAGAAAACGGAAGTGGAGACAATTCTTCCAGAGTGTAATCCGGAACTGCAGAAAATATATAACCAGACCAAAGCCGGGAACGGGCAAAGATGGTTGATGATTGATTTGGAAGACGCAGATGCAATGTATTGGGATGTAATGCGTCTTATCGAAATCCGTAGCAAAGTAAAATAACACGTATCCGACTTAAGGTTTATCCTAATTTGATGTAGGAATGGAAAATGTTTGCAGATTTTTTTAGTGCGGCATGGCCGTGGATTCTATTAGGTTTATTTGTTGCCGCTCTTTGTGCTTTTCTTGGCAAGAAGAAGGATTAAATCACGGATTTCACAAAACCAGTGGATTTTCATATGTATTTAAAAGCATCGGTTAGAAACAATCGGTGCTTTTTTTATGCTCGGAGAAAACTCGGGTTTTTTACGCCCATTTTGAGAAGGTGATGGCTGTGGCGAATGGGATTAAAGGCATTACGATAGAGAGTGGCGGCACTATCACTGGCCCGAATAAAGCTGCAAAGAGCGTCAATTCCTTCATCACGAAAACACAGTCTGCCTTAAACGAAGCGAAGCGACTTTTAAAACTGGATCCTTCCAATACGGTACCGGTGGCGCAGAAGGGGATCATTCTGGCACAGGCGCTCAGCCGGCAGGAAACCTTGAACATGGCGGCCCAGGCCTTTGGCACCATGGCTGAGGACAGGAACCTGAAATTTATGATCTCCCTGACTTCTGGCGGGGGGACGTATGACAGGGTGGTCGGTGCGTCGCAGAACTTATTCAGCCAGATCCAGTCGCCCATGCAGGAGATGGAAGCCAATACCCGGCGCTGCAGCAGACGCTGATTCCCCTGAGAGAGTTCTGAAAGTGTATTCTTTTTTGGGAAAATTGTGGTATATGTGAGAAAAATAAATTTGGAAGCTGGGAAGGTGATTTCATGCGATGGTTTGAGTTAATTTTTTAGTTAGGCTTGCAGATCTGGAAAAAGAAAAAAATAAGTATAAGACATGAGTATCATCATAAAAAAGTAAAGGATGCGGATAAAAAGGCGTATACCAAGCAAATGGGAAAAGCAATGCTGGTTATAGGTACAGAAGTTATGACAGTTGATTTAAGCGCAGAATTATCGTTTCATGTTCACATTAAGTAGAGGTAATTTTATATCTGATCGCATTATTGTTTGGCGATTACAAAAGAGTGACAGAAGTTGTATTAAACTACCCAATTGTTCGTTGATTTGAGGTTGATTAAATAAGGGTGAAGTTATGATTCAGAAAAAAGATAATAAAGCTTTGAGAATATTGTTTAGGAGTCACAATTATGTTATGACTGCTGCGGAACTTACAGCATCAAAGTTATACTATGCAAATTCATGTTCTCAGACTTCGTGAAGCATTTCTGGGGGGCGGTGGGATGTGATGGAAATAATTGATATCAAGCCATCTGGAACATCAGGGCTTATGAAGAAGGGGACAGAACGCACTTGGGAGGATCGGAGGCATCCGATTCTTTTTTTGTGCAGAAATCAAGATGGAGATGCATTCCGCGAACTTCCTGCGGCGCGTATTGAAACGGTTACCCAAAGGTGACTATACCACAAAAAAGTGCATACTTGTGCATAAAAGGTGCATTCAATACAATAAAGACAGAAAAGAAAAAGGGAATGTGATTGGGATGAAGGAAATACATTTTATGGTAGATCAGGACAAATGAATCGGCCAAGAATTTAGGAGGAGATTATGAGAGCACAAGATTGTTTACAAATTTTGCGGGACGTAAAGGATGTGGCCTTTGCCACGGTGGATGAGAATGGAAAGCCGCAGGTTCGCATTATCGACGTCATGTTAGTGGAAGAGGGAAAGTTGTATTTCTGTACTGCCAGGGGCAAGGACTTTTATCACCAGCTAATGGCAGATGGACAGGTGGCAATCACTGGAATGAATCGCCGGTTTCAGATGATTCGCCTGACAGGAAGAGTGAAAAAGCTTGCGGATCAAAAGATATGGATTGACCGGATTTTTGAGGAAAATCCAGTGATGAATGGGGTGTATCCGGGGGAAAGCCGATATATCCTGGAACCGTTTTGCATAGACAACGGCCAGATGGAATTTTTCGACCTGGGCAAAGAGCCCATCGACAGAGAGAGCTTTTCCCTTGAGGGCCAGCTGCAAGAAAAGGGATTTTGGATTACGGAGGGCTGCATTGGATGCGGGACCTGTAAGGAAGATTGTCCACAGCAGTGCGTGGAGGAGGGAACGCCCTATTTGATCCGTCAGGAACATTGTCTGCACTGCGGGTTATGTGCGGAAAATTGTCCGGTACAGGCGATTGAGAAAAGGGGGAATGCATCATGTTAAAAGAGATCGGTATACTCTTGGCAGATCGAAGGGATTTCTTTCAGGGACTTTTGTGGGAGCATTTGGAGATTTCGCTGATCGCCATTCTGATTGCCATTGTGTTTGGCGGCCTGGTGGGAATTTTGATCAGTGAATTTCAAAAATCCGCAAAGCCAACCTTGGGAGTCATCAATTTTCTCTATACGATTCCCTCCATCTCCATGCTGGGTTTTTTGATTCCCTTTTCCGGGGTGGGAAATGCCACGGCAATCATTGCACTGACCATTTACGCGCTTTTGCCCATGGTGCGCAATACCCACACGGGAATTTCCAATGTGGACCCTGCCATTTTGGAAGCGGCCAAAGGCATGGGAAGCACCAGATTGCAGATGTTATTTAAGGTCAAGCTGCCGCTGGCTATGCCGGTGATGATGTCCGGCATTCGCAGTATGGTGACCATGACCATTGCTCTGGCAGGTATTGCTTCCTTTATCGGGGCAGGAGGGCTGGGCGTTGCCATTTACCGGGGTATTACCACCAACAATGGGGCCATGACTATGGCGGGAAGCCTTTTGATTGCCCTGCTGGCGCTAGGGATGGATTTCATTTTGGGCGTTGTCGAAAAGCGGATGCAAAAGCGCAGCGTAAAGGCAAAGAGAACCAACCGAATCCTGGGCGGAATCACAGTGCTTGTCTGTGGGGCAATGGTCGTCTGCACCATTTTTCGGTCTCAGGCAAAGGATGCCATTCACATTGCCACCAAGCCCATGACGGAACAGTATGTTTTGGGTGAGATGCTGGAACTGCTCATCGAGCAGGATACGGATCTGGAGGTGGAACTGACCCAGGGCGTAGGCGGCGGCACCTCCAATATTCAGCCAGCCATGGAAAGCGGGGAATTTGACTTATATCCGGAGTATACCGGCACGGCCTGGAACATGGTGCTGAAGCAGGAGGGGGTGTATACGGAAGATCTGTTTGAAGATATGCAGGAAAGCTATAAGCAGGATTTGAATATGCAGTGGATTGGTATGTACGGCTTTAACAACACCTATGGTCTGGTGGTACGCCGGGAAATCGCAGAACAGTATGATCTGCAGACCTACTCTGATCTGAGCGCTGTTTCTGATCAGTTGATTTTTGGCGCTGAGTATGATTTTTTTGAGCGGGAGGATGGATACGATGCGCTGTGCGAAGCCTATGATCTGAACTTCAAAGAAACCATGGATTTAGACATTGGGCTGAAGTATCAGGCCATCAATCAGGGCAAGATTGATGTGATGGTAATTTTTACCACAGACGGACAGCTTACCGCCTCCGATGTGTTGGTGCTGGAGGATGACAAACAGTTCTACCCCTCTTATCTGTGCGGCAATGTGATCCGAACGGAGGTGTTGGAGAAACATCCGGAACTGGAAGCCGTATTCCAAAAGCTGACGGGAATCATATCGGACAGCGATATGGCGCAGATGAACTATGAGGTGGAAACGGAGGGCAAAGAGCCGGAAGATGTGGCCGAGGAATTTTTACGAAGCCATGATCTCTTGCAATAGGAGGAATGTATGATGCAGAACGCAATTGAATTTCGAAACGTCAAGAAAGCCTACGGGGATCAGGTCATTATGGAAAACTTTAATCTGGCCGTTGAAAAGGGAGAGTTCGTTACCATTATCGGCTCCTCCGGATGCGGAAAAACCACTGCGCTGAAAATGGTGAATGGTCTGATTGAACCCACCTCCGGTGACATTCTGGTGGAGGGAGAAAATATTCGGGAGAAAAATCAGACCCAGCTGCGCCGAAATATTGGCTATGCCATTCAGGGCAGCGTCCTGTTTCCACATATGACCGTGGAACAGAATATTTCCTATGTGCCCAATCTGCTGAATAAGCGGAATAAGGCCAGAACCAAGGCGGCCGTGTCCAGGTGGATGAAGATCGTGGGTCTGGATGAAGGATTGAGAGACCGCTATCCGGCTGAACTTTCCGGAGGCCAGCAGCAAAGGGTGGGGATCGCCCGCGCCCTGGCAGCGTCACCGGACATTCTGCTGATGGACGAACCCTTTGGAGCGGTGGATGAGATTACGCGGGGGCAGCTACAAGTGGAGCTGAGGCAGATTTATGAACAGACAAAAATCACGGTGTTGTTTGTGACCCACGACATTGGGGAGGCATTGAAGCTCGGGACAAAAGTTCTGGTTATGGATCACGGCGCCATCCAACAGTATGCGCCGGCGCAGGAACTGCTGCGCCATCCGGCGACGCCCTTTGTGGAGCAGCTTGTGGAGAAGGAGCGCAGAACCTGCCATCTGCCGGAAGAAAAGCTGGCTACATGTGAATTCAGCGGGGCCGCGGGGGCAAGCTGAGCGTTCAAAAAAGTTTTGATAAAAATGAAAAAATAGTTGACTCCTACGCAGCGTCATAGTTTATGATGGTCTTACACGGAAGGAGGAAACAGACATGAGGACGGTAAATGAGGTCAGTAAATTGACCGGGGTGAGTATACGCGCTCTGCAATATTACGACAAGATCGGGTTGCTGCATCCGACGGGATATACAGAATCCGGTTACCGGCTGTATGACGATACGGCCTTGGAAAAGTTGCAGCAGATTTTACTGTTTCGAGAATTGGAGTTTTCGTTAAAGGAGATCAAAGAGATTCTTTCCAGTCCGGATTTTGACAGAAATCAGGCCTTGGAGCAACAGATTGCGCTGCTGACTCTGAAAAAGGAGCATCTGGAGCATTTGATTGACTTTGCCCGTGGAATACAGGTGGCAGGAGTAAAGACTATGGATTTTTCCGCATTTGATACGAAGAAGATCGATGAATATGCCAGACAGGCAAAGAAACAGTGGGGCAAAACGCCGGAATATCAGGAGTTCGAGAAAAAGTCCAAAGGCAGGACTTCCCAGCAGGAGCAGGCCATTGCCCAGGATTTTATGCAGCTGTTCGCAGAATTTGGAAAATTGAAAACCTCTGATCCCGGATCAGAGCAGGCAAAACGACAAGTGAAACGGCTGCAGGATTATATTTCGGAGCATTTTTACAAGTGTTCCGATGACATCCTTCTAAGCCTGGGAGAAATGTATGCCGGAGGCGGTGAGTTTACGGCAAATATCAATAAGATGGGCGGGGAAGGAACCGCAGAGTTTGTAGCCAAGGCTATTCGAATCTGCTGTGAAAAATAATTTCTACCAGGAGCATTCGCCGGAAACGGCGGATGCTTCTTTGCGAAAAGATAAAATATTGTTTTGCCTGGAAATCCTCCGGAATATCTGATAAGGTTGAGAAGGAACAGGATAGAACGCAAACAGAAGAGGGCACAGCGGAGGAGAACTTCAATAGAACAGAAGCTAACGCTAATCGGCACACAGAGCCGTAATGGGATTGTGGAGCTGGTATATAGTTGAACACGTACAGGATGTTATGCCGGGCAAGAACAGTAAGGGGATTCCAGAGGCCTTTAAGGACATTCGTGTTGACAATGCAATCCTTACGTGTTATGGTCTGGATATTGAATAAACCTGACTTTAGAAGAAGCAATTTAAAATGAGATGGGAAGCGCAAAGGAGGAAGCTATGTATACGATTGGACAGATTTCAGAAATGTTTCAGATTCCCATTTCCACTCTTCGGTATTATGATAAGGAAGGGCTGTTTCCCGGGTTAGAGCGGGAGGCCGGAATTCGCAGATTCGGGGAGAGAGAGATGGAAGAGCTGCGGGTAATCGAGTGTCTGAAAAAATCCGGTTTGGAGATCAAAGAGATTAAAGTGTTTATGGAATGGTGTGCCCGTGGTGAGGAGACGTTTGTCCAGAGGCTGGAGTTGTTTCGAAAAAGAGAGGAAGCAGTGAAAAAAGAAATAAAGAAAATGGAAAAGGCACTGGCAATGATAAGATTTAAGTGTTGGTATTATGAGCAGGCGATAAAGGATGGGACGGAAGAAAAGGTACGGCAGCAGTTTCCGCGGCATTTGCCTGAGGAGATACAGTCCCTTTATGATTTTGCTTCAGGAGAGTGAAATGTAAATTACATGAAAATGTAAAATACGAATTGTAATATCAAATCGAAAATGGTATACTCTAGGTGTCAACGGAATGTTGAATTTTATAGTAAGGCAAAGGGGAAGGAACGTTGAAACGCAGACGTAAAGTGCAAAGGAATATTGTCGCCGTGGCGGCAGTCTTTTTTTTCGCTCTTGCCGTTTCATACATAGAGTACAGAGAGATTCCTGTATGGGTATGCGAGGAAGAAGACCTTTGCATGATTCAAAATGGCCCGGATAGATTGGCCCGGTATGTGAGGGTAGAAGAGGGCCGTTACATATATGATCTGAAAGAGGAGGGCAATCGGACGATTCCATGCCGCAGAAGCGAAAAAAGCGTTCCGTTGTCCCCGGTATTTTTGATGAGCTCTTTTTTTACCGGAAGAATGCTTCAGAATCCGGCAAAAGGGCATTTTTTTGCATGTATCCAATCTTATATACTGTCTTTGGTCAGGACGCTGTGTGAGCTTATGATCCTTCAGAAAAAGGATGGAAAAAAACGGATGAGCGTTTTAGAGTGGTGCCCGGCGGGGGCGCGAAAACACTCAAGATAGAGATGACAGAAGATGGCAGGAGGTTTAAGGAAATGCGTTTTATGAGGTTTATAAAAAGGCAGCCGCCCGGCAGGCTTATCACCATGGGATTTGCCTTTGTGATACTGGTGGGAACGGTGCTTTTATTGATGCCTTTTTCAATAAAAGAGGGAGCGCATGTGGCACCGATTGATGCTTTGTTTACATCTACCAGCGCCGTTTGCGTGACCGGATTGATTGCGGTGGACACGGCAGACCATTTCACCGCCCTGGGACAGGGCATTGTGGCTGTACTTATCCAGATTGGAGGTCTGGGGGTAACCTCCGTGGGCGTGGGATTGATTTTAGCCGCAGGTAAGAGGGTCAGTATCAGAAGCCGCCTTTTAATGAAAGAAGCCCTGAATGTAGACAGCTTTCGGGGAATGGTAAAAACAGTGAAGGCGATTTTAATCATGACCTTGTGCTTTGAGTGCGTGGGGGCACTGTTAAGTTTTCTGGTGTTCTCTCAGGACTATCCCCTGGGTCATGCCATTGGCATTAGTATTTTCCATTCGATTGCGGCCTTTAACAACTCCGGTTTTGATATCCTGGGCGGTCTGCGGAATTTGATTCCGTATCAGACCAATGTTCTGTTGAATCTGACCACCTGCGGGCTGATTGTTTTTGGAGGTCTGGGATTCCTGGTTATACTGGATATTTTAAGGAATCGTAATTTTCGGAAGCTTTCGCTGCACTCCAAAGCGGTGATTACCAGCACCGTCGTCTTGATTGTGACCGGAACCCTGATTTTGAAGGCAACCGAGGAAGTATCCTGGCTGGGAGCGCTGTTTCATAGTGTTTCCGCGAGAACGGCTGGATTTTCCACTTATGCAATCGGAGACTTTACCAATGCAGGCTTATTTGCTCTGTGTATTTTAATGTTTATCGGAGCATCTCCGGGATCCACAGGTGGAGGTATTAAGACCAGTACCTTCTTTGTGTTGATTCAGTCGGCAAGAAGTATGTTTGCCAAAAAGCCCGTCGGGGCGTTTCGGAGAAATA
The DNA here is from genome assembly GCA_902476645.1 of uncultured Lachnospiraceae bacterium. Lineage (GTDB taxonomy): Bacteria > Bacillota > Clostridia > Lachnospirales > Lachnospiraceae > CABSEG01. The sequence goes on along the minus strand of CABSEG010000012.1, from coordinate 34,852 downwards.
TCGGAAAAGAGAATGTATCTAAAGCGTATATGATTACAATACTTTCTCTGGCAGTGGTGTGCATTGGCGCGTTTTTGATGTGTATTCTGGAGCCGGAATACAGCTTTATGCAGCTTTTGTTTGAGGTGATATCGGCGTTTGGCACAGTAGGATTATCTACCGGCATTACACCGGATTTGGGAGTGGCCGGAAAGCTGGTAATCATTATCATTATGTTTATCGGAAGGTTAGGAGCTATGACATTGCTTTCTATGTGGATTAACCATCCGGAACCGACAGCGCGTTACACAGAAGAACAAATTACGGTAGGATAAAAAGAAAGGAGAGGGAATGCCGGAGGGCATCCCGGGCAGAAAAATGAAAAAGAATCAGGAGGCTGCGTCATACGGCGTGATTGGACTTGGACGTTTTGGGGCGGCTTTGGCTATGACATTGGCGGAAGCAGGAAAGGAAGTCATTGTTGTTGATAAAAACGAAAGTAAGGTCAGACAGCTGCGTCAGTATACGGATTATGCCTTTGTTACAGATGACTTGAATACAGAGACCTTAAAAGAAATCGGACTGCAAAATTGCGATGTAGTGATCGTATGCATTGGAGAAAAGATAGACACCAGTATCCTGACCACCATGAGGGTGGTGGAAATAGGAGTTCCAATGGTAATTGCAAAGGCCATTAGCGTGGAGCAGGGAGCAGTGCTGGAAAAGATCGGGGCACAGGTGGTATACCCGGAGCGGGACATGGCTCTTCGTCTTGGAAAGCGGCTGGTATCCAAGAACTTTTTGGATTACGTTTCATTGGATAACAGTGTGGAGATTCGCCAGATCAAGGTTTCGGAGCGATTGGCCGGAAGAACCGTAGAGAATACGGGAATCCGTCAGAAGTACGGACTGAATATCATTGCCATAGAAAATGAAAAGACCACTACCATAGAGGTACTTCCACAGTATCGTCTGGAGATGGGGGATGTGATTGTGGTAATCGGAAAAGTAGATAAGATTGACCGGTTTGAGAGGGAAATGGCAGATTAAAAATGCCTTCTTGCGTAATTTGCCGTTGGGTTATATACTGGAACAAAAAGAAAGAAGGTATCTGATATGGAGAATTTTACATTTTACGCCCCTACTTATTTTGTATTTGGAAAAGATACGGAAATGGAAACCGGAATCTATACAAAACGCTTTGGCGGCACCAAAGTTTTGCTTCACTATGGGGGAGGCTCCGTGGTTCGTTCTGGCCTTCTGGACCGGGTAAAGGCGTCCCTGGACCGGGAAGGAATCGTTTATGTAGAGCTTGGCGGGGTAAAGCCAAACCCAAGAAGCGGGCTGGTTTATGAGGGGATTGAGCTTTGCAGGAAAGAGAAGGTAGATTTTATCTTAGCAATTGGCGGAGGAAGTACTATTGACTCTGCAAAGGCCATAGCGGCAGGAGCGCTTTACGATGGAGACTTTTGGGATTATTATCAGGGAAATATTGTGGAAAAGGCCTTACCCATCGGCACTGTTTTGACCATAGCGGCGGCTGGAAGTGAGGGCTCTCCGGACTCTGTAATCACGCATGAAGACGGTATGTTTAAGCGTTCCACAACTGGAGAGGCACTTCGCCCTAAGTTCACCATCATGAACCCGGCTCTGACCCAGACGCTGCCTCCCTATCAGACAGCCTGCGGTATTACGGATATTCTGGCGCACCTGTACGAGCGCTACCTGACCAATACCACGGAGGTGGAAGTGACGGACCGGATGATTGAGGCGCTGATGCTTACTATGATTCATGAAGGCTCCAGAGTCATTGAAAATCCCGATCATTATCAGGCCCGCGCTAATATTATGTGGGCGGGGATGATGGCCCATAACAATTCCTGTGGGGTCGGAAGGAGTCAGGACTGGACAAGTCACGATATAGAACATGAATTGTCTGCCATGTATGACTGTGCTCACGGAGCAGGGCTGGCCGTGGTGATGCCGGCAGTGTTTACCTATAACATGCACCATAATGTCATGCGTTTTGCGCAGGTGGCAGTTCGGGTATGGGGATGCCAGATGGATTTTGCGTGTCCGGAGAATACAGCAAAAGCTGGCATCGAGGCACTGCGTCAGTTTTTGATTTCCATTGGAATGCCCAGAAACTTTGCAGAATTAGGGGCAAAGGAAGAGGACATTGAAAAGCTGGCGCATACCGCATGCTATGGAGATGTGAGAGAAGGCTCCCTTGGAGGCTTTGTATCGCTTGGGCAGAAGGATGTGGAAAATATTTATCGGCTGATGCTGTAATCATAAGGAACGCCGGGAAGTCAGGAAAGGGATTTTCTGATGATGGGATCAGGATGAAGGGTGCTTGGAAAGAGGCACCCTTCAATTATGTCTGTCGAATGTCTAATGGATGTCAGGGGTGGGCGAAACACAAAAGGAATACGGCAACCGACCTGGGCCCAAGTTCCAATCCATACCCATCAAAAGAGGTATCCGGTGCAAAGGGCTCAGCGCAGGCCGTATGCAAAACAAGATGCCAGCAAGATCCGGACGGGGGAGAGGGAAGCTCCTGGTGATGGGACTCCCAGTGGGCATTTATAGCAAGAAAGACCACATCGTCCGCCGTATCAGCAGCGTTTCGTCCCGCAAAGAGAACGCCAATCTGCCGGGCCTGGGGATCGGTGCTGTGATTCCAGGCAGTTCCGTGGTGCATAGACACGTCGGGCCATCCGCAGGAAGCAGGACGTGTCTGGGAACGCAGCACCGGGTGCTCTTTGCGAAAGGCAATCATATGAGAGACAAACTGGAATAGATCCTTGTTTTTTTCCAGGTAAGTCCAATTGAGCCAGGAGATCTCGTTGTCCTGACAATAGGCATTGTTGTTTCCAAACTGGGTATTTCCGAATTCATCTCCAGCTAAAAACATCACCGCTCCTCTGCTGCAGAGAAGTACAGCAAAGGCGTTTCTTTGCATACGCCTGCGCAAGGTGAGTATTTCGGTATCTGAGGTTTCTCCTTCTGCGCCGCAATTCCAGCTGTTATTATCATTTGCCCCATCCGTGTTGTTCCAGCCATTTGCCTCATTGTGCTTGTTATTGTAGGCATAGAGGTCATGGAGCGTAAAGCCATCATGACAAGTAAGAAAATTGACGGAGGCATTCTGGCGCAGGTTGGGGGGATACAGATCAGGGGAGCCTGCGATGCGAAGAACGGCAGCCTGGGCAAATCCCGCATCTCCCTTTAAAAACCGGCGAAGATCATCCCGGTACTTGCCGTTCCATTCCGCCCAGCGGTTCCAGGAGGGAAAGCTTCCCACTTGATAAAGCCCTCCTGCGTCCCAGGCTTCCGCAATCAGTTTCACCCGGCTGAGTACAGGGTCATAGGCCAGACTTTCCAAAAGAGGAGGCTTAGAAAGAGGATTCCCGTCCTCATCCCTTCCCAGAATGGAGGCTAAATCAAAGCGAAATCCATCCACCCGGTACTCCACCACCCAGTAACGCAGGCAGTCCAGAATAAACTGACGGACAATGGGGTGGTTACAGTTTAAGGTGTTTCCCACGCCGGAGAAATTGTAATATGTTCCATCCGGAGTGAGCATGTAGTAAATATTGTTATCCAGGCCTTTAAAGGAAAAGAAGGGGCCATATTCATTTCCCTCTGCCGTGTGGTTGAACACCACATCTAAAATCACATCCATGCCATAAGAATTCAGTGTTCGTATGAGCTTTTTCAGCTCCGTTCCCTCATGATTGTATTCCACAGCCGCTGTGTAACTGGTGTTTGGGGAGTAGAAGCAGACCGTGTTATAGCCCCAGTAGTTATAGAGCTTCTTTCCGTTCACCATGCGTTCTTCGGCAGTCTCGTCAAACTCAAAGATGGGCATCAGCTCTATAGTATTTATCCCCAGGGAGAGCAGATAGGGCAGCTTTTCCAACAGACCGTCAAATGTGCCGGGATGACGAACCCCGGAAGAGGAGTCCATGGTAAAGCTACGGACATGGGTCTCGTAGATAATCATATCCTGAAAAGGCAGATGGTGGTCATGAAAACCGCTCCAATCGAAAAGGTCTTCCACCACCCGGGCATGGTAAGAACTGCCCTTAGGGGGATGTTTTCCCCAGACACTTTGTCCGGTCACGGCACGGGCATAGGGATCCAGCAGAAATTTCGTCCGGTCAAAGAGAAGCCCCCGGGAAGGATCATGGGGGCCGTCCATTCGGTAGGCATATTCCAGCTCCTCAATATCCAGGTCAAAGACGATCATAGAGTAAATAGAACCGATTTTGCAGTCCTCTGGAAAAGGGAGAACCGCAAAAGGTGACCGTTCTTTCCTGTGAAAGAGGCAGAGCTCACAGTAGGTAGCATAACAAGAAGAAATTGTAAAAGAAACCCCACCTGGAACCAGGTTGGCGCCCATCAGGCGAAACAGTCCGGGACGGATGCGAAAGCCGGAGATGGTAGCGGTTGCAGGAAACGCCTCTTTTTGAGGAAACGGCGGGTGATTTTGAGAATGACTCATAGAAACCTCCTTTTGAAGGAACTGGGGAACCCTTTCTTATCCTTCCATAATGTGAATCTAAAAAAATTTTATGTGCGCTGGGTTTACAAGAGAAAATCTGTCCTTTTAGGCATGATATTTAGTACTAAAAACAGTAATCAAAACAAAAAAATGTGCGTTCCGGATGAAAAACGGTACGTTCATGACATTTTTATGACAAAAGTGATCATTACTGGTATAATGAAACTGCTAGCAAAGGAATGGGAAGCTTCCCTATCATTCCATGGTGAATGTTGGAAAAAGATACCTCTGTGTAAAGAAAGTGTTATGAATAAGTGACTGGTAATATCTTACGGAACAGAGAGGTATTCAAGTGAATTCTAACACACAGGATCTCAAAAAGAAAGAGGAACCAAAAAACAAGGATGCTATGAGAAAGGAGAAATTTATGAAAACAAAAGGGAGAATAGCTAAATCTAGGATCGCTGCTGTTATGTTCCTGGTTTTGCTGTTAACGACATTGCCGGGAATGAAATTGTATGCCGCCCCAGATGAAGGGGCAGGTGTTCTTGCGACATCAGAGGAAAAAGAACTGGAAGAACTACGGGCTATTGAAGAAGATGAAAATTTTACAAATGACGAAGCGTTACTGGAAGAAGAGAAACGTTTAGACGAAGAAGCGGCAAAGAATGGAGGTATGACCTTGTCAGAAGAAGATGGTGAGGCAACTTCGCAGATCGTGACCTTTGCCGCCAGCGGGGCAACCATAAGATATCATTTTATTGATACCACTGGATCAGGCGGCGGAGACGCAACCTTGGTGGAGGTTGCAGACCGCACCTATCTGATCGATGGTGGACCTGCAAGAGGGTACCCAAGATTAAAGCAATACTTAAGCAGTCATTGTAAGAAAAAGAACGGAAAGATTGAAATTCATGTTGCCGTGGTAACCCATAATCATACCGATCACTATGAAGGGGTACGGTCTGTGCTGAATGATACGGCTACCTTTCGGGTGAGAAAAGTGTTGAAGTCTTCAATCAAGCCGAACAGCGCGTTAAATGCGGCCTGCAATAAAAGCGAAAAGGATAACGGAACCATTGTCCGGACGCTTAAGGTGGGAGAAATCGTGAAACTGGCGGCTCATCAGGGGTCTCAGATTACCGTATATGGTCCTTCGAATTCCTACGATAATGTCGGGGGAGGAGAGTCCACGAGAATGAACAATCTCTCCATGGTCGTCAAGGTAAATTCCGTTAAAAAGCTCATCATTATGGGGGATCTCTACTACGCAGGATTTAAGCGAGCCGAAACAAAATATGGAACCGAATTGTTTTCCGGTGATTACACCTTTTGCAAGGTAGGGCATCACGGGATCAGAAATGGTGGTAAACATGGCAATGATGACAAGAGTATACAAACGCTGAAAGCTGAAATAAACTTATATAAAGAGCATATTAATGCGAAACGGTATATTTTCACTTCTGCCACGGACACGAAAAATAACGAGACATACAAAAATAACTATATCAGGTTTAAAGAAGGATTAGGCGCGTCAAAAGTTCTGGAGACGTCTGTTTCCGGAAATATCTGCGCAAGCTGTACGGCGTCGAATTTTACTGTTTCAAAAGAGAGAGGCTAATTGAGAGGAGGAAGAGAGTATGGGAAAAAAGAGGAAAGTCTTTGGTCTGTTGCTGCTGTTTGTCTGTGTTTCCCTGCTGGCAGTGCTGCCGGTTTCGGCAGAAAGGAGCAAGCGGAAGTATAACATTACGGTATCGGACGTCAGGGTGAGCAAAAAGAACTTAAAGCCCGGGGACAGATGCAAGGTGAGCATGAAGATCAGGAATAAAGGCTATCAAAAGTTGGACAGGGTGGGCGTGACCTATACGTCTCCTTCTACCCAGTATTATTATCTGCCCTTAAAATATAAGAAGAGCAGCGGGCGCTGGGTAGGAACCTTTAAGGTGGAAAAGGGAATGCAGAAAGGCCGCTGGCAGATTCAGGCCGTTGAGTTTGATATGTATGAGGGCGATGAAGGAGGCTGGTACTCTTATTACAACCGCTATTTTGTAGGGCGTCCCTATCCCGGAGGCGACTTAACCAAGGGAGACATCCGAATCCGGGGGACCAAGGCTGATTACTCGAAACCGGAAATAGACTGGGATAGCCTAAGTGTGTCAAAGTCGGAGGTAACCCAAAAGGGAGGAAAGATCACCTATCGTCTGAAAGTAACGGATGAAAGCCCCATAGACCGGGTGGTACTGAATGTGGCCGGGCCGAAGGAAGACGGAATTTTAGCATGGGTTACAGATTTGCCCATGAAATACAATAAAAAGACGGGATACTATGAAGGAACTCTATGGCAGCCGAAAGGCACGTATTATCTGGACTCTATATTTGTGGAAGATGTGCTGGATAATGAGGCGATATACGTGGGGACTGAAGACAAAGAATATCACAGTCGGATGGACTTTTCCAAATATGACGTGAAGCTATAGGGAGAATACAGGTGAAACCAGCTATTTTAGCTCATCCTTACCGCCGTTTTCTGGCCAGGGCGCTGGATGAAATGCTTTATATGATGATTGCGGCAGCGATTTTTTCCAGGGGCTTTCGCGTTTATTTTTGGGGCTTGCAGCCCGCTTTGATGTGGTATCTGATGATTGGAGTCATGATGGCAGCAGAGCCTGTCTGTCTGGCCGTATTTGGAACTACCATAGGGAAAAAGATTATGGGGCTTCGTTTACGCAGTCAGGGAAAGAAACTGAGTTATTTTGAGGCCTTATCCAGAACTTTTTTGCTGTTTAAGAAAGGCATGGGATATGGGATTCCAGGCTATGAGTTGATCCGGTATTTTAAAAGCTGAGTGGCATGTAAGTATGGAGATCCGTTGGAATGGGACATTGAGGAAAGTTATGAACTGAGAGACAGAAAAAAGTTCCGTATCGCATGGTATATTCTGATGATGGCATTTCTGTCAGCGGGGAATGGAGCGGTATATGCGGTATCGTTTCTTCCAATCCATACAGGGGCGATTACCTCTCAGGAATTTGTTGAGAATGTTATGGAGCTATTACGATACCAGCCAGGCTATGCCAACCGGATCTTGGAAGAGGACGGTCATTGGAAGAATGATTGGGACTCTGATCCGGGAATTTATTCCGGGGATACGCCGGATATTCGATTTTTAACAGAGAATGGGATTATGACCGGGTTTGTCATGGAACAGCGAACCGAGACGAAAAAGTACATAGAAGTCCATAAAAAGCTTATAAAGACAGCTATGATGGCATATCTGGGGAGCGTGGATCAGAGCGCCGTGCTAAGGCCTTCCTACTGGAAAGCCGTGGCCAGCTTAGAAACTGACAATGTAGATTCTTTTGAGCTGGAATGTGCGGGAAAAGTCATTTCCTGCCAATGGCAGGTGGAGAACGGAATTTATGCAGAGAGTATGGACGTACTGGTTCCGGAAAATGAAAAGAAACCGCTGATTTATCAGTTGAAATTTTTAGTATCATCCAAGGAGGATGCGGAAAAGCTGACGGATGCGAATAGAAAAAGAGCATCTTTACTCAGTGGCAAAGTACAGCTATAATAGCGGTAGGATATCGGGTGAAAAATGCTTGCAATGTCCGGATATCGTAGTGCAATGACTGATAAGGGGAGACCGTTTGAATGAAGGAAAATAAGTACGATAATCAGGATTTTTTTGAAAAATACAGCCAGATGCAGCGGTCCGTTAAAGGACTTGACGGGGCCGGAGAATGGGAGCGGTTCAGGAAAATGATGCCGGATTTTACGGGGAAGCGGGTGCTGGATCTGGGCTGTGGCTATGGATGGCACTGCGCCTATGCCGTACAAAAAGGAGCGGCTGCTGTGCTGGGAATGGATCTGTCAAAGAAGATGCTGGAAACGGCCAAGAGCAAGAACGCGCACGAAAGGATCACGTATCGCCGCTGCGCCATAGAAGATTTTCAGGCTGAGGAGGAGAGCTTTGATGTGGTGCTGTCTTCCCTGGCGCTTCATTATGTGGAGGATTATGAGGGAGTAACAGAGCGCATATACCGGATGCTTTCACCGGGAGGAAATTTTGTCTTTAGTGCGGAGCATCCCGTCTTTACAGCCTATGGAAGCCAGGACTGGTACTATGGGGAGGATGGGGAGATCCTGCATTTTCCGGTGGATCGCTATTTTGAGGAAGGGCCAAGAGAGGCCGTGTTTTTAGGGGAGAAGGTCAGAAAGTATCACCGCACGGTAACCACCTATCTCAATACTCTGCTGAAAAAAGGATTTGTGATTAAGGAGGTGGCAGAGCCAACGCCGCCGGAACATATGATGGGCTTGCCGGGCATGGCTGATGAGTTGCGAAGGCCTATGATGCTTTTGGTGTCAGCAAGGAAAGAGGGATGACAAAAGGGACGCCTTTTTATGGTGCGGATGCCCTATCGACATTAGAAAAAAGAAAGTCTTACGAAATCGTAAGGCTTCTTTTTGTTTTTCGCAAAGAATCTATAAGACTCATGGTGTATACTAATCTAAAGTGTGAACAGAGAGGTAGCCGATAAAATTGATTTTAAAGACAGGAAGGAGAGATGTATGGTATGAAGTCATTGACCCGGCTGGCATTTTCTAACAACCGAAAAAATAAGAAGAAAAGCATACTGGTTATTATGACAGTTTTGCTGACTTCTATGCTGCTGATGGCTGTGGCCACCTTTGGCTATGGGGCCATAAGAACAGATAAAGAGAACGCGGAAAATCTTTACGGCAGCTACTATGGCAGTTATCAGAGCGTGACCAAGAAACAGCTGGAGGCCTTAAAAGAGCGGGACGAAATTTCAGCCTTGGGAATTGCGGGAGCTGTGGGACGGGTTAGACATGAGGAGAAAACACTGAATTTGTTTTGGGCGGACGAGATGACTAGACGTCTGACGAATATAGATCTGAGAATGCTGGAGGGGTTCTTTCCTGAGAAAAAAGATGAAATTGCCGCCACTGCGGGCTTTTTTGAGAGTCTCGGTTATGAGGATGCAAGAGTAGGAGATCAGATTGCGCTGGAATATCAAAGAGGTTTACAACGGCCCTATGAGACAGGCACTTTTGTCATCAGCGGAATCTTAAAAGAGAGGATCCCAGGTGAATCACAGCAAGGTTATACCGCTTATGTATCCAGGGAGTTTTTCGCATCCGGGGTTGCCGAAGAACATTTGCGCTATATAGCGTATATTCGTCTGAAATCTTATGCAAAAATGACATATGATACATCAGGGAACATGCTAAAAAAATTGGCAAGCATCTGTGGAATAAATTCTAAGCAGATTTCTGAGAATAGACCATATCTCAAAGCCATCTTAAATCCTGGTAGGGAAATCGTATCTGCATGCGCAGCAGCCATTTTGCTGGTGACGCTTTTTTCTGTGATCATTATTTATTATCTTTTTCAGGATGATATTGGGAAAAGAAGGACGGAATATGGCAGAATCAAGGCCATGGGAGCCACCGGAAGACAGATGAGAAGGTTGGTGTTCCGGGAGGGAATGTTTTTGAGCGGAATTGGGCTGTCCATGGGTTTGACGATGGGATTTTTTATGGGGAAAGGGATACTTTTCTGGAAACTGGAACAAATGCGGCAAAAGTATGCTCAGATTTCGATTCGGGAGGTTTCGGTTTTTTCGCCATTTCTTTTGGCGGTTATGGTATTTTTGTGTTTTGGAAGTGTATGGCTGGCATTGAAACGGCCCATGAAAATCGCTGCCTCTATTGCCCCGGTGGAAATCAGAGACTATGAGGAGCAAGAGGAGATGGAACATGTATGACCACATATATAAACAGATGAGGACGCTGTCTCTGTACTTGTGCACAAAGACAGCGTCCTTAGGCTATTACTTAAAAAGCTTTTATTTTTTCGGATGCATATTGTAAAATCAGAACGACATCCTTTGTATCTGCAATTCCATCGCCGTTTACATCAGCGCCTTCTAATTGATGCGCATCGAGAGCATCCAGTTCTGCATGATAACGAAGTAGTGTGACGGAATCGCTGGTGGTCACCTTGCCGTCATGATTCACATCCCCTAACAGACGGGCTTTTACAAGCTCTTTAGTCAGAGATTCTGTGGCAGTATTTACCTCGAACTGTACAGCGTTTTCGTTGTCATAAACTGTCTGAGCTGCCTCTAGTGCCGCGTTTAGTCCGCTAATACTGGATGCCACATACTGAGAGGCATTCTCCAAAATGGTTTTTGCCTTATTGATAACAGCATCCAATGCGGTTTTATTCCCCTTCATCTGAAGCCCCCGGATTGCGTCTGCCAGATTGGCATAAGCGTCTGCCAGTGCGCCATCAGCTCTATTGGAGTCATCCAGCACAGCCATTGCTTCCTCTGTAGCAGTCATAAGAGCCGCCCAGCTTTCAGAAGTATACTTGTCTTCGTCTAGGCTTTCTACTGCTGCGATAAGGCTTTCCAGAGAGACGAGATCTGCTTCCTTTGCCACTTGTACGATAGCATCAATCAGGGATGCCGTAATTTCGTTTACAGCTTCCTGCGTTGCCTTGGTGTCAGCAAGAATAGCCTTTGCATCTTCCAGCACTTTTTGCAGAGTCTCTATACTGTCCCCTTCGTAATCCTGGGATGCATTTATAAGATCTTGGGCGGCGTCCACGGCTATCTGTAAATGCGTTTTTTGTACGCCGTATTCCAAACCGCCGAAGGCTGCGATCAAGTCTGCTACTGCCTGATCCATTTGTGTTCTTGTTGCGTTCTCGTCAGCCTGTACTGCCTTGGCGGCATCAATGGCTGCCTGTAAGGTGGCCCAGCTCTCAAAGGTGTACTCATCTTTGTTTAGGGCTTCCATAAATGCAATCCAGCTGCCAAGATCTACGATACTTTCTTTTTCAGTTTCCCCCAATGTGATTGCCTGAAGAATAACACTACAGCCACCCCATTGCTGATCCAGATTCTTTGTACAGTATAACCTTCCGGTAATGGTATTTACGGATTCTGGAATGGTATAAGTCACTTCGAAACTTTGACTGATCGCGCCGGAAGATGTATCTTTTCCAAAGGTTTCCTGATATTGCACAATTCCGTTTACTAACAGCTCAAAGGTTACATCGCCCCCCCAAGCGCCGGCATATACTTTTAAACGCTGTGGGTTGCTGCTGCTTGGAAGCTTGAATTCAAATCCATTGTCCAATCCTTTGGCCACAATTCCATAGTTGTTTTGTGGGGTTACACCGTCGGCCGCATCGCTATATGTATAGCTGAAGGCCCCATCTTTCGCCAACTCGGACGTGCCTTGAATTGCGCTGATGTTCGTGATCAATGGCTCATCGATATTCTTGCGGGCATGATTTCCCAGGTTGTTTGAGCCAAACTGAACCCAGTCTCTGTTGCCTTCTTCCGTTAGGTTGACTTGTCCTGATGTTTCTGCCAGTTTCCCTTCCACAAACATATCCCCTATAATATCTTCCACCGGATATTCCCATTGAGCATATAAGGTGAGGTTCTCTTGAATCGGGGTGTCCAAAGTTATAGTGGTACCAGAACCATCTTTTTCTGTATTCCAGGAAAGAACCCGATTATCCTCTAGATCAATCTGAGGGAAGGACGTAATAGTTGCTCCCTCTGCTATGATATCCATGTGTTCTTGATCCTGAACCCAGATATTATTAGGATTATACCGGACGATAAATTTTCTCTGGAAAGTTTCCTGAGGCATAATGTAATTTTTCAAAGCAATTGCCAGTGCATAATCCTGGTCGTTAGCCAGTTCATTATAGCGCTGTCCATTGATGGTATTATTTTGCTTAGAGATCAGGTATGCGCAGAATCCTCTTCCGTCTTCCGCTATGTTAGCGAGATTATTCATGTAAATATTTTTGATATCTCTGGAATGATCCGTTCCCATACACATATCGTATACCTTCAAGGCTCTCGCGTCTAAAGCACTCCAGTAATGAAGGGTATCTCCACAGGTATAGTCACCTGCGCCAAACCAGTAATCATCCCAGTGGCGGATTCCAATTCGATTCTGAAAATAAGAAGGCTGGTTTCCTTCCAGAGCCATCATTCTCTTATAATGGGTTTCCACTGCCTCTTTATATTTCTCATCTCCTGTAAGATAATAAATCGCCGCAATATTTTCTACTGTAGGCGTTACAATGCTCTGCTCATATTTTACTTCCAAAGAAGGATAGTTAGGCAAGTCCTCTACAATCCAGTCTCCGCATTGTATATAATACTCATATAGCTCCGCGTAATCATCATAACGTCCTAAATCATAGAGGAACTCAAGATTTTCCAGGATATTCATATTAATAATGTATGCGGTACGTCTTCCATAAGTATCTCTTAGATAGCGGAGGATTTGCATCATAACATCCACACATTCTGTTTTACCAATTACTTTATACACTTCCATACACATCCATGCGTAATTGGGGGAATTATATTCTCTTCCACCTCCTCCGTAATTGATGTTGTCGAAGCATTGTCCTGTGGTTGTATTAATAATCTCTCGTTTGGCATACTCCCAGAAGAGTTCCAAGCTGGTTTTAATTCTGGCTTTTAATTCCTCATCATCTGTAATTTGATAATACAGCGCAAGTGTAATCGGCATAGCGATTCGCTCTCTTGCTCCTGTATGGTCATTTGTATTGTTGTGTGTCTCCAACTCATTAGTTCTTGTATTATATGGGAAGAAGCCGCCATATCGGTCCTTATCGGAACTATCCAGCATCTGCTGATGGTCAAGAATATAATTGACGCGAGTTTCAAGCAGTCTGTCCATGGAGCTGACATAATTTAGTTTACAAATCGCTTTTTTTCCAGCCGGAGTTGTCAACTCTACTACGTATTCTCCTATACTGTCCGGTTGAAATTCTGCTGACAGCTTGCCGTCTTCCATGGTTGTTTTAATGTCAATCGGTTCTCCGTATACGGGGGAATATGGATCATCCGCAGGGAATTCAGTGGCAGCCGCTTTGTTTCGATAGCTGACTTTTCTGGCCTGCAGAGTGGAACCGGTTAGATCTAATCCACTGATGGCGGTAATAGAAAATGCTTCTCCTTTCTCCTTTTCCTTTGTGTAATAATCGGACTCCAATCTTACAAAATTTGTCTGCGCATCCAGCTTTTTGTAGAAATCTTCCTCGCCGTCATGTGCGAAAATTTTCCAGGACACGGTATAGCTCTCATCAGCTTCCAGGGTCATAGCATCATTATTGAAGATAAATTTTCCACGATCATTACTGTCGGATCGAGTATATCCTACCTGACCATAACTTGCCATACTGCCTTGAGTCAGTACAAGTCCCACATGGGGGCCATTGCCACCCATTCGCACAGCATAGATATAGCTATAATTCTCCCCTGCCCAAATATGGGTATTACATCTTCTCTCTGTAGCCAGGTTGCTGGCTTCGTAATAGTCGTTAAAGGGCACATAAATTCCCAAATCCCCTTCCTCATATGCGACCTCTGAATCTGATGTATTCGTAAAGGTATAGGTTTCTTCGATGACCTTATTGTCATCTTTTAGTTCTCTGACGATTTCAACCTTGGTATTTTCTGTTTGAAATACAGCTTCACTTTTTGTGTCAGTGATCTCTAACGTGGTGGGGGAGGTGGAATTATATAATGGTCCCATACCCCATGTGGTGTCACCAAAATTTTCACCATTTGCACTGGTATTCTTACTTCCATTTGCCCAATTTAATTCCAGATTAGAATTCCCTTTGTTTGGATCATTATCCAGTTTCATAGAAGTGATCCCGCCAGTCTGAGCATCAAAGGTAACTAAAAATTTTGATTCTTCTGCCGGATTGCCAGCGTTTTTAGTATCCGGCTGTGCGGCTGCGGTAACATTCGTTATCGGAATACTTGTGATTGCCACAACTACAGCCAATAGCATACCTATTATTTTTTTACTACGCATCATATTTTTCCTCCTAACATAAAACTTTATCGAAATCTCTGAGTTTTCATGCTATGTGTATGAAAACTCAGAGATTTTGATTTGAACATATTTGCCTAATAAACCTCCTTTTTTTATTATATCATTATAAGATATTACCGACATCATATTATAGAAAAGGGAATGTGTCAAGTGAATATTCACTAAACATACGTGTTTATAAAGACTGCATTTTTACGCATAAAACAAGCAGGCCCTCAAGAGCCTGCTTGTAAGATATGGAAAATTAAAACATAGGCATTATTGTATGGGTTCAAAATCTACCACCCCGTGTTTACACAGCGGACAGATGAAATCATCGGGAAGTTCATCTCCCTCGTAGATATAGCCGCACACCTTGCAGACAAAGCCTTTTTTCCCTTCTGTCTTTGGCTTTGGTTTTACATAATTCTGATAGTAGGTGTAGGTCATGGTATCCTTATCGTTCATGACTCTGGCCTCTGTCACAGAGCAGATGAACAGACCGTGGGAGCCCAAATCCACATATTGATCCACCTTCAGGGAGATGGCCGCATTGATGTATTTCGGCAGAATAGCCAGTCCATTGTCGGATCTGGCAGGGGTCAGCTCTGCAAACTTATCAGCCGTTCTGCCACTCTGGAAACCGAAAGTTTCAAATATTTTAAAAGGAGCCTCCACGGAAAGGCAGTTGACATTCATAATACCGGTCTGTTTGATCACATGGTGGGAATAGTTGGCCTTGTTGATGTTGACGGCCACCCGGTTGGGATTGTCCGATACCTGAGTAACTGTATTGACAATCAGGCCGTTGTCTTTCTTGCCATCGTTGGAAGTAACCACGTACAGACCGTATCCAATTCGGAACAGAGCGGTCAGATCATTTTTGTTGGCCGCATCCGGGGAAAGAGCAATGTATTCCTGGCATAATTCCCTGGCCATGTTCTCCAACTGCTGAGTGGTCTCTGCCTTTACGGAAGAGTTGATTCTTACCGTGTTGTTCAGCCAAGTGATATTTTGGCAAACAGAAAGCTTTTCTTTCATGATTTTTGCTGCCAGCGGAGACCAGGAACCATTTTCGATCAGGCCGACGGTGCGGTTCTGGAAGCTGCGCTCGGTCAGGTGATTGATAAATTCCGTCATGAATGGAAACAGCTCCGCATTGTAGGTAGTGGTGGCAAGTATCAGCTTTCCGTACTGGAAAGCCCGCGCTACGGCTTCGGCCATATCGCATCTGGCAAGGTCATAGACCAAGACCTTGGGACAAGCGCTGGAGCGAAGCTTATCTGCCAGGATCTCTACGGCTTTCTTTGTATTTCCGTAGACGGAAGTGTAGGCGATTACCACACCTTCGGACTCTACGGCGTAGGAGGACCACAGATTGTATTTTTCCAGATAATGCCCCAGGTTTTCTGTCAGGATAGGGCCATGTAAAGGACAGATCATGGAGATATCCAGGGTAGCTGCCTTTTTCAGCAGATCCTGTACCTGCGCTCCGTACTTACCTACGATGCCGATGTAGTAGCGGCGGGCTTCGTCATCCCAATCTTCCTCCACATCCAGGGCGCCGAACTTTCCGAAGCCATCGGCGGAGAAAAGTATCTTTTCCGTACTTTCATAGGTCACCATAACCTCCGGCCAATGAACCATAGGGGCATAGACAAAGTTTAGTACATGGCTGCCCAGGGAGAGCGTCCCCCCATCCTCAGCAATTAATTTCTGGTTCTCAATGTTCATATCAAAGAAATTGTCCATCATGGCGAAAGCCTTGGGAGTGGCCACGACCACGGTGTCCGGATAAGTGTTCATGAAGTTTTGGATGTTTGCCGCATGATCCGGCTCCATGTGCTGTACCACCAGATAGTCCGGTTTCCGGTCACCCAGCGCGTTTGCCAGGTTGTCCAGCCATTCATGGGTAAAGTGGATGTCTACGGTATCCATAACAGCGATTTTCTCGTCTAAAATCACATAGGAGTTATAGGACATTCCGTTGGGAACCAGGTATTGTCCTTCAAATAAATCAACCTGATGATCATTGACACCCACATAGCGGATAGTTTCTGTAATTGTTTTCATATCAGTTTCAACCTCCATATAAAAATAAATCGAATTTTGAATAAACTTGTTTCTACAGACATTGTACCAGACCCGGGAGAGAAAGAAAATCCTTATTTGAAAAGAATTTAGGTTTGTTAAGAGTTGATTCAGGAACCATTAAGATTTTTTTGAGACGATGAGACCATCAAAGGAAAACACTTTGAAATAGACAAAGAAAGGAGTTTCGTGTAACTGCAGAAAAATAGATAAGTCCAAAACACAGTAAGACGCGAAAGGAGAAACATATGAGAGATGCTAAAAGAACCATCAGAAAAGGAATCATAAAGAAGGGAGTTGCATTTTGCCTGGCGGTTGTGATTGCCTTGGGTGTGGCAGCCTGCGGGGGAAACAGCAAAACAGGAAAGGAAGCCCCAGCCAAGAGCGATACAGCTCCGACGGCGACAAATAACAGCACAGAATCTAAGGAGAAAAAGAGCGCTGAGATAACAGCAAAGCCCCGGCAGACGGAAACGAAAAAGGAAAACAGCGCCAAAAAGGGAACAGGGAAAGAAGACGCTTTATCAAAAGGATCTGCCAAGAGGAATCAATCATGAAGAATATATTGGAGTATTTAGAAAGAACGGCGGCCCGCTTGCCGGGCCACGTGGCCGTGGATGATGGAAGCATTTGCCTGACCTGGAAAGAGCTGCTGGATTTATCCAAAAGACTGGGAACTTCCCTTTGCGGCATGACAGGCAGGGGGAAACCGGTTGTGATTTTGATGGAGAAAAGCGCGGTGACGCTGGCCGTCATGTTTGGCGCGGTATACGCTGGCTGTTTCTATGTCATGGTTGATCCAGCTCAACCGGAAGCGAGAATGCAAAAGATGTTTGAGGTTTTGCAGCCGGAGCTTGTGGTTACGGATAAGGAGCATGAGAAGCGATTAAACCAGGTGAACTATAAAAAATCCAGATTTTTAATGAAGAATGTGGCCTGGGGAGGCATTGACGAGAAAAAGCTGCAGGCCATTCGCCAGAAAAGCGAGAAAACGGATCTATTGTATGGGCTTTTCACTTCCGGGTCCACCGGGGAACCGAAGCTGATTGTGGTAAGCCATCAGGCGGCTGCGGGATTTGTAGCCCACTTTGTAAATATTTTTGGCATTACCAGAGATGACCGGATCGGAAACCAGGCTCCCTTTGATTTTGATGTGTCCGTAAAGGACATCTATGCCAGCATGATGACAGGAGCTACACTTGTCTTGATTCCGAAAGAATTGTTTTCCGTTCCTCCTGTGCTGCTGGATTATCTGTGCGAGAAGAGAATCACCGCTTTGATCTGGGCCGTGTCTGCACTGAGTCTGGTTGCGGTGCTAAAAGGGTTGGATTACAAGGTGCCTTCCAGCGTCAAAAAGGTTTTGTTCAGCGGGGAGGTGATGCCGGTGAAGCAGTTGAGAATGTGGCAGGAGGCTTTGCCGGAGGCCATGTTTGTCAACCTGTACGGGCCCACGGAGATTACCTGCAATTGCACCTACTATCCGGTGAAGCGCAGGTTTCAGGATGGAGAGAAATTGCCCATAGGAAGGGCGTTTCCAGGAAGAGAGGTATTTCTTTTGGATGAGGAAGGAAAGGAGGTTGCCGCTCCCGGCGGCATGGGAGAAATCTGCGTGGCAGGGGAGTATTTGTCCGAGGGATACTATCGAAATCCCGAGGAGACGAAGAAAAGATTTATGGGGGATTCTCTGAGGAAAAGAAAATACCAGAAATGTTACCGCACCGGAGACTTGGGCTACTATGGAGAAGATGGGGAGCTTTATTTTTCCGGAAGGAAGGATTTTCAAATCAAGCATATGGGGCACCGCATTGAACTGGAGGAGATTGAGCAGGCGCTGGAGAGGATTGACGGACTGGAGAGAAGCTGTTGCCTGATGGATTCCCACAAAAATAGGCTGGTGGCCTTTTATCTGGGGGAGGCAAGCCCTGAGCAGATCAGGGAATATTTGAAAGGACAAGTTCCTTCTTATATGATACCGCACAGGATGATCAGGACGAATAAGATGCCTTTAAATAAAAATGGAAAAATGGATCGGGCATATTTTCGTTATCAGCTGGAGGCGGGGGTATGATGGAGGTAAAAAAACTGGAGCAGGGCATAGGCCGGTATGGGACGCCCATGTACGTATTTGACCTGGATGAGATGCAAAAAACCGTTGGGGAGTTTCGGACGGCATTGGAAGGTAAGGCCAAATTGTGCTTTGCCATGAAAGCCAATCCCTTTCTGACGAGACGGATGAGCGAAGAGGTGGATCGCATTGAGGTGTGTTCCATGGGGGAGTTTCGCATCTGTAGGGACCTTGGCCTATTGCCGGAGAAGATTCTGATATCCGGGGTGCTGAAAAAACGAGAGGATCTGGCTGAAATTTTATCCCTGTGGGGAAACAGGTGCTGCTACACCGTGGAATCGCTGACGCAGCTTCAACATTTTGTCCAGTGGTGCGGTGTACATGGACAAAAGATTAGGGTATATCTGCGGCTGACCGGGGGAGATCAGTTTGGCATGGATGAGGGGACCATTGAGAACGTCGTGATGGAAAGAGAGAAGTATCCTTTTCTGAGTATCCAGGGCATCCACTATTTTTCCGGCACCCGGAAGAAAAGCGTGACAAAAATGCAAAAGGAACTGGCTTACCTGGATGACTTTTGTCGGAAGCTGGAGCAAAGAACTGGATTTACGATAAAAGAGCTGGAGTATGGACCAGGCCTTTCCGTTCCCTGCTTTGCGGGACAGGAGGATACTGTCTGTCAGGATTTAAGAACGCTTGCCCAGACGATCTCCTTCATGGGGTGGAAGGGAAGGATCGTATTGGAGATGGGAAGGGCTCTGGCAGCGGCCTGCGGATATTACCTGACCAGCGTTATGGATGTTAAGGAAAATGAAGAAACAAACTACTGTATTGTAGACGGGGGCATGCATCAACTGCACTATGACGGACAGATCCGGGGCATGTACCGGCCCAGGTTTCGCATGAGTCCGGAGAGAGAGAAGGGAGAGCAAAAAGAATGGACCGTATGCGGCGCTTTGTGTACGGGAAATGACCTGCTGATGAGCAAAGTTCCCGTTTCGGATCTGAAAGAGGGAGATGTCTTTTTGTTCGCGTATGCGGGAGCCTATTCAATGACAGAGGGAATGGCATTGTTTTTAAGCCACCCGCTTCCCAAGGTGGCGCTTTATGACAAGAAAACGGGATGGAAGCTGATCCGCCACAGTCAGCCCACTTACCAATGGAATATGGAAAAGGAGGAATCAGATGGAGACTTTGATGCAGATTTTAAAGAAAATTGATGGCAGCGTGGATTATGAGAAGGAACAGGCATTAATCAGCGACCGGATTTTCGATTCTTTTGGGGTGATTACCCTGGTTTCTGAGCTGGAAGAAGCCTTTGACATTCAAATTGAGGCAGCGCAGATGGTGCCGGAAAATTTTAATTCCGCGCAGGCCATGTGGAATATGATCCGAAGGTTGCAGGAGACTTTCTGATATGGCCTACCATACGAGCCTTTACCTGTTTTTATTCCTTCCGGCGGTATTGCTGGCGTATCAGCTGACGCCCCGGAAAAGCCGATGGAAGGTGCTGCTGATGGCCGGATACGCGTTTTTTTATCTGATTAGCGGAAAGCTTTTGCTTTACCTGATTGCAACCACGGTGTTTACGCACTATATCGGAGTGTGGCTGGGGTGGCTGAAGCTGCGGTGCGTGACCAAACTGGAAAAGGCAGAGCGACAGGAGCGGGCTGAAATAAAAAAGCGATATAAAAAGAAGGAACGGCTGGTGCTGGCAGGGGGAATTGTGACGCTTTTGTCCATTCTCGGTTACCTGAAGTATTATAACTTTTTCGCCAGAAATATCAGCATCCTTCTGGCTGCCGCTGGAAGCCCCGTATTGCTGCAGGCGAAGGAACTGCTGCTTCCCATTGGAATTTCTTTTTACACACTGCAGGCCATTGGATATATGGCAGACGTATACTGGGGGAAAATTCCTGCCCAGCGGCATTTAGGAAAGCTGGCTTTGTTTCTGAGCTTTTTTCCTCAGATTATGGAAGGACCCATCGCCGGGTATGGGCAGACCGCCGATGCCCTGTGGGAAGGCAAAGGCCTGAAGGGGGAGCAACTGTCTCAGGGATGCCTGCGCATCCTGTGGGGCCTGTTTAAGAAGATGATCGTTGCAGACCGGCTCTATGTGCTGGTGCACGCGATTTTTGAGCACCATGGGGACTACAGCGGAATTGTGGTGGCGGCAGCTGCAGTGGCGTATACGATTCAGCTCTATATGGAGTTTTCAGGCTGCATGGACATCATAATTGGAAGCGGAAGGCTGTTCGGCGTAACCTTGCCGGAAAATTTCAGACAGCCCTTTGCGGCCAGGAATGCGGCAGAATTTTGGCGGCGGTGGCATATTACGCTGGGGGTATGGCTAAAAACCTACGTGTTCTATCCCATGTCCACATCCGGGTTGGTTAAGAAGTGGAACCGGTTTGGGAGAACTCATGGCAGTCCCTATCTGACTAAGCTGGGAGTTTCAGCTCTTTGCCTGTTCCCGGTATGGGTGTGCAACGGGCTTTGGCATGGTCCAAGATGGAGCTATCTTTTCTACGGAATGTACTACTTTACGATTTTGCTTGGGGGGATCGCTCTGGAACCAGTGTGGGGCATAGTAAAAAAAATCTGTCACATTCAGGAGCAGGCAGGGTATTGGAAAGCTCTGCAGGTATGCAAGACCTGGCTCATCATCTTTGTGGGAGAGTTGTTCTTTCGGGCAAACGGACTTGCGGCAGGGCTGCAGATGTTTCGAAGCATGTTTCAAAACGTGGACATTAGGATGCTGTGGGACGGAACGTTCTTAAACTTTGGGCTGGACGGGGCAGATTACGCGGCGATTGGGGCAGGCTGCGTGCTGGCAGCCATCGTGGGTTTTTTAAGAGAAAGAGAAATGTTGGGATATGGAAGCATACAAAAGCTCTGTCTCCCAGCCAGATGGGCAATTTATTATGCCCTGATTTTGGCGGTCATTTTTGCGGGAGCATATGGAGTGGGATATCAGCAGGTGGATTTGATTTATGCGGGATTTTAAAGAGATTGGAAAAAAGGCAGGCAAAACTTTGGCGTTCTTTTTGATTTTGCTGGCGATACTTGCGGGCTTGTCCGGCCAGATCACGGAATTACTCAAAAAGGACGATGCGCTGATGCAGAGCCGGAATAAAAGCATCGTCCGGATTGGAAAGGAGCCGAAAGAAACCATAGACGTTCTGGTGGTGGGAGACAGCGAAAGCTATACGTTTTTCTCACCCATGAAGTTATGGAACGACCAGGGAATTGCCTCTTATGTCTGCGGGCAGTCGGGACAGAAAATTCAGGAAACTTATTACATGCTGAAGACGGCATTTGAGAGTCAGACACCTAAGCTTGTGATCCTGGAGACAAATGTGATCTTTCGGGCGCAGACAGGGGCGGCAGGACTTCGGGAGGCAGTTGTGGAAATGGGGAATTATTATTTTCCCATCTTTCGCTTCCATGATATCTGGAAGCCACTTCTTATGGGAACTCAGTATGTGGAGGAAAGCTACAAAGGGTTCGTGATCCGGGATGGGGTATATGCCTACAAGGGAGGAACCTATATGGCAAAGACTCAGGAACGGGAAGAGATTTCCGGTCTGGTACAGGACTATATGAGACAGATGATAGATTTGTGTGAGGAGCATGGAGCCAGGCTGCTTTTGGTAAGCGCGCCCTCGCCTGTAAATTATAATTATAAAAAGCACAATGCCCTGAAGGACTATGCAAAGGAACAGGGGCTGGAATATCTGGATCTGAACCTGAAGACCCGGGAGCTAAGTATAGATTGGGAAAGGGATACCTTAGATGCGGGAGATCATTTGAACCTGTCGGGAGCCCATAAAGTGACGAAATATCTGGGAGAGTATTTAAAAGCAAAGTATGAGCTTCCAGACCGCCGGGACAGCACCGCCTATGAAGAGTGGGAGAAAGAGGCAAAAAAATATACGTTAAAAGCAAGGCGAAAGCTAAAACTTATGAAGAGAAAATAGAAAAGCATTTACGGGACTTGCAGAATTTGTTATGCTACGATTGGAAAGAGCGGAGGTGAAATATGGACAGGGAACGAGTGTTAATTGTGGAGGACGATGCGGATATCCGGGAAGGCGTTCGCATACTTCTGGAAAGTGAGAATTATGAAGTAGAGGAGGCTGAAAATGGCCGCAGAGGCCTGGAGCTGTTGAATGAAAAAACGGATCTGGTTATTCTGGACGTGATGATGCCGGGAATGTCAGGGCTGCGCACTTGCGAGGAAATTCGAAAGGTTTCCAATGTCCCGGTACTGTTTTTGACGGCCAAGGCCCAGGAGTCGGACAAACTGATCGGACTGATGGCAGGAGGGGACGACTATCTTCCCAAGCCCTTTTCCTACGCTGAGTTGTTGGGCAGAGTTAAAGCGCTACTGCGCAGATACAAGGTATATATGGGCAAACAGGGGGAAAGCGTTGAGGAAAAGGAAGAGTATCTGGAGATTGCCGGCATACGGATTCATAAATCTTTCAATGAGGTCTATGTAAAGGAGAACCTAAAAGAGATGTCGGATTTGGAATATCATATCCTGTTGCTTATGATGCAGCATCCCAGAAAAATATTTTCTGCCCAGAACCTTTATGAGAGCGTCTGGAATGAGCCCTATTTTTATACCTGCAACAGTACGGTCATGGTACATATCCGAAAATTGAGAGTTAAGATGGAAGAGGACCCTAAAAATCCAAAATATATCAAAACCGTCTGGGGAAAGGGGTATAAGTTTGATGCGGGCAATGAGTAAGCGGGATTCCATTTATGTGCAATTGCTGCGCCTGCTGATTTTTTCAGCCATTGCAGCCGGAGCCGTATTTCTGGCTATGAATATGGCGGGGGAAATTGCCATCAGTGAATATTATTACAAGTCCGATTATGAGGGGCGGCAAAACAGAAAATACATAGAAAGATTACAGGCCTATGTGGAGGAGCAGGGACTTAGCTCCGTGGATTCTGAAAAATTGCACTCCTGGGTGGCCAGACAAAAGATTTTGTTGCTCTACATATATAAAGACAAGATTCTGATCTTTGATTCCAGTAATCCGACAGAAGAAGTGCGGCAGGAAGAAATCACCTTCAATCCCTATGAGTGGGAGGTCTATTATACCATTCAATTTGCGGACGGGGAAGCGCAGGTAAGCATTCTGGGAGCCTATGCCTACCAGTTCTATAATTACGCGATGATCGCTGAGCTTCTACTTTCTTTTGGCCTGTTTTTGTTGCTGGTCATACTGGGGATACGCAAGAAAATGAAGTATATCCGGCAGCTCAGCCATGAGATTGAGATTCTGGAGGGGGGAAGTCTGGATTATGAGATTACCGTAAAGGGAAGGGATGAACTGTCTGCCCTTGCGGAAGGCCTGGACGATATGAGAAAATCCTTCCGAAAGCTCATTGACCAGGAGGCAAAAATTTTAAGGGAAAGTCAAAAAATCGTTACGGAGATGTCCCATGATTTGAGGACGCCGGTCACCTCCATTATGCTGTACACGGAGATTTTAAAAACAGGAAAAGGGCAGACCGAGGAACAAAGGAGAGAATACATCGAAAAGATAGACAAAAAAAGCCGCCGGATGAAACAGCTGATCGACCATCTGTTTGAATATTCGCTGGTAACCGGGGAGACGGAAATCCAGTTGGAGGAACCGGAAACGTATGAAGTGCTGTTTTACGATTTGTTTTCTGAAACCTGCAGCTATCTGGAACAAAGCGGCTTTCGGGTGGAGTTTAAGGTGCAGTGGATTGACCGCAGGCTACGTATTTACACCAGTTATATCACAAGGATTATGGATAATATTACGTCCAATATCATCAAATACGCAGACCCGGGTCAGCCAGTGATCATCCGTACCGTATACGCCAAGAATCTGGCCGGATTTTCCATTGAAAATGTCAGAAAACAGGAGACGGAGCAGAAAGAGAGCACTTGCGTGGGACTTCAAAGTATCAAAAGCATGATGGTTAAAATGGGGGGAAGCTGTGAGATCAGACAGGGAGGAGAACAATTTGAGATTGAGATTCGGTTTCCCTGTGTAAAATAAAATTGAGAAGAAATAAGATTCCCGTGGCAGCCGCTAAACGGGACACAAATCATCCCCCAGTTCACCGCCACGGAAATTCAGAGCCGGATTATTCGTCCCAGCCCTCCATAAAACGAATGTGAATGCAGATATTGCGAACGATATCTCCCTCCTGAAGGGGGATATCGCTGATATCCGTGATCGGGGGCAAAGGACCATCCTCCTCCAGTTCCAGGGAGATCCAGTCGTAAGCTGCCTCATTGGCATTGTCCACAGCCTCCTCTAAGGTATCTCCTTTGGCATAGCAACTTTCCAAATCCGGGAAAAAGCCCCGGAAGGTGCCATCCTGTGTCTGACGAAATACTGCCGGATAGATAAATTTCATATGCTTCTCCTTCTTTAGCGCTGACAGGCGCTATTTTTTGATCCTGTGTTTTATTATTATAGGAAGTTTTAGGCAGGAAAACAATAGGAGAATTGATCTCAAATGAGAAAAAATTAAGAAATTTTGAAAAGAAATGCACAAAAAGGTGGACTTTGTAAAAGGAACTGGTATAATGGATACGTGAGAAAAGATAAGGGGTTCCTGGATGAAGAAACAAATCGGTAAGAACACACGGAGCAGGAGAGAGGAGGCTGTTGTCTTTTTTTCGGACAAGGATATAGAATATTTCCGGAAAATCTGCGGTTTCGGATGACAGGCAAATAACCTTGTGCAAAAGTCTGCGGGGTTTTGTACATCGTAGAAGATGGTTCCGCTCGCGGTAATTTCTTTTGGCGGCGGTCTATAAAGAGAGTTGCATATTAAATATGTAGGGATTCTAAATGGAGGCGCAGCAGAAAACTGAGCGTATTTTCGCCATAACCGAGAGAAAAACGTGCACCGCCCATATCTTATTATTTTGTTTAAAAATCCACGAAAACTTTATTATGAAAAAAAGAGGTAGAAGAAATGACACATAGAGACAAAATTGTGATTGTAGGAGCAGGAAATGTAGGAGAAGCGATTGCGTATACCTTAATGGTACGTGTACAGGCCAACGACATTGTTTTGATTGACCTGAACGAAGACCGGGCAAAAGGAGCCGCACTGGATATCGCACATGGAACCAGCTTTTTTAAGCAGGTAAGCATTAGGCAGGGCGGATATGAAGAGTGTGCAGATGCAAAGCTGATCATCATTACCGCCGGAGTGGCCAGAAAGCCGGGCCAGAGCAGACTGGATCTGGCAAAGACAAATGTATCCATCGTAAAGAGTATCACGGAAAATATCATGAGATATGCGGATAATCCTCTGATCCTGGTGGTATCCAATCCTGCGGACATTACCACAGCTACAGTACAGGAAGTATCCGGACTTCCGGTTAAGAGAGTCATCGGAAGCGGCACTTCTCTGGACACCGCAAGATTCCGCTACATTTTAAGCCAGAAATTGGATGTAAATGTGGAAGATGTAAACGCCTACGTGCTGGGTGAGCACGGAGACAGTCAGGTGCCGATCTTTAGCTCCGCTAATGTGGGCGGTTTCCCGCTGGATGAGTATTGCCGTCAGTCTGGTGTAGAATTAGATAAGGAAGAGATTGCCAGAAAGACCAGGGAGGGTGGCGCTGAGGTCATCAAATTTAAAGGCGCTACTTTCTACGGTGTTGCCATGGCGGTATCCAGCATCGTGGAAACCATCGTGAAAGATGACAGAGCGATCCTTCCGGTATGTCATGTCCTGGGCGATCGCTTTGGAGAGTGGGCGAGAGTGCCCATCTCCATGCCATGCCGTATCGGATGGAACGGAATTGAGAAGACCTTCCAGATTTCCATGAATGACGAAGAGAGACAGGCAATGGAGAAGTCTGTTCAGGTACTGAAGGACTTTATGAAACAAGTAAGAAACGCATAGGAGGATTAGAAAGATGGATAAGAAAGAGTTTGCTTTAAAGCAGCATGAAGAGTGGAATGGAAAGATCGAGGTTGTCAGCAGAGCAAAATTGGAGACACCGGAAGATCTGTCTGTGGCCTATACTCCCGGAGTAGCAGAGCCCTGTCTGGAGATTTCCAAAGATGTGGATCTGTCATATAAGTACACCCGCCGTGGAAACATGGTAGCGGTAGTAACGGACGGAACTGCTGTACTGGGTCTTGGAGATATCGGACCGGAGGCAGGTATGCCGGTTATGGAAGGAAAGTGTGTTCTGTTTAAAACCTTTGGCGATGTAGACGCGTTCCCGCTTTGCATTCGCAGCAAAGAAGTAGACGATATTGTAAATACCGTAGCTTTACTGGCAGGAAGCTTTGGCGGTGTGAACTTAGAAGATATTTCCGCCCCCAGATGCTTTGAAATTGAGCGGAAATTAAAAGAGCGCTGCGATATTCCCATTTTCCATGACGATCAGCACGGAACCGCAGTGGTAACGGCAGCAGCGCTGATCAATGCTTTGAAGCTGACTGGCAGAAAGTTAGAGGATGTAAGAGTCGTAACCTCCGGCGCGGGCGCAGCAGGCATCGCTATCATCAAGCTTCTGGTGAGCCTGGGCCTGAAGGAAGTGATTATGTGCGACAGAAAAGGCGCCATTTATGAGGGAAGAGAGGGCCTGAATGCGGAGAAAGAGGAGATGGCCAAGATCTCCAACCTGGAGAAGAAGCAGGGAAGCCTGGGCGAGATGCTCAAAGGAGCCGATGTATTTATCGGTGTTTCCGCTCCGGGAACTGTGACGGAGGAGATGGTAAAATCCATGGCTCCTAATCCGATTCTGTTCCCCATGGCAAATCCGGTTCCCGAAATCATGCCGGATCTGGCAAAAAATGCAGGCGCAGCCGTGATCGGTACCGGAAGAAGCGACTTCCCGAATCAGATCAACAACGTGCTGGCATTCCCGGGCATCTTCCGCGGAGCGCTGGACGTGCGTGCGAAAGACATCAACGATGAGATGAAGGTAGCCGCCGCTTACGCCATCGCAGGTTTGATCGATGAGAAGGATCTGACCCCGGATTATATTATCCCCAATCCCTTTGACAAGCGTGTGGCTAAGGCCGTAGCAGAGGCTGTGGCAGAGGCTGCAAGAAAGAGCGGAGTGGCCAGAATCTAAGGAAATGATTCATTACATAAGGAAGCAATAGAACAATCCCCCGCATGGCAGGAGCATAAAGACTCTGCCAAGCGGGGGATTGTTGTAGTCTATATTCTAGAAAGAGGATGTTTTCAACATTATTTGTTCATGCTATAATACTATATAAAAGAATAGCAATTTTGGGTAGCGTATGGAGAAAACTTTGGTTAAGTCTGGATAAATAATATATAAGGAGGAGATTTTTTAGTGGCAATTTTATCGGATGTTAGAATTCTTGAACAGTTGTATGAAGGAGATATTAGTATACAACCATTTATATATGAAAACATACAGCCGGCCTCCGTTGATTTGACTTTGGATGATAAAATTCGAGTTTTCAGTGGGACTAATGAGAAGTTTATTAAAGCATATGGAGAGGGACATGAAGACTATATAGAAGTAGTGATAGATAAATATCTACTGCGTCCCAATGAATTTGTGCTGGCAGGAATTAGGGAAAAATTGACTATTGGAAAGAAATTTACTGCTAAGATAGAGAATAGAAATAGCTTGGCTAGAATGGGAATAGATGTATCTTTGGGGAGCTTTATCAACCCCGGATATATTGGAAAGATGACAATAGCAATCAAAAATAATAACAGTATACCGGTGGAAATATGTAAAGGTATGCGTATATGTCAACTAGTAGTGGAGGATGTTGTACCGACGCCCTCGTTCGATTATGGAGGAAAGGAGGATGCAAAATATCAGGAAGAAAGTGGCGTCGTGCCATCCTTACTCTTTAAAGATAAAGAATATCAGGAATTTTTACGAAGCGGTCAAAAAGGTATCGGGGACTTTTTAATAAAAAGATTGGAAAAAAAACAGGGTTCTGTAAAAGACATTTTATCTAAAGAGCAAAGGGAAAAACTGGGATTAAAATGAACGAAGCGGAGATTAAAAAAGCTATTTTAAGTAATTTTTCTGAAATAAGGCCTAGATTGATAAAAACAATACATGATCAGAAGCTCGAAGAGTACAAAGAGGAATATAAAAGAACACATAATAAAAAACCAAGTAAAGATATGCTACATTTATTTAGCCAGATGTTATTACAGAATAAAATTGCTATGAAAGAAGCAGACCAAATGATAGATGATTTGGCTGAGAAAATTTATAAGGAAAATAAGAAGCAAAGACGGACAAGGAAAGTAGTATTAGGAATTGTTAATACATTTATCTTTGTAATCATACTAAATTTGGGAATCAGTTTCTGCGCTCTGTATTTGAAAAGTATAGGCATAGATATTTTGAAGGGATATGATCCATTAATTTTTGCGAATTTTGCAGACGCAGTACTGGTCATACTGGTAAGTATATTTTACTATATTTTTTTAATATTTCAAGAGTAAGAGGTTGAAACTGAGACGAAGCATAAGCATACCAAGGAGAGCCTATGAGAATCAGAGACTATATCCCCTCAGATTGCCAAAAGCTGGCAGACTTGTTTTATGAAACAGTTCATACGGTAAACGCAAAAGACTACACCAGCAGGCAGCTCTATGCGTGGGCATCCGGTAAAGTAAACTTGGAGGAGTGGAATACTTCTTTTCTGGAGCATAAAACCTTAGTGGCGCAGATTGGGAGAGAGATTGTGGGATTTGGAGATCTAGACCGGGCAGGGTACCTGGATCGGCTATACGTGCACAAAGATTTTCAAAATCGGGGAATTGCCACAGCCTTGTGTGATAAATTGGAGAGGGGAACCAATGCCAATCGTATTGTGACACATGCCTCCATTACCGCAAAGCCCTTTTTTTTAGGGAGAGGATATGAGGTGGTCAGAGAACAGAAGGTTTTTAGAAAGGGCATTGCTCTGACAAATTATGTGATGGTAAAAAGTTACCTTTTTGCGGCAGAAAATCTATTTTCAGAACAAGATCAAAGGCCTATAATTTGAAATAGTATCTGAGCTTTCCGCATAAGTGGGGAATGCTCTTTTGAACCTGTTTTTTGCTTTGTATCCTGTGAAAAGATGCAGGCAGTCCTTCCTCTTTTTCAAAACCACAATATAAAAGGGAAGGTAATCAGCTGTAACACATGAGGTTGGTCGTATCCATAGCCCTGTTTAGGGCTGTCTGCGGTTTTCAAAGGTCTGCACTGCGTGGTGCCTTTAAGAGGACATGCCGGAAAATGTGGGAAGCTCAGGTACAGAAGAAAAAGAATGGTCCTTTGGCGTTTGCCGCAGTTACCACATGAAACAATAAGATCTGAGGTGCCAGGGTTGCATCTTTTGTCCGTTTGGTGCTATAATCAGTAAAAATGAAAAGAGGGAAAAGCAGGAGAGACTGTTTCCCCAAGCACAGGAGGTCTTGACAATGGAATTTGAAACACTACAAAAAGACATGGTAGCTGCCATGAAAGCAAAGGATAAACCCAGAAAGGAAGCCATCTCTTCTTTGATTTCCGCTGTAAAAAAGGTGGCCATTGACGAGGGATGCCGTGACAATATTACGCCAGAGTTGGTAGACCGGGTTATTTTAAAGGAATTAAAGACAGCAAAAGAGCAAGTGGATACCTGCCCGCAGGAACGGGAGGAGTTAAAGGCCGAGTATCAGTTTCGCTATGATGTGATTAACGAATATGCTCCGTCTTTGATGTCCCCAGAGGAAGTGAAGGCCTGTCTGGAAGAAAAATTTGCAGAAGTTCTTGCCACAAAGAATAAAGGCCAGATCATGAAAGCTGTGATGGCTGAGCTGAAAGGAAAGGCTGATGGTAAGGTGATCAATCAAGTGGTTGGAGAGCTTTGTCAATAATAGTATACAGAGTACAATCTGCAACTTGATATACATTGAAGCAGGGGGATTCCGGAAAAATCCGGAGTCCCTTTCCCTTCTTTTCGCGCGGGATAGACGGATACATCTGTGTATGGGAAAATCATCATATATACAGAACGAATAGGCGCCAGGGGAAGGGGAAGAATAGAAAGAAAAGAGGAAAGGGCCGCGAGGTACAGAACCGGTTTTTATAAGCGGTTAAGGGTGTGATTATGCAGATTAGAAAGGCAGAACTTTCTGACTTACCGGAAATTATGGAGATTTATGGAATAGCCAGAGAATTTATGAAAGCGAACGGCAATCCCACACAGTGGGGACAAGCCTATCCGCCCAGAGAAATGGTTGAGGAGGATATCAGAGAGGGATGTTCCTATGTGTGGGAAGGAAGTGAAGGCCTGGAAGGGGTATTTTATTTCAAAGAAGGAGAAGATCCCTCTTATATACACATCGAGGAGGGGGCTTGGCTGAATAAAGAACCTTACGGAGCTATACACCGGGTAGCCTCCAGAGGAAAAAAGAAGGGAATGCTGGCAGAATGCATAGCGTGGTGCTGGCTAAGATGCCCGAATCTGAAAATAGATACCCATAAAGACAATCACGTAATGCAAAGAGCCCTGGAAAAGAATGGATTCTTGCGGTGCGGATGGATTCACGTGGAAGATGGAACGCCCAGAATTGCCTATCAAAAGGCAGGAAAGAGGGCATGAGGATCCCCTGAAAGATGGAGAAGCTTCTTTCAGGGGAGCATTTTATGATAAGCGGTCTTTTACCAGTTCATCAAGTGAGCGGAAAGTATAGCCCATTTCTTCCCATTTCGTGAGGAGTTCATCCAGAATAGCTGCGTTGGTGCCGGATGTACTGTGGAGTAATACGATGGCGCCGGGATGGATGCGGCCCAGCAGCTTCTCGAAGGCTTCCTCCTTGGTGGGCTGCTGATCCTGATACCAGTCCACATAGGCCAGACTCCAGAAAAAGGTTTCATAGCCCAGTTCCTTGGCCATTTGGAGATTTTGGACGCTGTATTTTCCCTGAGGAGGCCGATAGTATTTTGTCATGGGCTGCCCGGTGATTTCCTGATAAAGATCTTCCAGAGCGGATAGCTCCTGGCTGAAAGCTTCCTTGGTGGAGATTTTGGACATATCCGGATGGTGATAGGTGTGATTCCCAACCGTGTGCCCTTCGGAGATCATGCGTTGAATTAGTTCAGGGCAGTCGGACAGAAAGTTGCCCACCACAAAAAAGGTGGCCGGAGCCTGGTGTTTTTTCAGAGCATCCAGAATGGGGGCAGTATTTCCGTTTTCGTACCCACAGTCAAAGGTCAGGTACAGCACCTTTTCCTGCGTATCCTGGGCATAGTAGGCATTGTATTGGGATAACTCATCCATGGTGGCATTTCCTACCGGGGTTTTTCCCTCTTCCGGAAAGCTGAGTCCCCAGTTTCCATCGGAAGGCAAAATCGCAGCGCTGCTTGCCGGAGCCGTCCATCTGGCACATAGCCGTCCGGCAAAAAAGAAGGCGATAAAAAGAAGAGCCAAGAGAGCCCCCTTTTTAAGAGGTGCATGTGTATTCATATGATCCTTGCCCATCAGGTTTTTTATTACTATATGGCCGGAGCGTTTTTTTCATGCGTATAGCCTTGGTTGAAATTGCTCTGCATAAACGGGGGAAAGGAAGCATAGAATCCCATAGAGTCTGCGATTGGGAGAATTGAATGGGAGAGAAAAAACGGTGGGGATTTCTGGCAGGAATCGGAGTGGAAGTGCTGGCTATCTGTCTGCTGTTCTATTCTTATAGAGCCGGGAGTACGCATGTGGCGTCCCAAAATGCCGGGAGCCAGACGAAAACCGGGACAGAAGCGGAAAGGGAAAAGGATTTTATCCGATGGGTGGATTTTGACGTAACCTGTGAGGCCATGAAACAGGCGTATGCCTATGACACAGAGACTTATGGAGAGCAGACTCATCTGGATTGGTTAGACTTGTTAGCTTATCTAGGGGCAAAATATGGAGGGGATTTTAGCCGGTACCAAAAAAAAGATATGGAAACAGTTGCGGAGTCCGTGCTGGCCGGGGAACAGACCCTGGAAGATCTGACCGCGGATCTCTCTTATTATGAATATTACCGGGAAGCTTATGGGGCTGTTCTCGGGGGCCTAATAGGTGTGTATGAGGAGGAAGA
This sequence comes from uncultured Lachnospiraceae bacterium, assembly GCA_902476645.1. Classification (GTDB taxonomy): domain Bacteria; phylum Bacillota; class Clostridia; order Lachnospirales; family Lachnospiraceae; genus CABSEG01. The sequence goes on along the minus strand of CABSEG010000012.1, from coordinate 2,201 downwards.
AAAAGATGAGACAGGAAGTACTTCTTGGGTAAAAAAGTATGGCTTAAAGGGGTTCAGCCCTATAGCAAAAGGTTTTCCCTACAGTGATTACGATGATTTCGGTGTGGCCAGAAGCTATGGATACCGGAGGAGCCATCTGGGACACGATATGATGGGGCAAGTAGGGACCCCCATTGTTGCAGTGGAATCCGGGGTGGTGGCCGTGATGGGATGGAACCAGTATGGGGGATGGAGAATCGGTATCAACAGCTTTGATGGAAAGCGGTATTATTATTACGCTCATCTGAGACAGAATTTTCCTTACTGTAAAACTCTGAAGGAGGGAGATGTGGTGCAGGCAGGGGATGTGATCGGATATATGGGACGCACAGGATATAGCGCCAAAGAAAATGTCAATAATATAGATGAGAGTCACCTTCACTTCGGATTACAGCTTATTTTTGACGAATCTCAGAGAGAAGGGGCTAATGAAATTTGGGTCAGCGGATATGAGCTGGTTAAGTTTTTGCACCAAAACCAATCAGAAGTAGTGCGGGATGATGCCACCAAGGAGTGGTCCAGGGTCCGTCAGATAAAAGACCCGGCGGTAGCTGACTTTAAAACCAGTGAGAATAGAGCGGGGAAGAAAACATGAAGCGCGCGAAAGGCGACCTGAAGGATGCGGGGCTTGCCATACATGTATCCGCAATAAGTATAGCGGTGAATGTGGCGTTGTCGCTATTTAAGCTGGTAGCAGGGATTCTTGGACATTCGGGGGCTATGATTTCGGATGCAGTTCATTCGGCTTCCGACGTGTTTAGCACATGTATTGTCATGATAGGTGTAACCGTTTCCAACAAGAAGTCAGACCGGGAACATCCCTACGGACATGAGCGGATGGAGTGTGTAGCCTCCATACTGTTAGCAGTGATTTTAGGGGCCACGGGCATCGGAATTGGGATTGGCGGTATCGAAAAGATTGCGGATTCCGGGACACAGATATCAACTGCTCCGGGCATTCTGGCGCTGGTGGCTGCGCTTGTGTCCATACTGGTAAAAGAGTGGATGTACTGGTATGCCAGAGGCGCTGCCAGAAAGCTGCACTCTGGCGCCTTGATGGCGGATGCCTGGCATCATCGGTCTGACGCCCTCTCTTCTGTGGGGGCGTTGATTGGAATTGTGGGAGCCAGAATGGGATTTGTGGCACTGGATCCGGCAGCCAGCGTGGTGATCTGCCTGTTTATTGAGAAGGCAGCTTTGGATGTGTTTCGGGATGCTGTGGATAAGATGGTGGATAAGTCCTGCGATATCCTTACGGTGGAACGCATGTACCGAACCATAGCCCAGGAGCCGGGAGTTCTGGCCGTGGATGATGTACGTACCAGGAGGTTTGGCTCCAGGGCATACGTGGATGTGGAAATCGCTGCAAAGGCGGATATGCCTTTAAGAGAGGCACATCAAATTGCCCAGAACGTACACGATGTAATAGAGAAAAATTTTAAGGAAGTGAAGCACTGTATGGTGCATGTGAATCCTTACCCAGATCAAGAGGAGGAAGTCCATGGAAATCAAGATTACAAAAGCAGTGGCCCGGGATATACCGAGGATTTTGGAGCTTATGGAGACAGCAGTGACGAAACCGGAACATAAAGACTGGTATGTAACAGATGATGAAGCCTATATTTTGGATCATATGGGAGAAAAAGGGTTTACACTCAAGGCAGTCAGGAGTGAAAAAATGTTAGGTTTTTTAATCGTACATAGACCGGGGCTGGAGCCAGAGCATTTGGGGGACTGCATTGGGCTTACGGATTTGGAAAAACATTACTCCGCTTATATGGACTCAGCCTGTGTGTGCCAGGAGGCCAGAGGGAAGGGGCTGATGCGGCGATTGCTTGCTGAGGCTGAGGAAGTCTTGACTGCTGAAGGCAACCGGCATCTGTTCGCTACGGTACACCCGAAAAACCGATACAGTCTTGGAAATTTTCTAGCCATGGGATATCGGATAGCAGCAGAGGGGGAAAAGTATGGAGGACTTCCCAGGGTAATTGTATATAAGGAAGTTAATCTTCCAGAAATGAGTGACTCATGATATAAAATTCATCCTGGCTAGGCAGGTATTTCTTTTCCATTTTTTCTAAAGTATCATCGTATCTCTTGGCGTCTTCCAGAGAGATTGCCATCACCGGACTGTCATGATAAACCCACTTATTTCCGTCCAG